>DATNAR010000194.1:0-4095 GCA_035607385.1 Casimicrobiaceae bacterium
GGCGGGCCTGCTGGCCCATGCCGGGATGCGCGTCGCGTTGCGGCTGGCGCTGCGCTGGCTGCGCCGGCGCGGCTACAACCTGAGGCACGTAAGCATCGTCGGCGCGGGCGAGCTGGCCGCGGAAGTCGTCAGACGCCTGCGCCAGGCCCCGTGGAGCGGACTTATCGTTCACGCGCTCTATGACGACACTCCTGCACTCGCCGGCGGCTTGATCGAAGGGGTGCCGGTGCGCGGCCCGATCGCCCAGCTCGGCCGCGATCTCGACGCCGGCGGCATCGACCAGGTGTGGATCGCGCTCCCGTTGCGCGACGAGGACCGGATCCGCCGCGTGGCCGCCGAGCTGCGCGGCCATTCGGTCCAGATACGATATGTGCCGGACATTTTCGGCTTCGAATTGCTGCGGCACAGCTTTTCCGAAATTGCCGGCATGCCGGTCATCGGACTCAGCGACACCCCGATCGAAGGCATGGCCCGCATGCTGAAGGCCGCCGAAGACTACGCGCTGGGCGCTTTTCTGCTGTTGCTCTCCTCGCCGCTGTTCGTCGTCATCGCTTTCGCCATCCTCGCGACGTCGGGCGCACCGGTCTTCTACCGTCAGACGCGGGTCACGTCGAACGGGCGCCCGTTCACGATGCTCAAGTTCCGGACGCTGCCCGTCAACGCCGAAGTGCAAAGCGGCCCGGTCTGGTCGGCGCCCGATGCGACGCGCAGCAAGGGCCTCGGCCGGATGCTGCGCCGTTACAGCCTCGACGAGCTGCCGCAATTGATCAACGTGCTCTCGGGCGACATGTCCCTGGTCGGGCCCAGGCCGGAGCGGCCGGAATTCATCGCGCAGTTCCGCAAGGAAGTGCCCGGGTACATGCAGAAACACCTGGTCAAGGCCGGCATCACCGGGTGGGCGCAGGTCAACGATCTGCGCGGGAGCAGCGACCTCGCCAAGCGGATACAATACGACCTGTATTACATCGACAACTGGTCGTTGTGGTTCGATCTGCGAATTCTTGCGTTGACCGTCATGCACATCTTTCGCAGTCGCAACGCCTATTAGGGCCATTCTCGCCGCTTGACCTATCCCGCCGCCGAGTCGGCTCCGCAAACGATCGCCGCGCCGGCAGCCCCGCCTCCTTCGCCCCCGCGCGCGATGCTGGTGGGAGCCTCGCTTTTCGCCGTCAGCGCGTTACTGTGCATCGTCGGCTACCTCTTCGTTTCGGTGCCTGGCAACTGGTTCGGCAGCTCGCCGACCTTGCGCTGGACGGCGGCAGAGCTCGCCGTCACGCAAGGCAGCGGACAGGCGAGCGCCGAGGGGCTTCGTGTCAGCGCCAGCGGCGCGCAAGGCATTGCCATCGTCTCGATCCAGACATCGTTCCGGTCGGCCGGGTACGCGGCAGTCGCATGGGACACGGCCGATGTCCCCAATGACCTCGCCGCGGCGCTGGTCTGGCGCAACGATTACGAGCCGGGCCGCCGTTTCACCCGTCCGCTGACCGTCGAGGCCAGGCGCCTGCTCCCGATCACGCTTGCCGACGATCCCAACTGGATCGGCAAGATCAACGGTCTCGCCCTCATCGTCCGCGGCGATCTGTCGCAGCCGATGCTGATCCGAGGCGTCGAGGCCAAGCCGATGACCGCCGCGCAGGTCCTGCACGATCGTGTCCGCGAATGGCTGGCCTTCGAGCCCTGGAGCGGCGGATCGATCAACAGCCGCAACGGCGGAGCCGACGCGCAGGATCTGCCTTTGCCTTTCGCGCTGGCGGCGATCGTCGGTGTGGCTTTGATCATTTACGCCGCCCTGGCGCGTTGGCGTCCGCAAACGGTCGGTCCGTTCCGGCCGCTGATCGCCGGCGGCCTGTTCGTTTGCGCGTGGTTCCTTCTCGATGTTCCGTGGCAGTGGAACCTTGCGCGCGAGGCGCGGGCGACCTTCAAGCAATACGCCGGCAAGCCATGGCGTGAGCGCCATCTCGCCGCCGAGGACGGCCCCTTGTTCGCCTTCATCGAACAGGCGCGGGCGAAGCTTCCCCCGCCGCCGGTGCGCGTGTTCATGGCCGCGGACGCGCTGTATTTTCGAGATCGCGGCGCCTATCACCTGTATCCGTACAACGTCTATTTCGATCCGTACCGGAACACGATGCCGGATGCGGCGAAGCTGCGCAGCGGCGACTATCTGGTCGTGTTCAGGCGCAAGGGCGTGCAGTTCGATCCGGCCCAGAAGAAGCTGCGCTGGGACGGCGGCCAGCCGGTGGACGCCGAGATTCTGTTCGCCGAAGGCGGCGGCGCCGTGTTCGCGATCCATTAGATGGAATACCTGTCGCTGACCGCCGGGCTGATGCTGCCGTGGCTGCTGGGCCTCGCGCTGCTGGCGGCGCTCGGCTGGCCGCGCGGCGATTCCGCCGGGAGGGCGGCGCTGCGCGCCGGGTTCGGTTACTGCATCGGCACGTTGCTGTTGACGTTGTGGATGCGCCTGTTGAGCGCCGTCGGCGTCCCCTTTGGCTGGCTTTCGATCGGACTGCCGCTCGCGATGGCCGCCGCCGCGCTGGCGGCGCTCGCACTGCGCGCCGGACGCATCGCTCCAGTCGATCTGCGCGCTATGCCCGGCTCGCTGCTCCGGCCGCCGCTGCCGCGCTGGCAACGTGTCGTCTGGATCGGGTTGATCGCCTGGCTGGCGCTGCGCTTTCTTCTGCTGGCCGCCGATGTCGCCTGGCAACCGCTTTATCCGTGGGACGCGTGGGTGCAGTGGGCAACCAAGGCCCGCGTCTGGTACGAGCTGGGGCGCATTGCCCCGTTTGTGCGCGCCGAGCAGTGGTTCGCGAGCCCGGGCGGCGTGTATTTCGATGCTGCGCCCAACTATCCGGCGACGATCCCGCTGCTGCAGGTCTGGAGCTGTGTTGCGCTCGGCCGCTGGGACGATTCGGCGATGAACTGGCCGTGGCTGCTGCTGCTGATCTCGCTGACCTGCGCGGTCTACGGCGCGCTGCGCGGCGAAGGCCTGGCACCGCTGACTGCGCTGGTCGCAGCGTACCTCGTCGCATCGCTGCCGCTGCTCGACACGCACGCAGCGCTCGCCGGCTACGCCGATCTCCCGATGGCCGCCGTCTACACGCTGGCGGCGCTCGCTTCCTATCGCTGGGCGATGCGACGCGACCCGCTCGACGCGGCGCTCGCGCTTGGACTCGCACTGTGCTGTCCGCTGATCAAGATTCCCGGGCTGGTCTGGGCGCTGACGCTTTTGCCCGGCGTCGTCGTCGCGCTGCTGCCGCGGCGCGGACTGCAGATCGTCGGCATCGCGTATGCGCTGGGACTGTTCGCGCTGCTTGCGATGGCTCGCACCAATGTCGTCATCCTCGGCTACCGGCTGCACGCCGATTTCGATCCCGGATGGCGTGCGTTCTGGGATGCATACCTCTTGTCCAGCAGCTGGAATCTCCTCTGGTACGGGGCGGTCGTGCTGGCCATCGCCGGCGCGCGACGCTTGGGTCGACCGCGGCTCGCGCCGCTGTCCGTCGTCGTCGGCACCGGCATCGCCTTCCTGCTGTTCGTCACCTGGTTCACCAACGCGTCGGCCTGGATACTCGAGCTCACGACGCTCAACCGCGCGACGCTGCACCTGGCGCCGCTGCTTGTCGTTTTCGGCGCGCTGCTCTGGCGGGAGCTTGCCGGCGACGCGCAGCCCGCCGCCGCGATCGCGCCTGCCGCTGCCTAAAGCTGCCACCGCAGCACATTTTTCGATGCTCGATCTGCCCGGAGTCACGCTTTGCTGCATCGATACCGCCAACCATGCGCTGGCGGCGCGGGCGCTGCGTCGGTCGGCAGCCGGGATCAGGTTTGGCCGCACGCTCTTTCTAACCGATCGCGACGTCGACGAGCCAGGCATCGAGGTCCGCACGATCGCTGCGCTCGCCTCGCGCGACGATTACTCGCGCTTCGTGCTGGCATCGCTGCTCGATCATGTCGCTACCCCGCACGTCCTGCTGGTGCAATGGGATGGCTACGCGCTGAACCCGGCGGCTTGGCGCAGCGACTTCCTCGATTGCGATTACATCGGCGCCAAGTGGTTCTGGGCGCCGGAGGGCCAGCGGGTCGGCAACGGCGGATTTTCGC
>DATNAR010000200.1:0-2103 GCA_035607385.1 Casimicrobiaceae bacterium
CCGGTGATCGTCGCCGACGACCCGCTGACCTGCGTCGTGCGCGGCTGCGGCAAGGCGCTCGAGAACATGGAAAAACTGTCGACGATCTTCACTTCCGATTGATCGGATCGTATCGACGACGAGCATGCCCACTGCCACGCATCCCGTCTTCCGCTGTCTGACCGTCGGGGTTAGTCCCCGCCGCTGACCGGCCGGCCCGTTCGATGCGTCACCTCCCGGTCGAGCCGCCGCCTTTTTTTCACCGCGGCCCGTCACCGCTGACGCGACTTGCGGTTTTCGGGCTGCTGTCGCTGGCGCTGCTGTTTGCCGATACGCGCTATCGCTACCTCGAGAATATTCGGCGCGGCGCGGCGATCGTTCTTTATCCGATGCAGCGGATCGTGCAGATGCCCGGTGAGGCGCTGGCGTATGTCGGAACCTATTTTTCATCGCAGCGCGCGCTGTCCGACGACAATGCCGCGTTGCAGGCGCAATTGCTGAGCCAGGCGCCTCTGGTGCAGGCTTATCCGGCGGTCGAGAAGGAAAACGCGCGGCTGCGCGGGCTGATGCAGCTCGAGGCGCGCATCCCGGTCGATGCGACCGCCGCCGAAGTGCTCTACTCCAGCCGCGATCCGTTCACGCAGAAGCTCTTCGTCGACAAGGGCGAGGCGGCCGGCGTGCAGGCGGGCCGCGCGGTGATCGACAGCATCGGCGTCGTCGGCCAGGTCACGCGCGTGTATCCCTACATGTCCGAGGTCACGCTGGTCACCGACAAGGACCACGCGGTGCCGGTCAAGGTCGAGCGCAGCGGCGTGCGCAGCGTCATGTACGGCGCCGGCGCGGCGCGGGCGCCGGAGCTCCGTTATCTCTCGCCCAGCGTGGAAATCGAGCCGGGCGATCTCCTGGTCACATCGGGCATCGACGGCACCTACCCGGCCGGTCTCGCCGTCGCGCAGGTCGTCTCGGTCGAGCGCGAGACCGGGCAGAGTTTCGCGCACGTGACCTGCAAGCCGCTGGCAGGCATCGACAACAGTGCCCAGGTGTTGATCCTCGGATCGACCGCGTCGGCGCCGCCGCGCCCCGAGGAACCTGCCGACACCGCTGCGCCGCGCAAGGGCCGCGCCCGGCGCAAGGGATAGGGCCAAAACGATGCCGCCTTTCGTCGCCGCGCGCCCCGAAGAGATCCTGCTGCCGGTCCGGCCGTGGTTTATCGTGCTGACCTTGCTCGTCGCCTTGCTGGCCAATACGGTGCCGATGTCGGGCATGGCCCTGACGCTGAAGCCGGATTTCCTGGCGCTGGTGCTGCTCTACTGGTGCATCCAGGAGCCGCGACTGATCGGCGTCGGCGTCGCGTGGTGCCTCGGGCTGATGATGGATGTCGTCGATGCGACGGTGTTCGGCCAGCATGCACTGGCGTATGCCGTGCTCGCATACGGCGCCGGCTATTTTCGCCGCCGCGTGTTGCGCTTTTCGCTCTGGCAGCAGGCGGCGCAGGTGGCAGTGCTGTTGTTGCTCAGTTCGGGACTGGTGTTGCTGGTGCGCATCGCCGGCGGGGCGCCGCCCCCGCGCTGGACCTACGCCGTCGGCTCGCTGACCGGGGCGCTGCTCTGGCCGCTGGTCACGGCCCTGCTGCAGTGGCCGCAGCGCCCGCAGCGCTCGCCCGCGGAGCGCTAGCGCGACGATCATGCGACGCCTGTTCAGTCAACGCGGCCAGCGCGCCTTCTCGCCGCCCGAGCTCAAGGATCCCGAGCGCGAAAGCTTTCGCTTCCGCCGCCGCCTGTTGATCGCGGGCGTCCTGATGCTTGCCGGGTTCGGCGGGCTGTTCGGACGCTTTTTCTACCTGCAGGTGATCCAGCACGGACACTACCAGACGCTGGCCGAAAGCAATCGCGTCGCGATCGTTCCGATCGCGCCCAACCGGGGCGTGATCACCGATCGCAACGGCGTCGTGCTGGCACAGAGCTATTCGGCGTACACGCTGGAGATCGTTCCTTCGCGCGTGGCCAATCTCGAGGCGACGATCGATCAGCTGGCCAAGATCGTCGACGTCCAACCGCGCGACCGCAAGCGCTTCCGCCGCCTGCTGGACGAATCGAAGCGCCTGGAGAGCGTGCCCTTGCGCAC
>DATNAR010000225.1:0-4375 GCA_035607385.1 Casimicrobiaceae bacterium
GACGATGGTGCACGCGGGCGTCTATGCGTCGCTGTTGCACTACTTCAAGGCGGTCGAGGCGCTGAAGAGCGACGACGGCACCAAGGTCGTCGCCAAGATGAAGGAAATGCCGACCGACGATCCGCTGTTCGGCAAAGGCACAATCCGCGTCGACGGGCGGAAGATCCACCCGGCGTACCTGATGGAGGTCAAGAAGCCGTCGGAATCGAAATATCCGTGGGATTACTACAAGGTGCGCGCGACGATTCCGGCCGACCAGGCCTTCCGCCCGCTGGCCGATGGAGGTTGCTCGCTAGTTAAGTAACGAAGCCGATGGGCACTGGATGCGAAGCGTTGAGGGGCGCCGCAAGGCGCCCCTCCAACGCGAGCAGTTATCCGCCGCGCCGCGCCGGGGTCCGTCCTACGCGCGGCCACCACCGGCGCGACGGATAATGATGGCGTCCTGCCGCAAGCTGTAGGCATCTCGGGGATCTGATTGCAGGCACTCTTCGGCCAGCTGCTGATCGGGCTCATCAACGGCGCGTTCTACGCGATGCTGTCGCTCGGCCTGGCGGTGATTTTCGGGCTGCTCAACATCATCAATTTCACGCACGGCGCGCAATACATGATGGGCGCGTTCTGCGCGTGGTTCCTTCTGAACAAGGCCGGGGTCGGGTACTGGTGGGCGCTCCTCCTCGCGCCGATCATCGTCGGCGCGATCGGCATCGTGATCGAGCGCACGATGCTGGCGCGCTTGTACAAGCTCGATCATCTGTACGGTTTGCTGCTCACGTTCGGATTGGCGCTGATCATCCAGGGCGTGTTCCGCAACGAGTTCGGCTCGTCGGGGCTGCCGTACCAGATCCCGTCGGAGCTGACCGGCGGCATGAACCTCGGTTTCATGTTCCTGCCGATCTACCGGGGCTGGGTGATCGTCGCATCGCTCGTCTTGTGCTTCTCGACCTGGTACGTGATCGAGCGCACCAAGCTCGGCAGCTACCTGCGCGCGGCGACCGAGAACCCGACGCTGGTGCAGGCCTTCGGCGTCAACGTGCCGCGGATGATCACGCTGACGTTCGGCTTCGGGGTCGGGCTGGCGGCGCTCGCGGGCGTGATGGCCGCGCCGATTTACCAGGTCAACCCGTTGATGGGCGCCGACATGATCATCGTCGTCTTCGCCGTCGTCGTTATCGGCGGCATGGGCTCGATCATGGGCGCGATCCTTACCGGATTCGGGCTCGGTGTCGTCGAAGGCCTGACCAAGTACTTCTATCCGGAGGCCTCGAACACCGTCATCTTCGTCGTGATGGTGATTGTCCTGATGTTCCGGCCGGCCGGCCTGTTCGGGCGCGAGCGCTAGATGTCGAGCGCGACTCGAGCCCCCGCTCCGTGGAGGGGAGCGCATGCGACGATGCTTATCGGCACTGGGCTGATGACGGTCGCGCTCGCGGTCGCGCCGCTGGTCGGCGTCTACCCGGTGTTCCTGATGAAGGCGCTGTGTTTTGCGCTGTTCGCCTGCGCGTTCAATCTGCTCCTGGGCTTCGGTGGCCTGCTTTCCTTCGGGCACGCGATGTTCCTCGGTACCGCCGGCTACGTCTGCGCGCATGCGGCGAAGGTCTGGGGATTTTCGCCGGAGCTCGCGATCGCAACCGGAACGGCTGCCGCCGCGCTGCTCGGTGCGGTCGTCGGATCTCTGGCGATAAGGCGGCAGGGCATCTATTTCGCGATGATCACCCTGGCCGTCGCACAGATGATGTATTTCTTCTATCTGCAAACGCCGTTCACCCATGGCGAAGATGGCATCCAGGCGGTTCCGCGCGGCCGCCTGTTCGGGCTGCTGGACTTGTCGCAGCCGCTGGCGATGTATTACACGGTGCTGACGATATTCATCGCCGGCTTCCTGCTGATCTACCGGATCATCCACTCGCCGTTCGGCCAGGTGCTCAAGGCGATCCGCGAGAACGAGCCGCGCGCGATCTCGCTGGGCTACGACGCCGACCGTTACAAGCTGCTGGCGTTCGTGCTGTCGGCGACGCTGGCCGGCCTGGCGGGCGCGACGAAGGCGATCGTCTTTCAGCTGGCCTCGCTGACCGACGTGCACTGGTCGATGTCGGGTGAGGTCGTGCTGATGACCTTGCTCGGCGGCATGGGTACGATTTTCGGGCCCGTCGTCGGCGCGTTTGTCATCGCCGGCCTGGAAAACTATCTGGCCGGTTTCGGCGAATGGGTGACGATCATCACCGGCGTCATTTTCGTCGTCTGCGTCCTCGCGTTCCGCCGCGGCATCGTCGGCGAGATCGCGGCGTGGTGGGCGCGGCGCGCAGCCTAGGGCGGGGCAGCCTGGCACTCGCGCTGGCGGCCTTGACCGCCGGCGCCGGTGCGCAGCAGCTCGAAGCGGTCGGCGCCTGCCGCGACGGCGTACCGAACGGTGCTTACGAGCTCTATCAGGCCGACGGCCGATTGCGCGTGGTCGGCGCATTCTCGCAAGGCAGGAGGACCGGCACGTTCATCTTCTGGACCGGCGACGGGGCGCGGATCGGCGTGATCCCCTACAGCGACGACACGCGCAATGGCACGATCGCGCTGTGGTATACGACTCGGGGCAGCGGCCGCGAGCTGCGGCCTAAATCGGAGGCGCCATACGTCGACAGCAAGCCGCACGGAGTGAAGCGATCCTGGTATCGCAGCGGCAGGGCGCAGCTCGAGGTGCGCTACGAGCGCGGCGGCCTGCGAGAGGTCCAGGCCTGGACCGAAGCCGGCTCGCCGCTGGCCGACGCCGACGCCCGGGCGCTGGCGGCGCGAGAGCTCTCCGAAGACGAGGCGCTGTACGCGGCACTGGACGCCTTGGTCGAGGATCACCGCCC
This sequence comes from Casimicrobiaceae bacterium, assembly GCA_035607385.1. Classification (GTDB taxonomy): domain Bacteria; phylum Pseudomonadota; class Gammaproteobacteria; order Burkholderiales; family Casimicrobiaceae; genus PALSA-1003. The sequence continues at coordinate 2,844 of DATNAR010000225.1, forward strand.
CCGCTGCGACTGAGCCCCAAACCCGGCCGGCGGAGTTGACCTCCGGGCGCCGGGACCGCATTATGACGCTGCCATAAGCATGGGCTGCGGCCTTCCGGCTGCCGCCAATTCGGGATCGCTGCGCACCGCGGGCAGCAGTTCCAGAGGGAGAACAACATGCGCTCGATTGCCAGGATGGGCTTCATCGCGGCCGTCGCGACGCTGGCCGGCTGCCAGGTCCTGCCGTACGGCGGAGGAGACCGCTTCTCGACGACGGTCTACGACGAGGTTCCGGCGCGCCCGATCCGCTTTCCGGTCAAGCTGACCTACCCGGACAACACGATGCTGGGTTTTGCGATGTATGACGATGACCCGCGCGCCGACTTAAGGCTCGACTCGATCAGCTGCCGCCGCGGTAACGACGGCAGGCTCGTCGTGCTGGCCAGCGTGCGCAACATGGGCGCCGACGACATCTACCGCGTTCCGTTCTTTACCGGGGACATGGCGGCGTTTCGGGTCGCCGCGACAGTGACGACGCAAACCGGTGCACAGGAGCGCTTCGAGGCGGTGCGCTACGTCCGCCTCGACGTGGCGAAGAACGCTGTGCTGACGCTTAACTCGTCGTTGATAGCGGCGTCCGACGTGACCCGGATCGACGTCGTCGCCGATCCGGATCGCGTGGTCCCCGATCCGATACGCGACAACAATGTGCTGAGCTGGCGCGGCGCGATCGATGGAGCCAATCCGCAATGCGACGTCCGGCGCTGAACGCTTAAGCCTCGATTCGCGCGGCGCCGCGCCGCCGCGGCACACGCACTCGCCAGCGTCGCTCTCCGGCGCCGCCCGGCGGACGGTGCGCGTGCATTCACGCTATAATCACGCCGCCGCGCGACACCGTCGCACGCGGCGTCATCGCGCGCTTCCTAAAGCCTTTCGCCAGCAATGAAAATCCTGGTCCCGGTCAAGCGGGTAGTCGATTTCAACGTCAAGGTGCGGGTCAAGCCTGACGGCAGCGGCGTCGACCTCGCCAATGTGAAAATGTCGATGAATCCCTTCGACGAGATCGCCGTCGAGGAAGCGGTCCGCCTGAAGGAAAAAAGCATCGCCAGCGAAATCGTCGCCGTGTCCTGCGGGATGGCGGCATGCCAGGAGACCTTGCGCACTGCCCTGGCGCTGGGGGCCGATCGCGCGATCCTGGTCGAGACCCCGGTCGAGCTGCAACCGCTGGCGGTCGCCAAGCTGTTGCGCGCGCTGGTCGAAAGGGAAGCGCCGCAGCTCGTCATCCTGGGCAAGCAGGCGATCGACGACGACGCCAACCAGACCGGGCAGATGCTGGCCGCGCTCCTCGGCTGGGCCCAGGCGACGTTTGCCTCCAAGGTCGATGTCGCCGGGGACGGCGTGACCGTCCGGCGCGAAATCGACGGCGGGATGGAGACGATCGCGATGAAGCTGCCGGCAATCATCACGACCGACCTGCGCCTGAACGAGCCGCGCTATGCGACGCTGCCCAACATCATGAAGGCGAAGAAAAAGCCGTTGGAGACGACGACGCC
>DATNAR010000242.1:0-5893 GCA_035607385.1 Casimicrobiaceae bacterium
CTGCGAGGTGTACATCCTGTCCAAGGAAGAGGGAGGGCGGCATACGCCGTTCTTCCCGGGGTACCGGCCGCAGTTTTACTTCCGGACGACGGACGTGACGGGGAGCGTGGAGCTGCCGGCGGGGACCGAGATGGTGATGCCCGGGGACAACATCCAGATGACGGTGACCTTGATAGCGCCGATTGCGATGGAAGAGGGCTTGCGTTTTGCGATTCGCGAAGGCGGCCGCACCGTCGGCGCCGGCGTCGTGGCCAAAGTGCTCGAGTAACGCGGAAGCAGCAGTCAACCGGGAATTCAAATGCAGAACCAGAGAATCCGCATCCGCCTGAAGGCGTTCGACTACAAGCTGATCGACCAGTCGGCGCAGGAAATCGTCGAGACCGCGAAGCGGTCGGGCGCCGTCGTCAAGGGTCCGGTGCCGTTGCCGACCAAGATCGAGCGGTTCGACATCCTGCGCTCGCCGCATGTGAACAAGACGTCGCGCGACCAGCTCGAGATACGCACGCATCTGCGGCTGATGGACATCATCGATCCGACCGACAAGACCGTCGACCAGCTGATGAAGCTCGATCTGCCGGCCGGCGTCGATGTGGAGATAAAGCTCCAGTAACGCGAGCGAGCGCGGAGCAGGGGCCCCGCGAAGCGGGGATGCGACCGCGAACGAGCGCACAGTTACGTGACAGAAGAATGTTGCAAGACAGTATTTGAATAGAGCGCACGTTTGAAAACTCGCCGCCGGTCAATCGTAATCGGCGGCTTTGAAGGAAGACGAAAATGAGTCTAGGACTGGTCGGCCGTAAAGTCGGCATGACGCGGATCTTCACCGACGACGGCGCCGCCGTTCCGGTGACGGTGCTCGACGTCGCCAACAATCGCATTACGCAGATCAAGACGCAGGAGGCCGACGGCTACACCGCCGTCCAGCTGACCTACGGCAAGCGCCGCGCCAGCCGCGTCACCAAGCCGCAGGCCGGGCATCTGGCCAAGGCGGGCGTCGAAGCGGGCGAGCTGTTGAAGGAATTCCCGGTCTCCGCCGAGCAGCTCGCGAGCCTCAAGCTGGGCGAGACGGTCGGCGTCGAGACGTTCGCCGTCGGACAGCTGGTCGACGTTTCCGGTACGACCAAGGGTCGCGGCTTCTCCGGCGCGATCCGGCGGCACAACTTCAGCTCGAACCGCGCTTCGCACGGCAATTCGCGCTCGCACAATGCGCCCGGCTCGATCAGCATGGCGCAGGACCCCGGCCGCGTGTTTCCGGGCAAGCGCATGGCCGGCCAGTACGGCAACGTCAATCGCACCGTGCAGACATTGAAGGTCGTCCGCGTCGATGCGGCGCGCGGCCTCCTGCTGGTCAAGGGCGCGGTTCCGGGCGCCGACGGCGGCCACATCGTCGTCCGGCCGGCCGCCAAGGCCCCGCTGAAGAAGGGGGCCTGACATGGATCTCAAACTGATCGACGACAGCGGCAAGTCCGCGGCGACGCATGCCGCCTCCGACGCGCTGTTCGGCCGCGAGTACAACGAAGCGCTGATTCATCAGCTGGTGACCGCGTACCAGGCCAATGCGCGCAGCGGCAACCGCAAGCAGAAGGGCCGCGCCGACATCAACAAGTCGCACAAGAAGCCGTGGGCGCAAAAGGGCACCGGCCGCGCCCGCGCCGGCCAGGCGAACAGTCCGCTCTGGCGCGGCGGCGGCAAGATCTTCCCGAGCTCGCCCGACGAAAATTTCTCGCAGAAGGTCAACCGCAAGATGTTCCGCGCCGGCATCGCTGCGATCCTGTCGCAACTGGTTCGCGAGAATCGCCTGTCGGTGGTCGAGCAATTTGCCATCGACGCGCCGAAGACGAGATTGTTCGCGCAAAAGATCAAGGGCTTCGGCCTGACCGGCAGCGTGCTGGTCGTCACCGACAAGTTCGACGACAACGTGTTCCTGTCGTCGCGCAACCTGGCCGGCGTGCTGGTGCTCGAAGCGCGGGAGGTCGATCCGGTCAGCCTGGTGCGCTTCGACAATGTCCTGCTGACCAAGGCGGCGGTCGCGCAATTCGAGGAGATTCTGGGATGAGCCCGACCAAAGCAAAGGCCGCAACCAGCAAATCCGCGAAGGCGTCGGCAAAGACGGCGGAGAAAAAGGCTGCAAAGGCCGCCGCGAAAACGGCGGCGAAGACGGCCGACAAGACCGCCGCGAAGACGGCCGACAAGACGGCGGCGAAGACGGCCGACAAGAAAGCGGCGAAAACATCCGCCAGGACGCCGGCGAAAGCGCCCGGCGTGAAATACAAGCCCGAGCGACTGCTCACACTGCTGCTCGCGCCGACGGTGTCGGAGAAGGCGACGCAAATCGCCGACCAGCATTCGCAGGTCGTTTTCCGCGTCATGCAGGATGCGACCAAGCCGGAAGTGAAGGCCGCGGTCGAGCTTCTGTTCAAGGTCGACGTCGAGGCGGTGCGGATCGCCAACGTCAAGGGCAAGGCCAAGCGCTTCGGCGCCTACAGCGGCCGGCGGCGCCACTGGAAAAAGGCGTACGTGAGCCTGAAGCCGGGCCAGGAAATCAACTTCGCCCAAGAGGGCTGACATGGCACTGATCAAAGTCAAACCCACTTCACCGGGCCGGCGCTCGCTGGTCAAGGTCGTCACGCCCGAGCTGCACAAGGGCGCGCCGTTCAACGCGCTGACCGAAAGCAAGAAGCGCGGATCGGGGCGCAACAACAACGGGCACATCACGACCCGGCACAAGGGTGGCGGGCACAAGCAGCACTATCGGCTGGTCGATTTCCGGCGCAACAAGGACGGCATCGCGGCGACGGTCGAGCGGCTCGAATACGATCCGAACCGCAGCGCGCACCTGGCGCTGCTGCTCTACACCGACGGCGAGCGCCGCTACATCGTGGCGCCCCGCGGCGTCTCGGCCGGGACGCAGCTGATGAGCGGCGCCGAAGCGCCGATCAAGGCCGGCAACTGTCTGCCGCTGCGCAATATCCCGGTCGGCACGACGATTCATTGCGTCGAGATGCTGCCCGGCAAGGGCGCGCAGATCGCGCGCTCCGCGGGCGCGTCGGTGCAGCTCCTGGCGCGCGAAGGCGCGTACGCGCAGCTGCGCATGCACTCGGGCGAGATCCGCAAGGTGCACGTCGACTGCCGCGCGACGATCGGCACCGTCGGCAACGAAGAGCACAGCCTGCGCTCGATCGGCAAGGCCGGCGCCAACCGCTGGCGCGGCATCCGTCCGACGGTGCGCGGCATCGCGATGAATCCGGTCGACCACCCGATGGGTGGACGCACCAACGGCGGCGGCGGCAGGCACCATCCGATGTCGCCCTGGGGCACGCCGAGCAAGGGCTATCAAACGCGTCGCAACAAGCGAACCGACGGCATGATCGTCCGCCGCCGGCAAGCCGCGAAAAAGGGATAAGGGACCATGGCACGTTCGATCAAGAAGGGACCGTTCGTCGACCATCACCTGCAGGCGAAGGTGGAGGCGGCGCGAGCGACGTCGGACAAGCGACCGATCAAGACCTGGTCGCGGCGCTCGACGATCACACCCGATTTCGTGGGCCTGACCGTCGCCGTGCACAACGGCAAGCAGCACATTCCGGTATACGTGTCCGAGAACATGGTCGGCCACAAGCTCGGCGAGTTCGCATTGACCCGCACGTTCAAGGGTCACTCTGCCGATAAGAAGGTCGCAGCGCCGACGACGCCGCCGCCGAAGAGGTAAGGAGCAAGACATGCAAACCACAGCGATCCTGCGCGGCGTGCGCCTCTCGGCCCAGAAGGGCCGGCTGGTCGCCGACCAGATCCGCGGCCTGCCGGTCGACCGGGCGCTCAACGTGCTGGCCTTCAGCCCGAAGAAGGGCGCGAAGATCATCAAGAAGGTGCTCGAGTCGGCGATCGCCAATGCCGAACACAACGACGGCGCCGATGTCGACGAGCTCAAGGTCGAGACGATCTATCTCGACAAGGCGACCAATCTGCGCCGCTTCACCGCGCGGGCCAAGGGCCGCGGCAACGTGATACTCAAGCAGACCTGCCACATCCACGTCACCGTCGGTGACGGCAAAAAGGAATAGCTCATGGGACAGAAAATCAATCCGACCGGCTTCCGCCTTGCCGTCAACCGCGACTGGGCATCGAAGTGGTACGCCAACAGCAAGCATTTTCCGACGATCCTCAACGAGGACATCAAGGTCCGCGCTTATCTGAAGAAGAAGCTGGCGCACGCCTCGGTCGGCAAGATCACGATCGAGCGGCCGGCGAAGAATGCGCGGATCACGATCCACAGCGCGCGCCCCGGCGTCGTCATCGGCAAGAAGGGCGAGGACATCGAGACGCTGCGCGCCGAGCTGCGCAAGATGATGGGCACCGAGGTAGGCCTCAATATCGAGGAGATCCGCAAGCCCGAGATCGACGCGCAGCTGGTTGCCGACTCGATCGCGCAGCAGCTGGAGAAGCGGATCATGTTCCGCCGCGCGATGAAGCGCGCGATGCAGAACGCGATGCGGCTGGGCGCGCAGGGCATCAAGATCATGAGCGCCGGACGGCTGAACGGAATCGAGATCGCGCGGACCGAGTGGTATCGCGAGGGCCGCGTGCCGCTGCACACGTTGCGCGCCGACATCGACTACGGCTTTGCCGAGGCCAAGACGACGTATGGCGTCATCGGCATCAAGGTCTGGGTATTCAAGGGTGAAGTGATGCCGCACAACGGCGAGCCGCAGGCGGCGCCGGCACCGGCGCCGGAGGCGCCGAAGCGCGTGCGCAAGAGCGCGGGAGTGAAGAATGCTGCAGCCAGCTAGAAGGAAGTACCGCAAGGAGCAGAAAGGCCGCAACAAGGGCGTTGCGACCGTTGGCGCCAAGGTGAGCTTCGGCGAGTACGGCCTGAAGGCCGCCGCCCGCGGCCGGCTCACGGCCCGCCAGATCGAGGCCGCGCGCCGGGCGATGACGCGCCACATCAAGCGGGGCGGCAGAATCTGGATCCGCATTTTCCCCGACAAGCCGGTGTCGCAGAAGCCGGCCGAGGTCCGCATGGGCAACGGCAAGGGGAACCCGGAGTACTACGTCGCCGAGATCGTGCCGGGCAAGGTGCTCTACGAAATGGATGGCGTCGACGAGGCGCTCGCCCGGGAGGCGTTCGCACTCGCCGCCGCCAAGCTGCCGATCAAGACGATATTCGTGCATCGATTGCTCGGCGGCTAAAGAGGAGACTCGATGAAAACCTCGGAACGCAGAAAAGATCTGAACGCGAAGTCGCCCGAAGAGCTCGGCACCGAGCTGCAAGCGCTGCTGCGCGAGCAGTTCGGGCTGCGCATGCAGAAGGCCACCCAGCAGCTCACCAATCACTCGAAGCTGACGGACGTCCGGCGCAACATCGCCCGGGTACGGACGCTGCTCCACCAGAAGGCGCAACGGCCATGAACGCGCAAGCAAATACGCAGGACGCCCCGGCGGCATCGCCGCCGGGCGCTAGCAAAGGCAGCCTGATCCAGACGCAGATCGGGCGCATCGTCAGCGACAAGATGGACAAGACCGTCACCGTCCTGGTCGAGCACCGCGTCAAGCATCCGCTGTACGGCAAGGTCGTCACGCGCTCGCGCAAATACCACGCGCACGACGAGAGCAACGAGTACAAGGAAGGCGACCTGGTGGAGATCGAGGCGTGCCGCAAGCTCGCCAAGACCAAGGCGTGGCGGGTCAAGCGCCTGATCGAGAAGGCCAAGGTGATCTAAGCCTTTGATTGCGCGCGGGACTTGCGCATAAGCACAAATCCTGCCATACTTTTCGTTTCCCCGGCCGCCAGCTGGGTGAAGCTTTAGTCCAGGCGCTGGCGGCGGGCTACCCTCACGGGTTCCAAAACTGGCCGCCGCCGATAGTTGCCGCAGCGGTCAAGTTGGAGAGTGTTGCA
>DATNAR010000252.1:0-4835 GCA_035607385.1 Casimicrobiaceae bacterium
CTCGCCGTCGTCGACCATCCGGTATGCGGCGGATCGATGAACACCAGGTCGAAATGCTCGAACCAGCTGTGCGGATTGTCGGCGACGGCGTAAGGCGCCGTCGGCATGCTGGCGTCGTTCGGCGTCACGACGCGCTTCGGACCCAGCGCGCCCAGATGCAGCCAGATCGACGCCGAACCGGGTCCTCCATTGAATGCGAAGCACACCGGGCGCGTGCACGCGTCGGCGCCTTTGCGCACGTAGCTGGTCGCCATCACCGCGGCCTCGGGCTCGCCGAGCGCTCCGTCGAGGCCCGCGGCGACCACCGGCAGGAATGCGGCGCTGACGGTGTAATCGAGCGCTTTGCCGCCCAGCGTGATCGAGCCGCCGCTCTCGCTGGCGGCCTGCGCGACGAGCTTGTCGACGCGCTCGCGCATCTTCTTGTCGGTTTCCTTGGGATCGCTGCCCGGCTGAGGCACCTCGGCCATGAAGTCTCCGTTATAAAGATGCCGCGGACGAGGCGGCAAAACCGAACGCGCGCAACTGCTGCTCGCCGGGACGTTCAGGCGCGAAAAGGCGCCGGCAGCGTCAGGCAAAGGCGCCGAAGATACCACCTAATCCCGGAGGAATTCTACCGCCGGGTCGGCCCGCCGACGTCGGCGACTGCCGCCGCGGGCGGAGTTCACCGGCGTTCTAACGAACGAAGACCACGCTCATCCTTCGTCCGACATCCGTCGCGCGAGTCTCCCGCCGGCTGTTCGCGCGATAAACCCGTCAAGGCGACTGTCGAGACCGGCGGTTGACCCATCCGACCGAACCCACAGATACTTAGTGCTTGCGCCGGAGCCGCAATCGGGGAGTCAGGACGGTGGCAGACCGGGGTTCGAAAGACGAGTGATGCAGCGCAGACTGGCCGCGATCCTGTCCGCCGACGTCGTCGGCTACAGCGGTTTGATGGAAGTCGACGAGGCCGGGACGCTCGAACGGCTGAAAGCCAACCGCAGCCGGATTTTCGATCCCTTCGTCGCCGCCCAGGGCGGCCGCGTGGTCAAGCTCATGGGCGACGGCGCGCTCGTCGAGTTCGGGAGCGTCGTTGCCGCCGTCAACTGCGCGCTTGCGATCCAGGAGGCGACGGCGCGCGCCGAGCCGGAACGCGGCGGCGCCAAGGGCATTCGCTACCGCATCGGCATCAATCTCGGGGATGTCATCGTCGAGGGCGACGACATCTACGGCGAGGGGGTCAACGTCGCAGCGCGACTGCAGGCGCTCGCCCCGGTCGGCGGCATCGCGGTTTCGCTCACCGTGCGCGATCAGGTGGCGGGAAAGGCCTCGTGCACATTCGAGGATCTCGGCGAGCACACGGTGAAGAACCTCGAGCGTCCGGTGCGTGCTTTCGCTGTCCACGCCGTCGAGAGGGAGGACCAGAAGACGCGGTTGCCGCACCGGATCTCCGTCTGCGTTCTGCCGTTCGCCAACATGAGCGGCGATCCCGAGCAGGAATACTTCTCGGACGGCATCAGCGAAGACATCATCACGGACTTGTCCAAAGTCTCGGCGCTTTGGGTCGCCGCGCGCAACACCGCCTTCACGTTCAAAGGCAAGCATGTCGATGTGCCGCAGGTCGCGCGGCAACTGAAGGTCAGTCACGTGCTCGAGGGCAGCGTGCGCAAGGCGGGCGGCCGCGTCCGGATCACCGCCCAGCTTGTCGATGGCGCGACGGGCGGACACGTCTGGGCCGAACGCTACGACCGCGATCTCAACGACATTTTCGCGCTGCAGGACGAGATCTCGCAGGCGATCGTCGCGGCGCTCAAGCTCAAGCTCCTGCCCGAGGAAAAGAAGGCGATCGAGCAGCGCGGGACCACCGACCCCGAGGCGTACAAGCTCTACCTGATGGCGCGCCAGTACTACATCACCGGCAACTTCGGCAATGTCCGCCGCAGCGAAGCGATCATCCGGCTGTGTCGCCGTGCCATCGAGATCGACCCGAACTATGCGCGGCCCTGGGCGATGATGGCTGGCGCGCAGATCAACCTGCGGTTCTTCTTCGGCAAGGAAGGGGACGACGGGTTGGCAGCAGCCGAGCGGGCCATCGAGCTGGACCCCAATCTGGCGGAGGCGCACGCCGCGAAATCACAGGTCCTGAGGCAGAATGCCCGGCTCGAGGGCGCGATTGGCGAAATCGAGATCGCCCTCCGGCTGGATCCCGACTCCTACGACGTGAACCTGGCCGCGGGACAATTGAATTACGTGCTGCGCCGCTTCGACAAGGCGATCTTCCACTACGAAAAAGCGGCCACGCTCGTGGAAACGGACTTCCGGTCGGCGGGCATGCTCGTCAGCAGCCATTCGGCGATCGGCGACAAGGAGGGAGCCCGCCGGGCAGCGCGACGGGCGCTCGAGCGCTGCGAGAAGATCGTTGCCGTCGAACCCGACAACGGGTCGGCGATGGGGTTCGCCGTCGGCGCGCTTGCGGCGCTGGGCGAAGCGGAGCGCGCGAAGGAGTGGGCCGAGCGCGCGTTGCTGCTCGATCCGGACAACATAAACCTGCGCTACAACTTTGCGTGCTCGCTGATCACCGACTTGCACGAGTTCGATGCGGCGCTTGATATGCTCGCTCCGAGATTCGAAACCATGGGCATCGAAGTCCTGAACTGGGTCAAGACGGACCCGGATCTCGATCCGGTCCGCGATCACCCGCGGTTCAAGGCGATGCTGGCGGGCGCCGAAGCGCGCCTGTCGCAATCGTAGCCGGCGCGACCTTCAGAGAAAAATCGGGGCGGCGAGCTGCGCCTGATGCGGCGCCGACCGCGTCGCACGGCGTTTGGATTTGACGCGCTGTTGGTGCCGATGCAGCGCGGCCCGGATCAGCTGGCGGGTGAACCCGGCATGACCCTCCGGATCGTGCGCCAGGCACAGGTCGGCGCTCCCAGCGTCCTTGGGAAGGTAGTAAACGCCGCAATTGGGATTGATTTCCAGCATGAAGAGGACGCCGCTTCGGTCGATCCGCAGATCGCAGCGCCCGAAGCTCGCGCCCTTGAGCGCAAGGAAAAAGCGGGCCGAAACATCGCGCAGGCGGGCATCGAGTACCGGATCGTCGACGGGCAGCGCGGCCATCTGCGCGAAATTCACCCACTTCATCGCCGAGTGCTTGAAGGTCTCGCCTTCGGGAAAGCGGTATTGAATCGGCGTGTAGGTTTTCGGCCGGCCCGGATCGTCCGGGTTCTCGGCGACGAGAACCGTGCATTCGGTCCCCTCGATGAACTCCTCGATCAGCGCCGCGCCATGACGACGGACGATCTTGCGTGTCTGCCGGTGCAGGCCGGCCGGCGAGCAGACGCGCGAGCGCCGCGAAAGATCGACGCTGGAATAGCTGCTGTAATGCTTGACGATCAGCGGAAAGCGCAGCAAGTGCGCCGCGAGCTCGACATCGGCCTCGCAGCGCGCAAGGACGTAATCCGGAGTGTCGATGCCCTCGGTCCTGCATGCCAGCTTCATCGCCTGCCGCGTGGGCTCGTAGAATTCCGAGGTGGCGCCGGTGAAGGCCACGCCATGCTCTTCCAGGGTCTTCACGACTTCGATACCCGGCGTGTTCTGGTCCGCGGCACCGTCGCACAGGTTGAAAAACAGATCGAAGCCCTGGTGGATGCGACCGGTGACCTGTTCGACCGAGGTCGCTTTCTCCAGGCACTCCACTTCCCAGTGCGCGTCGGGATAGAAAGGACGCGGATCGCAGGGCCAGTCGTCGGCGGGAAAAGGGTCCGCCAGAAGATTCTGGTTGGTGAGCAGGCAGATGCGCATCGTCAGCTGCGTAGGGGCAGCGCGATTCCGATCGCGACGAACACGCCGCCGCAGGCCTGATTGAAGCGACGGCCGACTCGCCGCAGCCACGGATTGAGCCGGTGCGCCATGCTGGCGATGAAGAGCTCGGTCGCGATTTCGATCACCGCGAATGTTCCGGCCATGATGGCGAACTGGACGACCAGGCTCCGCGCGGGATCGATGAACTGCGGAAGAAAAGCGGCGAAAAAGAGCAGCGCCTTGGGATTGGTCAGCGCGGAAAGCGCTCCTTGCCGGAAAAGCGACCAGCCCGCCCTGGGTTTCACCGCACCGCGGATGTCGACGCCTATCGCAGGCGACCGCCAGATCTGGATGCCCAGCCAGACCAGATAGGCGCCTCCGATCCACTTCAGGACCGTCAGCCATGCCAGCGAAGCTTTGAGCAGCGCGCCGATGCCGAACATCGAAAGGGCAATGACGGCGACGAATCCGAACGCTCCGCCGAAGATCGTGTACAGCGCCTTGCGCCGGCCGTGCAATGCCCCATGCGTCAGAGCGAGCAGCCCGTTCGGTCCGGGCGACAGGGAGAGGCCGATGGCTGCCAGCAGATAGATGAGCCAAGTGTTCAAATCCATGGCGAATGCTGCCGGGCGACAGGTCGGTGGTCAAGAGGGCGACGGCGGCACCATCGAGGATGGGTTGCGAACATCCGCGTCTGCCACGCTGCGGGTGACACGGCTGGCCGCTGGGGCCGCAACGGCGACAGGCGCACGAAGTCGGCGGCGAGCGCGCATTCGCGGCAGACCGGGTCTTCGTTATTGACGATTGCGGCAATGGGCTCGACGGATGTTTTCGACGCGTTCTTCGACCCGGCGCAAGTAGCCCGGCCATCCGCGCTGCGGTACGATCGCCGACATGCAAAGAATTTTGATCGCCACCGGGGTGGTGCTTCTGATCGCCGGATTGTTGTGGCCGTGGTTGTCCAGACTCGGTCTCGGACATTTGCCTGGAGACATTCGCATCGAATCCGAGAACGGATTCTTCTATTTTCCCCTTACGACGTGCGTGATCCTTTC
>DATNAR010000253.1:0-2704 GCA_035607385.1 Casimicrobiaceae bacterium
AATGCGCGGCGAAAGCCCAGCTTCGCATTCGGCCTCGGCTGCGGCGAACGACTGCCTGAGCTCGGTCAGGGTGTCGCCGCCGACCATCGCTGCCAGCAGCAGCCCGTCGGGCCTTAGCGCCCGGCGGATCTGCGAGAGCACGCCGGGCAGATCGTCGACGAACTGAAAGGCCAGCGCGGAAACAGCGAGGTCGAGCGATTCCGGCGCGAACGGCAGAATCTCCTGCGGCGAGTCGGGCAGATCGACATGGCCAAAGGATTTGAAGCGATCACGCGCCAGTTCTTGCAGGCCGTCACCCGGGGTCCAGATGTCGGCGGCATCGGCAAAATCGCGCGTCACTGCCCCCAGCCTGTCAGCCATGTCTTCGCTGACGCGATCGAGCAGGAACGTGGCCGGCCCGTCGCGTAGCGCGCGGCGTTGCCGGGCGCGCAGCAGCACCCGGTCGAACAGCATGGGCGCGGCGGTCGGGGACGAGGCCATGCCCGTTGGTACGCCGGCCGGCCTCATTCTGGCAATCCGGTCGTCTTGAGCGTCGTGCCGGCGACCGCTAACCTCCCGCGGATGGACGCTGAAGCATCGCCATCCGGTTCCATTCCCGGCCCTATGCGTGGCGCGCTTGCCGCCTGCAGAAGCGCATGGTGGCGCGTGGCAAAGCTCGCGCTCGATCTCGCGCTGCCGACGCTGTGCGTGGCCTGCCGCGCGCCGGTCGACGGCGAAGGCGTTTGCGCGGAATGCTGGGCCCGGTTGTCGTTCATCGCCGCGCCATTTTGCCCGCGACTCGGTATTCCCTTCGTCTACGATCCAGGCCCCGGCCTGCTTTCGATGGAGGCGATCGCCGATCCGCCGGCCTATGCGCGCGCCCGCGCCACGGTCCGCTATGACGACATCGCGCGCACGCTGGTGCATGCGCTGAAATACCAGGATCGTACCGATCTGGCCCCGACCATGGGTCGCTGGATGGCGCGGGCCGGCCGTGAACTGCTCGACGAGGCCGATCTGCTGGTTCCGGTACCGCTGCACTGGCGCCGGGGCTGGAGCCGCCGATTCAATCAATCCGGCGCCCTGGCCCGCGTGATCGAGCGCCAAACCGGGGTGAAAATGGCCTCGGAAGCGCTTCGGCGGGTGCGGCCGACCGAGCAGCAGGTCGGCCTGTCGCGGACGCAGCGCGCCAGCAATGTGCAAGGCGCATTCAGGGTCGCCCCGGATCGCAAGATCGACATTGCAGGCCGCCGCGTGGTGCTGATCGACGATGTGCTGACCTCCGGCGCCACCGTCGACGCCTGTGCACGGGCGCTATTGCGCTCCGGAGCGGCGGCAGTCGACGTGCTGGTATTCGCCCGGGTTGTCGGCACCCACAAAGCTCCCATATAATCCGCTATCGTTTCCGAAAGCGCGATATGACCGCCTCCATCGAGATCTACACCCGCCCCGGCTGCGGCTATTGCAGCGCGGCGAAATCGTTGCTGACGCGCAAAAAAGCCGCGTTCACCGAGTTTGATGTCGCCAAGGACCCGACGCTACGCCAGCAGATGTGGAATCGCGCCGGCGCTGGCACGACCTTTCCGCAGATCTTCGTAGGGCATATCCATGTCGGCGGATGCGAAGAACTCTATGCGCTGGATCGGGAGGGCAAGCTTGACTCGCTGCTGGCCGGTGAAAAGACCAACACATGAGTGCTGACCTCACCTTCACCGCCGCCATGGTGCAGATGCGGACCGGGCTGCTGCCGGAACCGAGCCTCGAACAGGCTGCCAGCCTCATTCGCGAAGCCGCGCGGCAAGGCGCCGACTATGTGCAGACCCCTGAGGTCAGCAACATGATGCAGCAAAGCCGCAAGGCGCTGTTCGAGCATCTTGCCACCGAGGAAGACGATCGCTCGCTCAAGGCCTATCGCGCGCTGGCGGTGGAGTTGAAAATCCATCTCCATATCGGATCGCTGGCGCTGCGCGCCTCGCCGGAGAAGGCGGTCAACCGCTCGTTCCTGATCGGCCCGGACGGCGCGCTGATGGCGAGCTACGACAAGATCCACATGTTCGACATCGACCTGCCCGGCGGCGAGAGCTACCGCGAATCCGCCAACTATCAGCCCGGCGAGACCGCCGTGACCGCCGACCTGCCGTGGGGCCGGCTGGGGCTGACGATCTGCTACGATGTGCGGTTTCCGGCGCTGTACCGCGCGCTCGCCGAGAGCGGCGCGGCGTTCTTCTCCGTGCCGTCCGCCTTCACCCGCAAAACCGGCGAAGCGCATTGGCACACGCTGCTGCGCGCCCGCGCCATCGAGAACGGCTGTTTCGTGTTCGCCGCCGCGCAGACCGGGCTGCACGAGAACAAGCGCGAGACCTACGGCCACTCGCTGATCGTCGACCCCTGGGGCACCGTGCTCGCCGAAGCCGGCGTCGAGCCAGGCGTGATCATCGCGAAGATCGATCCGGCCCGGGTCGCGACCGCGCGCAAGACGGTGCCATCGTTGCAGCACGGCCGGCGCTTCAGCGTGGCCGATCCGAAAGCGGGCCCCGATCATCTACACCTGGTGCGGGGATCGGCATGATCCGGTACAAGCTGTGCTGCGAGCTCGGCCATCCCTTCGAGAGCTGGTTTCAGAGTTCTGCCGCCTATGAAAGCCAGGAAAGACGCAAGCTCGTGAGCTGCCCCGTTTGCGGCTCGTCCAAGGTCGAGCGTGCCGTCATGGCCCCGCAGATCGTCA
>DATNAR010000259.1:0-10204 GCA_035607385.1 Casimicrobiaceae bacterium
AGGCGCTTGTGGTCCTGCGACGAGGCCAGCGCCAGCACATGCCTGCCGTCGGCCATGACGATGAAGCTCGCCTCCTCGCCTTCGAGCAAATCCTCGATGACGACGCGCGCTCCGCCCGCGGCGTGCTGCACCACGATCGCCCGCCCGACCAGCATCGCCTCGACGGCCGCATGCGCCTCGGCGGCGGTCGCGGCGACGACGACCCCCTTGCCTGCCGCGAGCCCGTCCGCCTTTACGACGACGGGCGCACCGTGGGTGTCGATGTAGGCGTGCGCGTCCGACACCTCGGCGAACGTGCGATGCCGTGCGGTCGGAATGCGGTGACGGACCATGAACGCCTTGGCGAAATCCTTCAAGCTTTCCAATTGCGCCGCCGCCTGCGTCGGCCCGAATATCTTCAAGCCTGCGGCGCGAAAAGCGTCGACGACGCCCGCGGCCAGCGGCACCTCGGGTCCGACGACCGACAGCGCGATCGGTTCGCGCCGGGCGAAGTCGACCAGATCGGGGATACCCTGCTGCCCGATATTGATGACACCGGGCTCGCTGCCGGTCCCGGCATTGCCGGGGGCGACAAAAACCTGCGACACGCGCTGCGACTGCGCGATCTTCCATGCCAGCGCGTGCTCGCGGCCGCCGCCGCCGATGACCAGCAGCTTCATCGCGCCAAGGCTAACCGCGGCGCGGTGGCGATGCGCATCGGTCGCTGCGAGCGGCTAATGGCGAAAATGGCGGATACCGGTAAAGACCATCGCAATGCCGCGCTCGTCGGCCGCGGCGATCACTTCCGCATCGCGCATGCTGCCCCCCGGCTGGATGACCGCGATCGCGCCGTTGTCGGCGACGACGTCCAGGCCGTCGCGGAACGGAAAAAAGGCATCGGAGGCGACGACCGATCCGGCCAGCGACAGACCGGCATGGGCAGCCTTGGCCGCCGCGATGCGCGTCGAATCGACGCGGCTCATCTGGCCGGCGCCGATGCCCAGCGTCGCACCGCCCGCGCAGTAGACGATGGCGTTCGACTTGACGAAGCGGGCGACACGCCAGGCAAAGAGGAGATCGGCCAGCTGCGCCGCGGTCGGCGACTTTTTGGTCACGGTCTTGAGCTCGCCCGCCGCCAGGTTGTCGATGTCCGCCGTCTGGATCAGCATCCCGCCGCCGACCCGTTTCGAGTCCCAGCTGCGCTGCGGAACCATCGCCGGCGCAAGCTTGAGCACGCGCACATTGGCCTTTTTCGCGTTTCGCTCGAGCGCTTCGGCCGTGTACGAAGGCGCGATCAGCACTTCGACGAATTGCGCGCCGACGGCATCGGCGGTCTCGGCGTCGACCTCGCGATTGAACGCGATAATGCCGCCGAAGGCCGAGGTCGGATCGGTCGCAAGCGCCTTGCGGTACGCCTCCAACGGCGTCGCCGCCACCGCGACGCCGCAGGGGTTGGCGTGCTTGACGATCACGCAGGCGGTCTCGCTGAATGTCTTGACGCATTCCCAGGCGGCATCGCTGTCGGCGATGTTGTTGTACGAGAGCTCCTTGCCCTGCAATTGACGCGCTGCGGCGATCGTCCCTCCGGCCGGCGTCTCGTCACGGTAGAACGCGGCCTGCTGGTGCGGATTTTCGCCGTAGCGCAGGTCCTGCAGCTTCGCACCCTGCCAGTTGAACCGGTCGGGGAAGGGCCGCGCCGCGCCCGCTTCATCGCGCGCCGTCAGATAGTTGCTGATGGCGCCGTCGTAGGCAGCCGTATGCGAAAAAGCCTTTTGCGCCAGACCAAAGCGCGTGGCGGCGGTAAGGGTCCCGGCATGGGTCTTCAACTCATGCAGCAGCGCAGCGTAGTCGTCCGGGTCGACGACGACGCCGACGCCGGCGTAGTTTTTCGCCGCTGCCCGGACCAGCGTCGGACCGCCGATGTCGATGTTCTCGATCGCGTCGGCAAGCGTGCAGCCGGCCCTGGCGATCGTTTCGCGAAACGGATACAGATTGACGACGACCAGATCGATCGGCGGAATGGCGTGCTCGGCCAGGGCCGCGGCGTGCTCGCTCGAGTCGCGCCGGGCGAGGATTCCGGCATGCACCTTCGGATGCAGCGTCTTGACCCGGCCGTCGAGCATTTCGGGAAAGCCGGTGTAGGCCTCGATCTCGGTCACCGCGAGCCCGGCGGCAGAGAGCGCCCTGGCCGTGCCACCGGTGGACAGAAGCGCGACGCCAAGCTCGGCCAGGCCGCGGGCAAATTCGACCAGACCCGTCTTGTCGGAGACCGAAAGCAGCGCCCGGGCGATCGGCGTGTTCATGGCGAGGGCGGACCGGTAAGATCGGCGCGTTACGCGCGCCGCGCCTAAGAGTATCGGGCCCGGCGCCGTCTTCAGCACGCGCGAGCCGGACCCTACCGTATATTGTACTTCGAGAGCTTCGAGCGCAGCGTGTTGCGATTGAGGCCCAGCATGTCGGCCGCCTGCGTCTGGTTGCCGCCGGCGCGATGCATGACCGAGGTCAGCAGCGAACGCTCGACGTTGGCGATCACCATGTCGTAGATGCTATGGGGCTGTTCGCCGTCGAGCTTGTGAAAATACTCTTCGAGCGATTTTTCGACGCTGCGGCAAATCTCATTGCCGCCGTTCATGCGAGTGGTTCGTTTCACGCTGCGAGGGCCTCCTCCACCCACGAAGCCTCTGTCTGCGCCTCTGCCGCATAGACGAGGCGCTCCCCAGCGGCCGCAAGCCGGCCGAAATACCGGTCGACGGCGGCGACCTGATCCGCCGAGCTTTCCAGCAGATTCATTTGCGCGCGGAACGCATCGCCGCCGGCGAGCTTGCTTGTATACCAGCCGAGGTGCTTCCGCGCAATGCGCACGCCGTCGCCCTCGCCATAGAAAGCGTAATGGTCGGCGAGGTGCTCGATGATCAACCGGTGCATTTCATCGACCCGCGGCGGCGGCAATCGCTCGCCGGTCGCGAGAAAATGGCCGATCTCGCGGAAGATCCACGGCCGGCCCTGCGCCGCCCGCCCGATCATGATCGCGTCGGCGCCGGTAAGGGCGAGCACCGCGCGCGCCTTTTCCGGCGTGTCGATGTCGCCGTTGGCGATCACCGGCAGGCCGACCACACGCTTGATCGCGCGGATCGTTTCGTACTCGACCGGCCCGACAAACGCGCATTCGCGGGTGCGGCCATGGACCGACAGCGCGGCAATGCCGGCATCCTCGGCGATGCGCGCGATGCGGACGGCGTTCCGGTTCTGCCGGTTCCAGCCGGTGCGGATCTTCAGCGTGACAGGAACGGACACCGCGGCCACGACCGCGGCGACGATCGCGGCGACCAGCGGCTCGTCCTGCAGCAGCGCCGAGCCGGCCGCGACGTTGCATACTTTCTTGGCCGGGCAGCCCATGTTGATGTCGATGATCTGTGCGCCGCGCTCGACGTTGTAGCGCGCGGCGTCGGCCATCATTGCCGGATCGGCGCCGGCGATCTGCACGACGATCGGCTCGACTTCGCCGCGGTGGTCGGTGCGGCGCAAGGACTTGGCCGTGTTCCACAGCTTGGGATTCGAGGCCACCATTTCGGACACCGCCAGCCCGGCGCCCAGGCGCTTGCACAGCTGGCGGAAAGGCCGGTCGGTGACGCCCGCCATCGGTGCGACGACCAACGGAATCGAAATGTGATACGGACCGATTTGCACTGGAATGAATCGCGGATGCTGCGGCGGGGAACGGATTATACCGAGTTTGCCTCGCCTGCGTCATCGGCGAAAAAATATTGCGCAACGCGCTCGCGCGCCCGACATTTTTGCAACAGCGCCGTTCGCCGCGCGGGAATCATTCTTGCTTGATGTCGATCGCGTGCGCGTAAGGCTCAGCGCAATCCATACAACATCGCGCGCGTGAAAATTCGTTTCAGCGGCGGCAGCGAATCGAGCAGAGTAAGCGCCAACCCGCGCGGCCAGCGAAGCAGCGCGGCGTCGCTGCCGAACACGCCGAGCAAACCGTGCGTCAATGCAATCCCGGACCAGCGATCGGCGAGCCGCCGGCGCGCATAGGTCGACAGACTGCCGGTCGCGCCGAGTCGATCGCGCGGCGTATCGTGCAGCACCTGCGCCAATTCGTACGCATCGCGCACGCCGAGGTTGAAACCCTGGCCGGCGACCGGATGCAGCGCCTGCGCGGCGTTGCCCAACAGAACGGTGCGCGGCCCGACGACTGCTCCGGCAAACTCGAGCGAGAGCGGAAATGTGCGCCGATCCTCGCTTTTCCGGAAGCCGCCCGCGCGCGCGCCGAATCGCGTCGCGAGGGCGGCGAGGAACTCGCTGTCCGGCATCGCTGCAAGCGCTTTGCCCTGCTCCGGCGTCGTCGTCCACACCAGCCCGTAGTGATCGCCTTCGGGCAGCAAGGCCATCGGCCCCTCGGGCGTAAAGCGCTCGTATGCAATCCCGTGGTGCGGCTCGTCCCGCCAAAGCTTCGCGACCAGCGCGAGCTGATGGTAATCATGGCGATGGCGGACGGTGCCCGCGACGATATCGCCGCCGCCGTCGGCCACGGCGGCCAGTCGCGCCGTCCATGCGCAGGCGGCGCCTTCGCGCTCGCCGCGGATCCGCGCGTACGCCGGCGTCGCATCGACTTTGACGACGGTGACGCCGTGATCGACCAGGATGCCGGCGCGGGCGAGCGCCGCATCGAGCGCGGCCTGCAGCGCGCGATAGCTGACAACGTAGCCGAGCGCGGGAACGCCGTGCTCCTGCGCGTCCAGGCGCGCGGCGCCGAATCCGCCGCGCTGCGATACGTCGATGGCGGTGATGGCGGTCACCGCCCCCGCGGTGCCCGCGACGGCGCTCCACACGCCAAGACGATCGAAAATCAGCCGTGCGCCATGCGACAGCGCCAGCGAGCGATCGCCCGACGCCGGGGTGTCTTTGGCACGCGCGTCCAGGCTGATCACGTCGAGATCGCCGCCGGCGAGCGCAAGCGCCAAGGTTGCCCCGACCGGGCCTGCGCCGACGATGACGACATCGTTCAACACGGCCAAAGCGCCTGATCGAAAACGTCTGGAGTCAGGACACGCGGCGGCGATCCGCCGTCAGCGCTGCATCAGGGCTTCGATGTCGGCCACGATCTTGGGCGCCGCCGCGGTCAGGTTTTCATTGCCCGCAGCGCTGACCAGCACGTCGTCCTCGATGCGCACGCCGATATCCCAGAATTCCTCGGGCACCTTGTCGCCGGGCCGGATATAGCATCCCGGCTCGACGGTGAGCAGCATCCCGGGCTCGAGCAGGCGCGACTCGCCGTTGACGCGATACAGGCCGACGTCATGCACGTCCAGTCCCAGCCAGTGTCCGGCGCGATGCATATAGAACTGCTTGTATGCACCCGATTCGAGCACCGCGTCGAGCGAGCCCTCGCAAAGCTTCAGATCGATCAGGCCCTGGGCGAGCACGCGCTCGGCGACCTCGTGGTAGGCATGAAACGGCCGGCCGGGCGCGACGGCGTCGATGCAGGCGAGCTGCGCGGCCAGGACCAGCTCGTAGACGTCCTTCTGCGGACCGCTGAACTTGCCGCCGACCGGAAAGGTGCGCGTCACGTCCGACGCATAGCCTTCGAACTCGCAGCCGGCGTCGATCAGCAAGAGATCGCCCGATTGCATCTGGCGGTTGTTGTCGCGATAGTGCAGCACGCAGGCGTTCGGCCCGGAGGCCACGATCGACGGATAGGCGACCGCCTGCGCGCCCGAGCGCAGGAATTCGTGCATCAATTCGGCCTCGACCTGGTATTCGTACCAGTCGGCACGGGTGCGCGCCATCGCGCGGCGGTGCGCTCCGCAGGAAATCTCGGCGGCACGGCGCATCAGCTTCAGTTCCTGTTCGTCCTTGGTCAGGCGCATCGAAGAAAGCGCGGCGCGCACGTCGACGACGACTTCCGGCGCCGCGATGCCGGTGCGCACGCGGCTGCGGACTTCATTCAAGCTGGTCGTGATCAGGTCGTCCCACGCCGGGTACAGGCCGATCGGCGTGAACACGGCGGGCCGATCGCCGCTCCAGTCGGTGAGCCTGGTCTGGAGCTCGCCGATCGAGTACGCCTCGTCGAAGCCGAATATCTCGCGCGCGGCGTCGGGACCGTAGCGAAAACCGTCCCAGATCTCGCGCTCGGGGTTCTTGTCCCGGCACAGCAGGATCTGCTTGGAGTCGCCTTCATCGGCTCCGGCGAGCAGCACGACGACGGCTTCGGCTTCGGGAAATCCGCACAGATAATAGAAGTGGCTGTCCGGCCGGTACGGGTAATGCGTGTCCGCGTTGCGGATCGCTTCGGGCGCTGTGGGGATCGCGGCGATCCCGCCGCCGCTGTGGCGGCGCATTTCGGCGATCAAACGCGCGCGGCGCGCACGGTGGTGCTGGTGGGTGTGGTTCATCGGTGGGATTGCGTCGTGCGTCGGGGAAGCGTCATTATAGGCGCAGCGGGCTCCCGTCGCCGACCCTGCGGTAACATCCGTTCGTGGCGCAGTCTTCTTCCGGTCATCCGCCGCCGGCCGCCGATCCGCTGCGCGAGGCCAAACGCGCGCTGCGCGAGCGCGTGCTTGCGGCGCGCGATTCCCTGCCCCCCGAGTTCCGCGCGGCGGCAAGCATTGCGATCGGCGCGGCGCTTGCGCGCCGCGAAGATTTCGAGACGGCGTCGACCGTGCTGCTGACGTTGCCGTTCGGCAGCGAGTGGGACACGATGCCGCTGCTGCTGACCGCCCTCGAGCGCGGCAAGTCGGTCGTGCTGCCGCGCGTGAACGCCACGGCGCGCGCGCTCGAGCTGTGTCGACTGAGCGAGCCGACACGCGATGTCCTGCCCGGCTATCGCGGCATACCCGAGCCGCAATCGCATTGCGAGCTCATCGCCGCCGACGCGATCGATTGGGTGCTGGTGCCCGGTGTTGCCTTCGACGCCGCCGGTCACCGCCTCGGTTATGGCGGCGGCTATTACGACAGGTTGCTTCCGCAGCTGCGGCGCGACGCGGCGAGGATTGCCGGCGCCTACGACGTTCAGCTGGTCGATCGCGTTCCGTCGGGATCGCACGATGTGCCGGTGCACGGGCTCGCGACCGAGCTTCGGACCCTGACGATGCTCGAATAGCCGTCCAGCGTTGGCCCGGCGCGGTTTTGGAAATCGTTTCCACGATGTGGTATCCTCGGATGAGCCTGCCGCGTCGCAAGCGATGCGGCCTCATGTCGCGGCGCATACAATCGAAATTCGCGCGACCGCTTTAAGCATCGTCGAAGGAGTTCCGCATGGACATCAAGCCCGATCTCGACCCGCAGGAAACGCGCGAGTGGCTGGACGCGATCGATGGGGTACTCGAGAACGAGGGCCCCGACCGCGCGCACTTCTTAATCGAGCAGGTGATCGACAAGGCGCGCCGTTCCGGCGCCTACATGCCGTTTTCGGCCAACACCGCCTATATCAATACGATTCCGGTCGACAAGCAGGTCCGCATTCCCGGCGACCAGGCGATCGAGCACCGGATCCGGTCGTATGTGCGCTGGAACGCGATGGCGATGGTGGTGCGCGCCAACAAGCACACCAACGTCGGCGGCCATATCGCCAGCTTCGCCTCCGCGGCGACGCTGTACGACACCGGCTTCAATCATTTCTGGCATGCACCGTCGGCCGAGCACGGCGGCGACCTGGTGTTCGTGCAGGGCCATTCGGCGCCCGGTGTCTATGCCCGCGCCCACATGCTCGGCCGCTTCACCGACGAGCAAATGGACAACTTTCGCCAGGAGGTCGACGGGAAGGGGGTTTCTTCCTATCCGCACCCCTGGCTGATGCCCGAATTCTGGCAGTTCCCGACGGTGTCGATGGGCCTAGGCCCGCTGATGGCGATCTACCAGGCGCGCTTCATGAAGTATCTGCAGGACCGGGGTCTCGCCAAGACCGAAGGGCGCAAGGTGTGGTGCTTCTGCGGCGACGGCGAAATGGACGAGCCGGAATCGATGGGCGCGATCGGCATGGCCGCGCGCGAGGCGCTGGACAACCTGATCTTCGTCATCAACTGCAACCTGCAGAGGCTCGACGGACCGGTGCGTGGCAACGGCAAGATCATCCAGGAGCTCGAGGCCGAGTTTCGCGGCGCCGGATGGAACGTCATCAAGGTCATCTGGGGCTCGCGCTGGGATGCGCTGCTGGCGCGCGACAAGCAGGGCATCCTGATGCGGCGAATGATGGAGTGCGTCGACGGCGAGTACCAGACGTTCAAGTCCAAGGACGGCGCCTACGTGCGCGAGTACTTCTTCAACACGCCCGAGCTCAAGGCACTCGTCGCCGACTATTCCGACGAAGATATCTGGAACCTGAATCGCGGCGGCCACGACCCGCACAAGGTCTATGCCGCCTACCGTTCCGCCGTCGACCATAAAGGGCAGCCGACGGTGATTCTCGCCAAGACGATCAAGGGCTACGGCATGGGCGAAGGCGGCGAGGCGCAGAACATCACGCACCAGCAGAAGAAATTGTCCGGCGGCTCGGTCCGGCACTTTCGCGATCGTTTTCAGATTCCGGTGGCCGACGACAAGCTCGACGAAATCCCGTACGTCAAGTTTCCGCCGGGTTCGGCCGAGGCCGAATACATGAAGGCGCGGCGCATGGAGCTCGGCGGATTCCTGCCGGCGCGCCGCAAGACGGCGGCGTCGCTCGCCGTGCCCGGGATCGCGGCGCTGGAGCGCTTCCTCAAGAGCACCGAAGACCGCGAGATCTCGACGACGATGGCGTTCGTGCAGATCCTGCAGACGCTGTTGCGCGACAAGAACATCGGCAAGCATATCGTGCCTATCGTGCCCGACGAGTCGCGCACCTTCGGCATGGAAGGGATGTTCCGCCAGCTCGGGATCTGGAACCAGCTCGGCCAGCTGTACACGCCGCAAGACGCCGACCAGCTGATGTTCTACAAGGAAAGCAAGAGCGGTCAGGTGCTGCAGGAGGGGATCAACGAGCCCGGAGCGATGTGCGACTGGATGGCCGCGGCGACCAGCTATTCGACGCATGGCGTGCCGATGATCCCGTTCTACATTTTTTATTCGATGTTCGGCTTCCAGCGCGTCGGCGACCTGGCGTGGGCAGCCGGCGACATGCGCTGTCGCGGCTTCCTGCTCGGCGGCACCGCGGGGCGCACGACGCTCAACGGCGAGGGCCTGCAGCACGAGGACGGACATTCGCACATCTACGCGGCGACGATCCCGAACTGCGTCTCGTACGATCCGACGTTCGGGTATGAGCTCGCCGTCATCATCCAGGACGGACTGCGGCGCATGTACGCCGAGCAGCAGGACGTCTACTATTACCTGACGGTGATGAACGAGAACTACGTGCAGCCGGCGATGCCCGAGGGCGCCGCCGCCGACATCATCAAGGGCATGTATCTGTTCAAGGCCGGCGCCGGCCGGGGCGCCAAGACCAAGGCGCCGCGCGTCCAGCTGCTGGGCTCGGGCGTGATCCTGCGCGAGGCGATCGCTGCAGCCGAGCTGCTCAAGGCGGATTGGGGCGTCGACGCCGACTTGTGGGGCTGCACCTCGTTCACAGAGCTCGCGCGCGAGGGCGAAGCCGCGTCGCGCTGGAACATGCTGCATCCGACCGAACCCCCGCGCGTGCCGCATGTGACGGCACGGCTCGCCGAAACGCAGGGTCCCGTCATCGCAGCGACCGACTATGTGCGCGCGTTCGCCGGGCAGATCCGCGAATTCGTGCCGCGCCGCTACGTCGTCATGGGCACCGACGGCTTCGGCCGCTCGGACACGCGCGAAAAGCTGCGCCGCTTTTTCGAAGTCGACCGGTGGTACATCACCGTCGCGGCGCTGAAGGCGCTGGCCGATGACGGCACGCTGCCCGCGGGCAAAGTGGCCGAGGCGATCGCAAAATACGGCATCGACGCGGCGAAGGCCGCGCCGTGGACGGTCTGATGCAGCGAACGGCGTCGTCCGGCGCTGCCGGCAAGCCTTTGAGGTCGCGATGAGCACAATCGAAGTCAAGGTTCCCGACATCGGCGACTTCACCGACGTGCCGGTCATCGAGGTCCTGGTCAAGCCCGGCGACGCCGTCAAGGCCGAGGATTCGCTGGTCACGCTCGAATCGGACAAGGCGACGATGGACGTGCCGGCGCCGGCCGCCGGCACAGTCAAATCGGTCGGCGTCAAAGTCGGCGACAAGGTGAGCGAAGGCCATCTGATCCTGACGCTGGAGCAGGCGGCCGACGCC
>DATNAR010000282.1:0-6218 GCA_035607385.1 Casimicrobiaceae bacterium
CCTCCCGTAGGAGTCTGGGCCGTGTCTCAGTCCCAGTGTGGCTGATCATCCTCTCAGACCAGCTACCGATCGTCGCCTTGGTAGGCCTTTACCCCACCAACTAGCTAATCGGACATCGGCCGCTCCCATAGCGTGAGGCCCCTTGCGAAGTCCCCCACTTTCCTCCGTAGAGCATATGCGGTATTAGCCCGGCTTTCGCCGGGTTATCCCCCACTACGGGATACGTTCCGATGTGTTACTCACCCGTTCGCCGCTCGCCGCCAGGGCTCAGTTGCCTGAGTCCCGCGCTGCCGCTCGACTTGCATGTGTAAAGCATGCCGCCAGCGTTCAATCTGAGCCAGGATCAAACTCTTCAGTTCAATACCTGTACAAGACTTCACTCATCTGACGTCGACCAAGCCTTCCGCTTTTACGCGTCCAGCTTCGTCACGAGCCAAGCAGCCTTGCAGCCACTCGACCCGCTTCCTTCAGCATGAGTACTTCTCGTGATGCTTATCGAGCCCTTAAGGCGCCCAGCCCACCAGCGCCACCAGAGTCTCCTCCAGCTGCACCAGCCCGCCAGTCACCCAAGGCCACCATCACCCCAAGTACCCACACTTATCGGTTGTTCACATTGTTAAAGAGCGTGCTCGCCCCGGGTCGAGCAGCAACGCCGGATTCGGTCGAGCAGAGGGGAGCAATTATAATGATTCGGGCTCGGCATTGCAAGCATCGAGCGACACCGCTCGCGTGATTTTGCCTATGGCGAATCGCGGCGACAGCGCGTTTTTAGCCATATGAATTCAGACACTTCGCCAATGGCCGCGAACAAGCCGATCGCGCTCGCCGCACCCGAGCCGCAGATCGCGCTATGGCTTTGTCCGTTGGACCGCGACCAGGCCGAATCGCGGGAGCTCGAGCGGTCCTTGTCGCCGCTGGAAATCGAGCGCGCGGATCGCTTCGGCACGCCGGCGCTGCGTGCGCGCTGGATCGCCGGGCGCGCGACCTTGCGCAGCCTGCTGGGCGATGCGCTCGGCGTCGATCCCGCAGCGGTTCCGCTGCGCCGCGGCACGCGCGGCCGTCCCGAGCTGGCGGCCGAACATGCGCTGGATTTCAATGTTTCGCACACCGACGACGTGGCGCTGATCGGCATCGCCCCGGGATTGCCCCGCGGCGCACGCATCGGCGTCGACATCGAGCGCGAGGATCGCAAGGTCAATGCCGACGGATTGGCGCGCAAATTCATGACCGCGCGCGAACGCGCCGGGATGGCGCGGCTCGACGAAGAGGCGCGCCGCCGCCGCTTCCTGCGACTGTGGACATGCAAGGAAGCGATGAGCAAGGCGACCGGCGATGCGCTTTCGGCGCCGTTCCGGGATATCGACGTGGCTATCGATGATGGTCCGCGCTTGGTCGCGGGGCCGGTGCCCTACGTCGCCGACCGCTGGCGCCTCGTGCACGCCTCAGTTCCGCCAGGACTCATCGCCACGATTGCGATCTGGCGCGGCGCCTAAAGCGTCGCGATCGGCCGTGCGGTTCATCAGGCGCTTGCCGTGTCGACCGGTGCCGGTTTGGCATACTTCCATTTCTTCTGCAGCCAAAGCCAATCGGCCGGGCTCTCGCGGATGTCGTGCTCGAGCATGCGCGCGTACCGTTCGACGACCAGCTGATCCGCGCCTTCGTCGTACGGCGGCTCGGCCAGCGGCGTCAGGCGAACCGAGTAGTGACCTCGCCGCAGCCGTCGCATCGTCACATAGAGAACTTTCGCGTCGAGAAATCGCGCAATCTTGCCGGCGCCGACAAAAAAGGCCGTGTCCTGCTCGAGGAAATGCGTCCATTGCCGCGGATCGTTTCCCTTCGGCGTCTGGTCGGCAATCAGCGCGTAGACCCGCGGCTGGCCGGCACGGCTCAAAAGATCGAAAATGAAATCCTTTCGCGGAACGAAGCGGCTGCCGAACCGCGCGCGCGCCTCGCGCAGAAACTTGTCGACAGCTTCGACGCGCTGCGGCTGATAGACGACGTCGATCGTCATGTCGAAATGCGCGCCAGTCGCGAGCGACAGCCATTCCCAGTTGCCGAAGTGCGCCGTGAGCAGAATGACCGATTGCTTGGCCTCCCTGCAGGCGGTGACCAGCTCGGGATTTTCGATCGTCACACGGCGCCGCAATGCGTCCGCGCTGGCCCCGTAGCCCCAGAACGCCTCGAACAGCGTATCGGCCAGATTGCGATATGAACGGCGGAGGATGTCCGCGCGCTCCTCTGCGCTCTTGCCCGGAAAAGCATGGGCGATGTCCAGTTCCGCGCGATCGCGCCGCCAGCGCAGCACGCGAAATGCGACGAAATAGACGACGGCGCTCCAGGTGTAGAGCAGCGGCAAAGGCACGCGCGTAAGCGCCTTCAGCAGGAACTGCATCGGGTTCGATGGCCGGTAATCAACGCCGCGCGTGACACCGGGCGAATATAGACGAGCGCGTCGAGCGGAGCAACGCGCAGGGAAAAGCGCGTCGCGCACACGCCCATCGGCTTCAGGCGACCGCCACCAGCCGGTCGAGGGACTCCGGATCCTTCAGCAGCGCGTCGCTACCGGAGCGATGGACGACCCTGCCGCGATCGAGAACGATCGCCTGCTGCGCAAGCTGCAGCGCGAGGCGCGCGTGCTGCTCGACGACGATCACCGCGAATTCCCGCGCCCGCACCAGTTCGCCGATCAGACGCATCAGTTCCTGGACGATGATCGGCGCGAGCCCCTCCATCGGCTCGTCGAGCAGCAAGAGCTTCGGGTTGG
Organism: Casimicrobiaceae bacterium; assembly: GCA_035607385.1. GTDB lineage: Bacteria > Pseudomonadota > Gammaproteobacteria > Burkholderiales > Casimicrobiaceae > PALSA-1003. The sequence continues at coordinate 2,765 of DATNAR010000282.1, forward strand.
TCATCAATGCCCGCGCGATCGCCACCATCTGCTGTTCGCCGCCCGACAACTGGCTGCCGAGGTTGCGCTTGCGTTGTTCCAGTTGCGGGAACATGCGGTAAACGCGATCGATCGTCCATGGTCCGGGCCGCGCGACGACGCTCAGATGCTCGTCGACGGTGAGCGATGCGAACATGAACCGCTCCTGCGGTACCCAACCGATCCCGGCATGGGCGCGCCGGAACGTCGGCAGCGCCGTCACGTCCGCGCCGCGCCAGGCGATCGTGCCGCTCTTGACCCGCGTCATGCCCATAAGCGTCAGCAGCAGCGTCGTTTTGCCCACGCCGTTGCGGCCGAGCAGCGCAAGACTCCCCGCCTCGTCCAGGTCGAGCGAAACATCTTCGAGGATGATCGAATCCCCATAGCCTGCGGTCACCCGGTCGACGGCGAGCAGCTTAGGCATGCACCGCTTCTCCGAGATATACCTCGCGCACCCGCCGGTCGCGGGCGATTTCGTCCGGCGAGCCTTCGACCAGCACCGATCCGCCGACCAGCACCGTGATTCGCTCGGCGAACCTGAACACGAGGTTCATGTCGTGCTCGATGAAAATGATCGAAACCTCGCGCGGCAAGGCCGCGATGACGCCGAACAGCTCCGCGCTTTCCGCCGCCGGTATTCCCGCCGCAGGTTCGTCCAGAAGCAAGACCCGGGGGTTGGTCGCGAGCGCAAGCGCGATTTCCAGGAGGCGTTGCTTGCCATAGGGAAGCGTGCGCGATTCCATTGCGGCGTCGCGGTCCAGACGCAATTGCCCAAGAATGCTGCGCGCCTCGTCGATCTGCGGCAGCGCACGAGATGCGGAACGCCACCAGACGTTGCCTTCGCCGCCGCGCTCGCAGCAAGCCAGCACGACCGACTCCAGTACGGTCAGGCCCGGAAACAGCGTATTGATCTGGAACGTTCGCGTCATCCCGCGCTTGACGCGGGCATGCTGCGCCAGTCCGGTCACCTTTTCCTCGCCCAGATAGACTTCGCCTGCGCTGGGCGCCAGCACACCGGTCAGGAGGTTGATGAATGTCGTCTTGCCGGCACCGTTGGGTCCGATGATCGCGTGCCGCGCGCCGGTTTGGAAGGCAAGGCTGATGTCCGAATTGGCCTTGAATGCGCCGAAAGACCGGCTCAGCCCCTCGGTGCGCAGCGCGTAAGTCATCGTCCGCCCATGCTTGCGCCCCGGTTGGCCGATGCGGCCCGGGCACTGCCTCGTCTGGCGGCGCGATTCGCGCCTGGAGACGGCCCGTCGCCGCTCATACGCGCTTTCCCATCAAGCGGCGGCGCAGGCCGAGCGTCCCGCCGATCAGCCCGCCGCGCGCGAACAGGACCAGCAGCACCAGCAGCAGGCCCAGCCAGAATTGCCAGTACACCGCGCTCAGGTTGGAAAGGTAGTCCTGCAGCAGCATGAACGTCGCGGCACCTACCAGCGCCCCGTACAGGTATCCGGTGCCCCCGATCACGAGCATGATCATCAATTCGGCCGAGCGGGGAAATCCGAGCGAATCGATCCCGACGAATTGCGTCGTCTGCGCCAGCAGCGCGCCGGCGATGCCGGCGATCGCGGCACCGACCGTATAGATCGCGATCAGCTTGCGCTGCACCGAGACGCCGATCGCGGGCATCCGCCGCTCGCCTTCGCGAATGCCGCGCAAGCTGAGGCCGAACGGAGATCGCACCAGCGTCCTGGCAAAACAAAAGACGATGAACAGGATGCCCAGGCAATACCAATAGGCAGTCTTGCCGTTCAAGCCGAAGGCGAACAGGCCGAACAGCTTGTTCATTTGGACACCGGACAGGCCATCGACGCCGCCGGTGATCGACGACGCCTGGTTCGCGGCCTCGTACAGCATCAGCCCGATGCCCAGCGTCACCATCAGCCGCGTGAGGTCCTGGCCGCGGACGACCAGGAAACTCGTCAACAGGCCGACCGCCGCCGCTGTGGCGGCTGCCGCGGCGAGTCCGCTGATCGGTTCTCCCCACCCGTGCTTCGCGAGCAGGCCCGCGGTGTAGGCGCCGATGCCGAAAAAAGCGGCATGCCCGAGCGAGATGATCCGCGCGTAACCCAGGATCAAATCGAGCGACAACGCGAACAGGCCGGCGATGAAGATCTGACTGGCGAGCGTCAGGTATCGTGGAAAGAGGAAATACGCCGCAATGGGCACCAGCCAGAACGCGATCTCCAACGGTCGCCACCGCGCCGTCGGCAGCGCGCCGGTGGGGACGCTCGCGTCCTTCCTCCTCACGCGCGCCTGCCCACGAGTCCGCGCGGAAAGACCAGCAGCATGATCACCATCACGAAGTAGATGATGAACGAGCCTATCTGCGGAACGTAGTATTTCCCCGCGACATCGAACACGCCCAGCAGGATGGCCGCGATCAGAGGACCCTTGATCGTTCCGGCGCCGCCGACGGCGACCACCAGCAGAAAGTACACCATGTACTTGAGCGGAAACGTCGGGTCGAGGCCCAGGACGTCGATGCCGAGACCGCCGCCCAGCCCGGCCAGCCCCGAGCCCAACGCGAACGTCAGGCTGAAGACGCGAAAGACGTTGATACCAAGCCCTGCGGATGCCTGCTGGTTATCGACTGACGCGCGGATCGACGCGCCGAAACGGGTGCGCTCGATCAACCAGTGGAGTGCAAGCGTTACGGCGATAACGACGGCAATCAGGAACAGGCGATAGGAGCCCAAGTCGAGCCCGAGCACGTGAACTTGTCCGCGCAGCAGCTCCGGCAGCTGCACCGGCTGTTGCTGCGAACCGAACACGTAAGTCGCTCCTGCCATCGACATGAATACCAGGCCGATGCTGAACAGCACTTGGTCGAGGTGGGTGGCTCGATACAGCCGCCGGTACAGCGTCCGCTCGAGCACCGCTCCGGCAAGTGCCGCAGCGGCGAACGCCACCGGCAGCGAGGCCAGGAACGGAACCCCCAGGCGCGTCATCAAGACGACGCAGACGTAGCCTCCCAGCATTGCGAAGGCGCCATGCGCGAGATTGACGAAATTCATCAGACCCATCGTCACCGACAGGCCGATGCTGATGATGAAAAGCAGGCTCCCGTAGGCGACGCCGTCGAACAGCACGCCGATAAGGTTGCCGATCATCACGGATTCCCGGTCGGCCGCAACCCCCTCAGACGCTCGAATCCTTGACGTTGTCGATCTTGTCGAACTCGATGTTCCAGTAGTGCCCGTCGCGCATCTCGACCTTGCGCATATAGACCGTCTGGATCACGTCGCGCGTCGCGGGGTCGATCGACATCGGCCCGCGAGGGCTCGTCCACGCCATGCCTTTCATCGCCGAGACCAGTTTGTCGCCATCCGAATCGCCGTTCGTTTTCTTCAGTGCCTCGCAGATCAGATGCATGCCATCGTAGCCGCCGACCGACATGAAGTTCGGGCGCATGCCGCCGTTCCTTCATGAA
>DATNAR010000303.1:0-7183 GCA_035607385.1 Casimicrobiaceae bacterium
GATCGTTCCTTCGCGCGTGGCCAATCTCGAGGCGACGATCGATCAGCTGGCCAAGATCGTCGACGTCCAACCGCGCGACCGCAAGCGCTTCCGCCGCCTGCTGGACGAATCGAAGCGCCTGGAGAGCGTGCCCTTGCGCACGCGCCTGACCGACGAGGAAGTGGCGCGCTTCGCCGTCAATCAATACCGTTTTCCCGGCGTCGACATCAAGGCGCGGCTGTTCCGGCAATATCCGTTCGGCGAGATCGCTTCGCAGCTGCTCGGCTACGTGAGCCGCATCAACGATCGCGACCTGGAGCGGATCGACGAATGGAATGAGACCGCCAATTACAAGGGGTCCGACTATATCGGCAAGGTCGGCGTCGAATTGTCGTACGAGCGGGAGTTGCACGGCGGCACCGGCGTCGAGGAAGTCGAAGTCGATTCCAGCGGCCGTGCCGTGCGCACGCTGTCGCGGACGCCGCCGGTCTCGGGCAACAACCTGCGCCTCGCGCTGGACATTCATCTGCAGCAAATCGCCGAGGAGGCGTTCGGCACCCGGCGCGGGGCGCTGGTGGCGATCGATCCCGCCACCGGCGAGATCCTCGCCTACGTGTCGCGGCCCGGGTTCGACCCGAATCTGTTCGTCGACGGCATCGATCCGGCGGCCTGGGAGCTGCTGAACGACTCGCCCGACAAGCCGCTGCTCAACCGCCCGCTGCGCGGCGCGTATCCGCCGGGATCGACGATCAAGCCCTATCTCGCGCTGGCGGCACTGACCTCGGGCAAGCGCACGGCGACGCAGACGATCTTCGATCCCGGGTATTACCAGATCGCCGGCAGCACCCACCGGTTCCGCGACGACAAGCCCGGCGGTCACGGCTATGTCGACATGACCAAGTCGATCGTCGCGTCGTGCGATACCTATTACTACATGCTGGCCGGCGAGACCGACATCGACGACACCTACTCGTTCATGGCGCAGTTCGGATTCGGCCAGAAGACCGGCATCGATCTCGAGGGCGAGTTGCCGGGGGTTCTGCCGTCGCGGGCATGGAAGCGCGAGCGCTTCGCGGGGAGCAACTACCGCGAGGAGCATCGCAAATGGTATCTGGGCGATTCGATCTCGGCCGGCATCGGCCAGGGATACAACGCGTTCACGCCGCTGCAGCAGGCCCAGGCGATCGCCATCATCGCCAACGACGGCGTGGCGATGCGTCCGCACGTGGTCAAGGCGATCGAGAACACCCGCACCGGCGTGCTGCGCGAGCTCTCCCCGGAGCAGACGCATGTGATTGCCGTCAAGCCGCAGGATCTCGCCTTCATCAAGAAGGCGCTGATCGGCGTGCCGCGCGAGGGCACGAGCGCTGCCGCATTCGTCGGCGCGAAGTACGTATCGGCGGGCAAGACCGGCACCGCGCAGGTGTACTCGCTGAAGGGCGAGCGCTATTCGGCGCGGGTCGATGAACGCTTGCGCGACCATGCGTGGTACGCAGCCTATGCGCCGGCCGACAAGCCGAAGATCGCGCTGGCCGTGCTGGTCGAGAACGGCGGATTCGGCGCGCAGGCGGCGGCGCCGATCGCGAGGATCGTGCTCGATTACTACCTGCTCGGGCAGAAACCGGGTGCGGCGACGGGCGCAGGAAAGGGCGAGCCGCCGCGCGAGTCCGACGACGAGTCCGACTGATGGAAAAACTCGGCGCGATCCTCGGCAAGGTGTGGCAGCTGGTCGTCCACCGCCTCGACAGCTATCTGATGGCCGCGGCGCTGGCGATCGCCGGCGTCGGCATGATCACCCTGGTCTCGGCGTCGGACCAGAGCGTCGCCCGCCTGACCAGCCAGGCCTTGTCGCTCGGCTTCGCACTCTTGCTGATGTGGGCGATCGCCAACATCGCGCCGCAGCGCCTGGCGCGGGTCGCGCTGCCGCTGTATGTGATCGCCGTCGCACTGCTGATCGCCGTCGCCGTCGGCGGAACGCTGGTCAACGGCTCGCGGCGGTGGTTGAGCATCGGCATCGCGCGCTTTCAGCCGTCCGAGCTGATGAAAATCGCGCTGCCGCTGATGCTCGCCTGGTATTTCCAGCGGCGCGAGACCCGGATCCACCTGTTCGACTACGCGCTTGCGCTGCTGCTGATCGCGGTCCCGGTCGTCCTGGTGCGGCGTCAGCCGGATCTGGGCACCGCGCTGATCATCGGCGCGACCGGCTTCTACGTCCTTTACCTCGCGGGGCTGTCGTGGAAGATCATCATCGGGCTGGTGGCGCTCGGCGCCGCCGCCGCGCCGCTGATCTGGCCGCACCTGCACGACTACCAGCAGGAACGCATTCTTACGTTCCTCGATCCGAGCCGGGATCCGCTGGGCGCCGGTTACCACAGCTCGCAGGCGTCGATCGCGCTGGGGTCCGGAGGCGTGATCGGCAAAGGCTGGTTGAACGGCACGCAGACGCACCTCGATTTCCTGCCGGAGCGGCATACCGACTTCATCTTCGCCGTCTTCGGCGAGGAGTTCGGACTGATCGGCGTCTCGGTGCTGCTGCTGCTCTACGTGCTGCTGATCGGCCGGGCGCTCGCGATCACGATGAATGCGTCGACGACGTTCACGCGCCTGGTTTCCGGCGCGATCACCCTGATGTTCTTCACCTACGCCTTCGTCAACATGGCGATGGTCAGCGGCCTGCTGCCGGTCGTCGGCGTGCCTCTGCCGCTGGTGTCGTTCGGTGGCACCGCGCTGATCAGCCTGTTCATCGGCCTGGGCATCCTGATGAGCGTGCAGGCGAACCGCAAGCTGGTCAATACCTAGTGTTCGTCGCGTAGCTCAGGCGTACCAGACGCGATAGGTTGCGATGCCGAGCAGTGCGATCGCCCAGTAGCCGGCCAGCGTCGCTCGCATCAAGGTCTTCCAGCCGCGGATGTGCCAGCGCGCCGGCAGGATGTCGTTCATCTGCAGCACCAGCCACAGCCCGGCGAGCAGCGTCGCCGCGCCGATCGCCGCATGGACGACGACGATGAGGTTGCCGCTGTTGCCGAGGTCGGACAGATGCGCGAGCTTGAACGTGCGGATCGAGGGAATCATGATCAGCGCGACCAGGGCCGCGTTGACCATCACCCACGCGCTCTGGTTCACCCGATGCGCGGCGATGTTGCCGCTCTTCGCCAGCATCATGCCGAACGTGAGGCCGCCGACCAGCAGCAGCTCGAGGAGGATATTGATGTCGGCGAGCAAGGTGCCGGCGCCGAAAAAACCCGGTGCGTCCGCCTTGCCGGCGGCGCGCAAGGCGAGCACGAGCGCCGCCGCGGCGGCTGCGAGGACGAGGCCGGCGAAGAGCGCAGTCTTTTTCACGCCGCCTCCGAGCATGAACATCGAGCACCGCGCGCCGCGCGGACCGGGTTCGTTGCCGACGTATAATCCGCGACTATATGTCGCCGATTTCGCCCGGTCAAAGCGCGCCCGCCTGCCTGCGCGCCGCGATGATCGCGTCGTTGGCCTGCATCGTGGCCGCGTGTGCGCCGGCGCTCAAGCGCGAGCCGCCGGCGACGGCGGTCGGTACGCCGCCGGTCGCTACGCCGCCGCTCGGTGCACTGCGGCCCGGCGGCTACTATATGGACGACGGACCGGGTGCCAATCCGCCGGACAACCTCGATGCGGTTCCCGATGCGTTGCCGAGGCTGGAGCCGCTGCATCGCTTCGCCAACCGGCCGTACACGGTGTTCGGCCGCGACTACGTGCCGGCGACGACCCTGACCAGCTACCGCGAGCGCGGCCTCGCGTCGTGGTACGGGCGCAAGTTCCACGCGCAAAAGACGGCGATCGGCGAGCCCTACGACATGTACGCGATGACGGCGGCGCACCCGACGCTGCCGCTTCCTTCGTACGCGCGCGTGACCAACCTCGCCAACGGCAGAAGCGTCGTCGTGCGCGTCAACGATCGCGGCCCGTTCCATCCGGGGCGCATCATCGACCTGTCGTACGCGGCCGCCTATCGACTGGGCATCGCGCAAAAGGGCAGCGGCGACGTCGAGGTCGAAAGCATCCTGCCGGCCGCGGCGCCGCCGTCGCTCGCCGGCCGGCTGCCGCCGGTGGCCGCCGCCGAGAGTCGCCCGACGCTTGCGCTGCCGATCGGGCAGGAGGCGGGCGGCTATGTCACGCAGCTCGGCGCGTTCGCCAACTACGCGAACGCGCAGGAATTTGTCGCCCGGCTGGCGAACCAAACCGGGACTGCCGGCGTCGAACCAAAAGTCCGGCAGGACTCGGGCCTTTATCGAGTCTATGTCGGTCCCTATTCGAACAGGGAGGAGGCACGTCGGGCCGCCGACCGGCTGCGCGATGCATTGGGGCTCGATTCGACGGTACGCATGGAACCGCCGGCGCAATGATGCGTTGACCCGGCCGCGGCCGGACGTTCGTTATAATCGTTGTGCTGTGCCGACGCCCGCGTCGACGGGCGAAGCGCGCCCGCCATCGATCACCGCCGCAGCGATTTCCTTTTGCCGACACCCCGGACCACGATGACTCGACTAGTGATACGCATTCTGTTGGCGTTTTGCTGTGCGGCGGCCTTCGGCGCCCACGCCCAGCTGACCATCGAGATCATCGGCGGGGGCGCGACGACGATTCCGATCGCGATCGTCCCGTTCGCCGGCGAGTCGAACTACCCGCTGGGTGTGTCGGGAATCGTCGGCGCGGACCTGTCGCGCAGCGGGCTGTTCCGTCTGGTCGATCCGGGCGGGGTCGTCCCCCGGCCGGCGCGCGCCGAGGACGTGCGCTACGGCGACTGGACCGGCCGCGGCGCCGATGCCGTCGTCGTCGGCAGCATGACGGCACTGCCCGATGGTCGCGCCGAGGTGCGCTTTACGCTGCTCGACGCGGTCAAGCAGGCGCAGCTTGCCTCGTTCAGCTATGTGGTGCCGCCGGCGCAGTTCCGCGCCACCGCGCATCGGATCGCCGACGTCATCTACGAAAAGCTGACCGGCGACGTCGGCGTGTTCAGCACGCGCATCGCCTATGTCGCCAAGCAGGGTGCGCGCTACGAGTTGCTGGTCGCCGACGCCGACGGCTACAACCCGCAATCGATCGTCACGTCGAGGGAGCCTCTGCTGTCGCCGGAATGGTCGCCGGACGGCACGCGCATCGCCTACGTCTCGATGGAGAATCGCAAGCCCGTCGTCTATGTGCAGTCGCTGACCACCGGCGCGCGCCAGCTGGTGGCCAACTTCCGCGGCAGCAACAGCGCACCGTCATGGTCGCCCGACGGCAGCAAGCTTGCGGTGACGCTGTCGAAGGATGGCAGCTCGCAGATCTACCTGATCGGCGCCGACGGCGGCAGCGCGCAGCGCCTTTCCACTTCGTCCGGCATCGATACCGAGGCGACGTTCGCGCCCGACGGCCGTTCGATCTTGTTCACATCCGACCGCGGCGGCAGCCCGCAGATCTATCGCCTGAGCTTGAGCAGCGGCGCGATCGAGCGCATGACCTACGACGGCAATTACAACGTGTCGCCGCGCTTTCTGCCCGACGGCAAGGGATTCGTGTTCGTGCGGCGCGACGGCGGAAGACTGAACATCGCGCTGCAGGATTTCGCGACGCGACAGGTCCAGATCCTGACGCAGGGGAGTCTCGACGAATCGCCCAGCGTCGCACCGAACGGCAAGCTGATCCTCTATGCGTCCGAAGTCGGGGGCCGTGGTATATTGGCCGCGGTCTCCAGCGACGGTCGCGTCAAGCAGAGGCTGACCGCAACAGCGAGCGATGTGCGCGAACCCGCGTGGGGTCCGCTGCAGAAATAGGCTCGCATTCGCAACGACGACAAAGGAGAACCCATGAACAAGACTCTGATCGCTTTACTGGCTGCACTGGCGCTCGCCGCATGTTCGACGACGCCGAAGCAGGAAGGCGGCGCGCCCGTCGACGAACGCAATCCGGCCGCGACCGCACCCGGCGCGGCGACGTCCGGCGCAGGCCAGGGCTCGGTCGCCGGGACCCCCAGCCAGGCGCGCCCCGGCAATCCGCTGAAGGATCCGGGCAGCATCCTGTCCAAGCGCAGCGTCTATTTCGATTTCGACGCCTACGCGATCAAGGATGACTACAAGTCACTGCTCGAGGCGCACGGGAAATACCTGCAGGCCAATCGCGGTGCGCACCTGACGGTCGAAGGCAATACCGACGAGCGCGGCAGCCGTGAGTACAACATCGCGCTGGGTCAGCGTCGCGCCGACGCGGCCAAGCGGATGATGATGTTGTACGGGGCGAGCGAGGCCCAGATCGACACCGTCAGCTTCGGCAAGGAAAAGCCGAAGAACCCCGGCCACGATGAATCGGCGTGGGCCGAGAACCGGCGCGACGACCTCGCCTATCGCGGCGACTAAGTGTCCGGCGACAGCTCGGTCCGGCCGCCCGGGAGGCGTTTCCCGCCCGGGCCAAGCCTCGCTTCGCTCGCCGTGCTGCTGTTCGCGGCGCAACTCGCGGCGCCGGCACGCGGCGCGCTGTTCGATGACGATGAGGCGCGCCGCCGCATCGAGGATCTGAAGAATCGCGTCGACCTGGTCGAGCACTCGCTGGCGCAGCGCCTCGACGCGCTCGAAGCCAAAAGCGCGGGGCTGGCCGATCTGTTTCGCGACGTCGAGCAGATCAAGAGCGATATCGCCAAGCTGCGCGGCCAGTACGAAGTGCTCACTTACGAGCTGGAGCAGGCGCAAAAGCGCCAGCGCGACCTGTATCTCGATCTCGACGGCCGCGTGCGTAAGCTCGAAGGCGGGCCCGGTGCGCCGGGCGCGCCGCCGGGTCCCGGCGCACCGCCGGCCTCGGGCGATGCGGGCGCGCCGGCGGCAGCGGCTGCCGCACCCGCGGCCGTCGCCGATCCCGCGTCCGAGCAAAAGAGCTACGATGCGGCGCTCGAAGCGTTCAAGAGCGGCAATTTCGGCGCCGCGGTGGGAAGCTTTCAAGCGTTCACCCGCACGTATCCGAAAAGCCCGCTCGCGCCGTCGGCGATGTACTGGGCCGGCAACGCGCAGTACGCGCAGCGCGAGTTTCGCGCGGCGATCGCCACGCAGCGGCAACTGATCGCCACCTACCCGGACAGCCAGAAGGTTCCCGACGCGTTGCTCAACATCGCGAGCTGTCAGGTCGAGCTCGGCGAGACGCCGGCAGCCAGGCGCACGCTCGAGGAAGTCGTCGCCAAGTATCCGACCTCGGAAGCGGCGACCAAGGC
>DATNAR010000305.1:0-3184 GCA_035607385.1 Casimicrobiaceae bacterium
GCCGCGTACATCGGCGCGGGCGGGCTGGGGACGTTCATTTCGCGCGGCATCTCACAGACCGACGTGCGGCAGCTGATCACCGGCGCGCTGGCGCTGGCCCTGCTCGCCATTGCGGCCGACTACGCGCTGCTGTGGCTGCAGCGCCGCATGACGCCGAAAGGCGCCGCTGCGCGCGCGGGTTGACCGTCGACCGGCACATCGAATGATCCGACTCGAAGCGCTGACCAAAATCTACCCGTCGTCGCATGGCGGCGCGGCTTCGGTCGATCGCGTCAGCTTCGAAGTCGGCGCCGGCGAGACCTGCGTCCTGCTGGGGCCGTCAGGTTGCGGCAAGACGACGACGTTGCGGATGATCAATCGGCTGGTCGCGCCGACGTCGGGCAAGGTGTTCATCGACGGACGCGACACCAGCGCCGTGGATCCGGTCGAATTGCGCCGCACGATCGGCTACGTGATCCAGCAGATCGGCTTGTTCCCGAACATGACGGTGGCCGAGAACATCGGTGTCGTCCCGCGCCTGCTGAACTGGGATCGCCCGCGGATGCGCCGCCGCGCCGAGGAGCTCCTGGCGATGCTGGCGCTGGAGCCGGCCGAATTCCTCGACCGGTATCCGAACGAGCTCTCCGGCGGCCAGGCGCAGCGGGTCGGCGTTGCCCGCGCGCTCGCCGCCGATCCGCCGGTGCTGTTGATGGACGAGCCGTTCGGCGCCGTCGATCCGGTCAATCGCGAAGTCATCCAGGACGAGTTCCTGCGCATGCAGAAATCGTTGCGCAAGACCGTCTTGTTCGTCAGCCACGATATCGACGAGGCGGTGAAGATGGCCGACCGCATCGCGATATTTCGCGCCGGCCGCCTCGAGCAGTACGCCGCTCCCGACGAGCTGCTCGGCCGGCCGGCGAACGACTTTGTCGCCGGCTTCGTCGGCAGCGATCGCACATTGAAGCGCCTGCGGCGAATCACCGTCGGCGACGTGATGAGCCCTCCCGACGCCGCCAGTGCGCCGGACGCACCGGCGGTCGCTCCGGGCGATGATCTGCGCCGCGTCGTCACGCTTTTTCTCGAGCGCGGCGTCGATGTCCTGCGCTGCGTCGACGCCGGCGGGCGCCTGGTCGGCGTGGTCACGCGCAAGGCCGTCGCCGCGCGGCTCGCCGCACCGGCAAATGGCAACGGACCCGGCGCGCCGCTGCGATGACCACCGCGACGCGCAGTTGGGAAATGAGGCAGCGTTCGCTGCTGCCCTATGCGGTGCTGGCCGCGATTGCGCTGGCGATCGTCTGGGTGCTGGTGGCGACCGGGCTGTGGAACGACATCCTGCGCTATCGCAAGGACATCATCTACCTGACGAAGCAGCACCTGGTGCTGGTCGCCGTATCCGGCGGCGCCGCGATCGTCACCGGCATCGGTCTGGGCATCTGGCTTTCGCGTCCGGCGATGGCGCGCTACGCCGAAGCGACGATCCAGGCGGTCAACATGGCGACCTCGATCCCGACGCTGGGCAAGCTCGCGTTGATGATGACCTTGCTCGGCATCGGGCCGCTGCCTGCGATCGTCGGGTTATGGATCGCGACGCTGCTGCCCATCGTGCGCAACACCTATGCGGGACTGCGCGCCGTTCCCGCGCACCTGGTCGACGCGGCGCAGGGCATGGGCATGAGCCCGCGGGCGATTTTGCGCCGAGTCGAGCTGCCGAACGCGCTGTTCGTGATCTTCGCCGGGATACGCACGGCGATGGCCGTCAATGTCGGCACCGCGCCGATCGCCTTCCTGATCGGCGGCGGCGGACTCGGCGAGCTGATCTTCACCGGCATCGATCTGCAGGAATACGGGATGATGCTGGCCGGCGCGATCCCGACCGCGCTGCTCGCGGTAGCCGTGGATTTCCTGTTCGGGCAGGCGCAGTATTGGCTGGTACCGCGCGGCGTCAATCCGCTGCGGAATTCTTGAGGCAATCCAGGAGGAGCGATGAACAAGGCGATAAGCATACTTTGCGGCGGGATTCTGGCAGCGGCGCTCGGCACGGGCGCGGCCGCACAGACGATCGTCGTGGGCGGCAAGGCCTTCACCGAGCAGCAGATCATGACGGCGATGACGGTGGAGCTGTTGAAGGCCAAGGGTTTTAGCCCGAAGCGCGAGGCCGGCATGGGCAGCGCGGCGGTTCGCTCGGCGCTGGAGAACGGCCAGATCGACGTGTACTGGGAATACACGGGCACCGGTCTCGGCGTATTCAACAAGATCACCGACAAGTTCCCGTCGGCCGAAGAGACGTACAAGCGCATCAAGGAAGTCGACGCCGCCAAGGGCCTGGTCTGGCTCAACATGTCGCAGGTCAACAACACATACGCCTTCGCGATGAACCGCGATCAGGCCCAGAAGCTCAATATCGTCACGATGAGCGACCTGGCCAAAGCGGTCAACGGCGGCGCCAAACTCACTTTCGCATCGAACGCCGAATTCTATGCGCGACCCGACGGCTTGCCGGGATGGCAAACGGCATACGGTTTCGAATTCCCGCGCGACAACGTCAAGCGGATGGACACCGGCCTCGTCTACTCGGCGCTGAAGGACCGCCAGGTCGATACCGGCGTGGTGTTCGCGACCGACGGCCGCATCCCTGCGTTCAACTTCGTTGTGCTCAAGGACGACAAGCATTACGCACCGTGGTACAACCTGACGCCGGTCGTGCGGAAGGAAATCCTCGACAAGTATCCGAAGATCGCCGACGCGTTGAATGCGCTTGCGGCCAAGCTCAACGACGACACGATGGCCAGGCTCAACGCCAGTGTCGACGTCGACAAGAAGACGGTCGAGGAAGTCGCCTCGGGATTTCTGAAGAGCAACGGCTTGATCTGATGGCCGAGCTCGCCACGCGCGCTCGGCGCCCGGCGGCGCGCAGCGCGAGCGCCGCGGTCTTTGCGCGCGAGCTCGAGTTCGACGCGTTGCCGGACGACGTCGTGCGGACGTCGCTCTTGTGCCTGACCGACCTGATCGGGGTGGCCGCGGCCGGCGCGCGCACGCCGGCCGCGGCGATCGTCAATGCCTACGCCTCGACGCAGATGTGCGGCAAGGATCGCGAGGCACGGATCCTGTTCGACGGGCGGCGCGCCAGCCTTGCCGGCGCGGCGTTCGCGGGGGCGGCGACGATCGATGCGATCGATGCCCACGACGGGCACGTGCTGACCAAGGG
>DATNAR010000313.1:0-16755 GCA_035607385.1 Casimicrobiaceae bacterium
GGCGTCGATCGCAGCCCGCATCGAATCAGCCGCTGCGGCGCGCGATCATGTCGATTTCGATGCGGGCGCCGCGGGCGAGTCCGCTGACGCCGATACAGGTGCGCGCCGGCCGGCGGCCCTCGGGAAAATACCCGGCATAGATGTCGTTCATTCGCGCGTAATCGTCGTCGAAGTGCAGCAGATAGACGCGTGCCACCGCGACGTCGGCAAGACCCAGCCCGCAGCCTTCCAGCACGGTAACGAGGTTCTTCATCACCTGGTGAGTTTGCTCTTCGATCGTCGCCGGATAGGGCGACGTATTCGATCTGCCTTCGAATGGCATCTGCCCGGTCACGAACACCCAGCCGCCGGCCTCGACGGCATGGCTGAAGGGCGCGACGGGGTCGGGCGCGCCGCCTATCATGTGAAAGAGGAGATCCGACATCGACTTCGACTCGCTTTGCTCGTGGACGGGACCGGCAGAATCGCGGCGCGGAGGACCGCGCAGGATAAGCGCCGATCGGATAAGCTCGATCCATTGTACCCATCCCGAAAGGTGAACGATGCGGCCGATACCCGTCGGGGCCAAGGCTTCGTTCTCGCTGGTCGTCAAGGCGGAGCACCTGGCGAATCGCTTCAAGGATGCGATGCTGCCCCCGGTGCTGGCGACGCCGGTGATGATCATGGCGATGGAAAACGCCGCGCTCAACGCGATCAAGCCCTATCTCGAGGCCGGCGAAAGCGCGGTCGGAACGCGCGTCGACGTGCAGCACCTGGCTGCGACGCCCGCCGGACGAACCGTCACGGCCGAGGCCGAGGTGACGCGGATCGCGGGCAAGCAAGTCGCGTTTCGCATCGACGCGAGCGACGGCGTCCAGCGCATAGGCACGGGGACGCACGAGCGCATGATCATCGAGCTCGCCCGATTCATCGAACGGCTGAACCGGAACGCGGGCTAGCGCAAGTTGGACTCGGGCCGGCTTTCGCTGCCGAGAGCGCGGCAGCGGGCAAAAGCGCTGGCACGACGGGGTCGGGCGGCTTCGGCCACCGGCGGCCCGATCCGGACAGACATGCTGATCGGGTATATTGGCACCATGGATCGAGCAAGCGAACGAACCGCCGCCGATGCCTGAGCAGGCGGCCGCGGCGCTGGCGCGGGCGATCGTCGCTCAGGCGCCCGATGCCATCATTTTCGCCGACCGGGGCGGAATCATCCGGCTCTGGAATCGCGGCGCCGAGCGGATCTTCGGCTACCCGGCCTCCGAGGCGCTCGGTGCGAGCCTCGACCTGATCATCCCCGAGCGCTTCCGCCGCGCCCATTGGGAAGGTTTCCAGCGAGCGATCGACACGGGCCGAACCAAATATGCCGATCGCGTGCTGACGACGCGCTCGGCGCACCGCGACGGCAGCAAGCTGTATGTCGACCTGAGCTTCGGTCTGGTCACCGACGACAAGGGCGCGATTCTGGGGGCGCTCGCCATCGGCCGGGATTGCACGGCGCGCTACGTCGCCGATGCCGCGCTGAAAGCGCGACTCGCCGCGCTCGAGAACAAAGGCGGAACGCCGGTCGGCTAGGCCTGCGCGCCGGCCCGGGTCCGCGGCGCGCGTGCGATCGGCGACAGCCAGGCAAGCAGCGCTCGCGCATCCATCGCGCCCGACTGCCGCGCCGCTTCGCGCCCGCGATCGAAGACGATCATCGTCGGAATACTGCGAATCGCATAACGACCGGCGATCTCCTGGGCGGCTTCGGTATCGAGCTTCGCCAGCCGCATTCTCGGCTCGAGCTCGGCGGCCGCGCGCGCGAAGTGGGGCGCCATCATCCGGCAGGGACCGCACCATGCGGCCCAGAAATCGACGACGACCGGAATGTCGTTCTTGCCGGTGTGACGATCGAAATTGGCCGCCGTCAGCTCGACCGGCTGACCGACGAACAGCGGCTTCTTGCAGTGCCCGCAGGCCGGCGCATCGGCCAGACGCGCCTCCGGCACCCGGTTGACGGTATTGCAGTGCGGACAGACGATGTTCAGTGCGGGATTCACGGCATTGGCCCTAGGTCGGAACAGGAAATTAGATGGGTCCCGCGGCGGCGTTTCACAAGTCCCGCGGGCAAGCGCCCGGTTGGCGAAAGGTATGATCGCGTCGATGCGCTATCGCCTGAGCGACATTCCCGCAATGCTCCGGACGCCCGCCGGCCGGCGACAAGTCGCCGACGGGGTCGCCTACCGGGTCTGGCCGATGATGTCGCGACTGGCGAGGCTGTACCGCCGCACGATGGTGCGCAGGACGCGCGTCGTCGCGGTGATCGGATCGTTCGGCAAATCGACGACGATGCGCGCAGTCGCGGCGGGGCTCGACGCGCCGCAAGCGCGGTCGATGACCGCCAACGCGTGGACTTCGGTCGCCATGGCCGTCTTGCGTATCCGCCCGGCACAGCGACATGCGGTGATCGAGGTCGGCATCGGCGGCCGCGGCCAGATGGACCAGTATGCGCGGCTGCTGCGCCCGGACCTGACCGTGGTCACGTCGATCGGCAGCGAGCATCACGGCAGCCTGGGCTCGCTCAAAGCGACGCGGGCCGAAAAGGTCCGGATGATCGCCGCCATGCCGGCATCCGGCATCGCCGTGCTGAATGGCGACGATCCCAACGTCGTGTGGATGCGCGCACAGGCGCCGGGCCGGGTGATCGAGTTCGGCTTTGGCGCACGCTGCGATATACGCGCCCAGCGCATCCGCCTGGACTGGCCGCATGGAACGCGTTTCGACCTCGAGGCGTTCGGCCAGCGCCGCGAAGTGATCGTTCGCCTGGTCGGCCGCCAGATGATCTACCCGGTGCTCGCTGCGATCGCGGTCGCTCTGGTCGAAGGCGTCGCGCTGGATCGGGTGCTGTCGCGCCTGCGGACGCTTGCACCGACCGCCGGGCGGATGCAGCCCGTTCCGCTGCCGAACGGCGCGATCGTCCTGCGCGATGATTACAAGTCGACGCTGGAGACGATTCACGCCGCGCTCGACGTACTGGCGGAGATTCCGGCGGCACGCCGCGTCGTCTTGTTCGGCGATTTGTCGGAGCCGCAGGGCCCCGAGCGACCGATCTATCTGGCGCTGGGCATACGCGCGGCGCGGGCAGCGTCGCGGCTGGTCGTCATCGGGCGGGGTTTCCGGCGCTACTGGGCGGGCGCGCGCCGTGCGGGCATGCCGAGCTCGTCGGTCGTCGACGGCGGACGCACGGTGCACGAGGCCGCCGCAGCGCTGCAAAAAATCCTGCAACCGGGCGACGTTCTGCTGCTCAAGGGCCGGCGGCCGCAAAAACTCGATCGAGTCCGGATGATCCTGCAGGGCCGGCGCGTGCGCTGCGACATACCGTTCTGCGACATCCGGTCGATGGAATGCGAAAACTGCCCGATGCTGGAACGCGGCTGGGGGAACCATCGCGTCATCATGTGAGCTCCACCCCCTACCGGCAGATCGGCGGGCTTCTATCCGCCGGCGTCCACTCGGATCGCGCGGACCGACAGCACGCCTTTGATGGCCGCGATCGAGCGCACCAGCGACTCGTCGACCGGACTGTCGACGTCGACCAGCGTGTACGCCATCTCGCCGCGCGACTTGTTGACCATCGTGTGGATGTTGAGGCCGGCCTTGGCCATCGTCGATGAGATCTGACCCAGCATGTTGGGCACGTTGGCGTTGGCGATCGCCACCCGGTGCGGCGCCTCCCGCGGCATGTCGACATCGGGAAAATTGACCGCGCTCGCGATCGTCCCGTGCTCCAGGTATTCGCGGACGTGGTCGACCACCATCACCGCGCAGTTCTCCTCGGCTTCGGCGGTCGACGCGCCCAGATGCGGCAGCGCGACGACGGCAGGCTCGTCCTTCAGCGCCGCACTGGGAAAATCGCACAGGTAGTATTTGAGCCGGTGCGAGCGCAGCGCCGAGACTACGGCGGATTCGTCGACGATCGCGTCGCGCGCGAAGTTGAGCAGTACGGCGCCCGGCTTGACGACAGCGAGACGCTTGTTGTCGATCAGGCCCCGCGTCGCCGGCAGCAGTGGCACATGCAAGGTGACGAAATCGGAGTGCTTGAGCACTTCTTCGATGCTGTTGGCCTTGCGCACGCTGGAAGGCAGCCGCCAGGCTGCGTCGACGGTGATCTCGGGATCGAAGCCGATGACCTTCATGCCGAGCTTGATCGCCGTGTCCGCCACCAGGCTGCCGATTGCGCCCAGGCCGATGATGCCGAGCGTGCGCTGCGGGAGCTCGACGCCCGCGAACTGCTTTTTTCCCTCCTCGACGCGCGCTTCCAGGTCCGCCGCCCCGGAATCGAGCGAGTCGACATAGCGCAGCGCCGGTACGACGTTGCGCGCTGCCAGCAGCAAGGCGGTAAGGACCAGCTCCTTGACCGCGTTGGCGTTGGCGCCCGGCGCATTGAATACCGGCACGCCGCGGGCGGACATCTCCTTGACTGGTATGTTGTTCGTGCCCGCGCCGGCGCGGCCGATCGCCTTGACGCTGGCGGGAACGGCCATCGCGTGCATGTCGTGCGAACGCACGATGATCGCATCCGGGTTGTCGACCGCCTTGCCGACGGTGTAGCGCGCCGACGGAAAGCGATGCAGCCCGTGCGCCGAGATTTGGTTGAGCGTGAGGATGCGGTAGTGGCTCATCGGGAGGGCCTGCTCGGGCATGGCCCTAGCCATGCCGGCGCTCGAAATCCTCGAGGTAGCCGACCAGCGTCTGCACGCCCTCGATCGGCATCGCGTTGTAGATCGACGCGCGCATGCCGCCGACGGCGCGGTGCCCTTTCAGCTGGACCATGCCGCGCTCCTTTGCGCCCTGCAGGAATGCCTCGTCCAGCGAGGCGTCCCGCAGCTTGAACGGCACGTTCATCCGCGACCGGTCTTCCTTGCGCACCGTGGTGAGGTAAAACCCGCTGCGGTCGAGGCAGTCGTACAGCTGTTTGGCCTTGGCGATGTTCCTGGCCTCGATCGCCGCGACGCCGCCTTGCGCGAGCAGCCATTCGAAGACCAGCCCGGCAATGTAGATCGCATAGGTCGGCGGCGTGTTGACCATCGAATCGTTAGCGGCCTGCTCTTTCCAGTGGAATGCCGACGGCGTGATCGGCAGTGCGCGATCGAGCAGATCGTCCCGGACGATGACCAGCGTCAGGCCGGCCGGTCCCGCATTCTTTTGCGCGCCGCCGTAGATCACGCCGTATTTCGCGACGTCGATCGTTCGCGACAGGATGTGCGACGACATGTCCGCCACCAGCGGGACGGGACCGGTGTCCGGCGCCC
Source organism: Casimicrobiaceae bacterium (assembly GCA_035607385.1). Classification (GTDB taxonomy): domain Bacteria; phylum Pseudomonadota; class Gammaproteobacteria; order Burkholderiales; family Casimicrobiaceae; genus PALSA-1003. The sequence continues at coordinate 5,271 of DATNAR010000313.1, forward strand.
ACTGGTATTCGACTCCGCCGATCGTCTCGTTGGTGCACACGTGCACGTACGCGGCCGAAGGATCGAGCTTCCAGGTTTCACGCGCAGGAACGTAGGTGAAGTTCTTGTCCTCGGCGGAGGCGGCGATGTTGACCGTACAGTATTTTTTTGCTTCCTTGATCGATTTTTTCGACCATTCGCCGGTGTTGACGTAGTCGGCGGCGGTCCTGCCGGCCAGCAGATTCATCGGCACGAGCGCGTTTTCGGCGATCGCCCCGCCCTGCAGGAACAGCACCTTATAGCTCGCGGGAATCGACAGCAGCGTGCGCAAATCGCTTTCGGCCTTGGCCGCGATACCGACGAATTCCTTGCCGCGGTGGCTCATTTCCATCACCGACATGCCGCTGCCGTGCCAGTCCAGCATTTCGGCCGCGGCCTGGCGCAGGACAGCCTCGGGCAGCACGGCGGGTCCCGCGCTGAAATTGAACACTCGCATCGAAAGTTCCGGAAACGATCAGAGGTAACGCGCCCGCATTGTAACGTGCGGCGAGCGCGCCGAGCTTTCTGGGGCGCGCTGCGGGGGGGGCCCGGAGACCGCGCGCCGTCCCGCCAGCGCGGGCCGCCTTTAGAGGTTATCGGCGATGAATCGCGCGCAATCGCCGCGCCATATCGTGGCTCCCGTGCTGTTCAGGCGAAACGGTAGGCCGGTGAAATTGTCCTTGATGAACCTTCGCTCCGCGCTATCCGCGGCGCAGCTGAAGTTGCCGTTGATGTTTATCGAAGGACGCGGTTGCCCGACACTCCATGACACGGTTTGCCCGCTGTCGTTGTTCACAAAAGTCAGCATGTTGAATCCCTTTCACAAGGTCGGATCCCTGCGGCACGCGGCCCGGGCTGGTCGTCGCGGCATCAACTGCGCGACACGATTCCCCCGCCGTCAGCATAAGCCGGATCGGGCGCCCGCGCACTTCCGCGCTAGGGCAGCCGACGGGCCGGAGAGTCAGGCCTGGAGACGGCGCAGCAACGCGTCGATGATGTCATCCCGGTCGATCGATCTCAACCGGTGCTGGCGCAGCACGCCGACGAGCTCGTCCCGGTCGATGGCCTTGTAGTCGGCGCGGATGAAAATACCCGCGATGGCGCGCTGCACGCTCACCGACCTCGCGTTGGGAAACAGCCGCATCAGCTCATCGAGACTTTCGCGATCGGACACATAAAGGCCCGCCAGCGTATTCAGCGCCCGGACCTGCGCGTCGGGATCGGTCATCTGCGCGACCCGGGCCGCGACCGAGCGAAGCTCGCCGACGTCGGCGATCGGCCGGTGCTGAAGGTAGACCTGCGCGATCTGGACCGCTTCGCTGTTGGCGCCGGTCAGCGCCTGCAGGACGCGGGCGCGGGCGTCGACGTTGCCAAGGCATGCCAGGATCGCATCAGCGGGCACCGCATCGTCGACTCCCGGTGCCGGACGGATACGGCGCAGCTCCGCATCCAGCGCGTGATCCCGGTTCAACGAGCAGACGAGATCGACATCCGCGGAGCTTATCCTCCCGCCGGCCAGCAGGTCCTGCGCGAGGCGCAGCAGCTCTTCCCGCTCGGCCTCGACCGAGAGCCATCCGAGCTTGTGCGCCAGCTTGATCATGCGCGCGCGGAGCGGCGGCTCGTCGGAATCGCGGGCAAACGCCAGAAAGCGTTCGCGCGCGGGCAGGTCGTTGGCCAGCTCGTCCAGCGCCCGGACGAATGTCGGGGCCTGGCGCTCGCTTTCGGTCAGCGACGCGGCAAAACTTTCGATGCGGTCGAGAAACATGCGCACTTCGCCCATGTCGCGGCCGAGGATCTGATGAATGAACGCGAGCGTTTGCGCTGGCGTCAGCCGATCGTCGACGAACTGGCAGACCTCCTGCCGATACCCGGCGCGCGGGTCCGAGGCGCGCATGCCGGACGTCGCGGTCATGCCGTTGGTGGAAAACTGGCTGAGCAGCCTCGCGCTGGGCCGGCCGCTGCCGACTTCCGCGCTGGACGCGGAATGGAAGTAACGGCTCAATGTACCCGCGGCGACCGCGCCGACCGGAGCGACCGATGAGAAGCCGTAAACGACGGGGACGTTGACGAAGATGCGGCGCATGCCATCCTTGTTGCTCTCGCTGTGGCGCGCGTTCAATGCGCGCGAGACGCGCTCGGCATCGGCTTTCGACCGCCCGGCGCGAACCAGCGTGCGTGCGATTTCGGCCGACGCGCTGATCCCTGCTTCGGCGTTCAGCGTATTGCAGCCGAACATATACACTTCCTTGAGCTGCGAGAAGAGGCCGGGGCACGAATTGCTGCACGAGGCTCGCTCCATCTCGGCCACCGGGAGGAATTCGTTCGAGTCCAGGTGCTCGGAAAAGAACTCCGTGCCGTTGAAGTGACCCGAGATGATCAACACGTCGCACTTCACATGCTGCCTGCAAGCCGAGGCAAGCCAATCCGGCCGGCCCCGCTCGACGAGCTCGACGAACTGGTATTTGTCTTCGGGCAGGTAGCGGCGGAAGGTCTGCTTTTCGTCGGCCGAATTGACGGTGATCGTGCAAACGGTGCTCTTCGCCGCGTGCGCCTGAGCGACGACACAGAGGACGGTCAGCAGTCCGAGCAAAACAGCGGATTTCGTTGCCATGGGCACGTCCTACACCAAGACATTGCATGCCGCGACAACGAGGACAGCTGATTCAAATGTCGGCAGATGAATGCGCCGTTGCGTCACGCAGCGCGACGGTTTCGCGAAGCCCGCTTTGGCAATTGGCATGATGACTGCACTGCACGCACAGTTCTGTACGGTGGCCCACGTTCACGCGGCAATGCGAACGTGGAAGTCCCGGCATGGGAGCCACCGACGGAAGTGGACACCGTAGCGAAACCGGCGCGTCGGCGGTATCGGAGCGGCGCTGAAGCGCGTGTAGGACGAACCGGGAGCCGGGATCAGACGCCGATGACGCTGGCGAGGCGGCCGCGAGAGCGGCGGGTCAAGCTGGCGGCAATTGCCTGCGGGTGCGCGTCACCGAGGACGCGTCTAAGCCTGGAGCCGCCGGATCAGAACATCGATCAGGTCCTCTCCATCCGGAGACTTGAGGCGGTACTGACGCAGCATGCGCACGAGGTCCAGCCTGGGAAGGGCGCGATAGTCGGAGCGGATGAACACTCCCGCGATGGCTCGCTGGACGTTCACCGACGTCGCGACAGGGAACAGGCGCGTCAGCTGATCGAGGCTTTCGCGGTCGGCAAGGTAGTAGTGCGCCAGCGTATCGAGCGCGCGGACCTGCGCATCCGATTCGGTCATGCGGGCGATTCGCGCCGCCACGTCGCGAATCTCGTTTACATCGGTGATGGGGTGATGCCGGAGATAAACCCGCGCGATCTCGACGTCGGCGTCGGCACGCGCCGTCAGCGCCTGCAAGACCCGGTGGCGGTCTTCCGCGCTGCCAAGGCAAGCGAGGAGCGCCGCGTCGGAAACGTTTTCCCTGCGCAGCGGCGAGCGTTCCAGTCGCGGCAGCTGGTCATCCAGGCTTCGATCGCCATTCAGCGAGCAAACCAGGTCGACCTCGGCAGAGCCGACCGCACTCCCGGCGAGGAGCTCGCTCACCATGCGCGTGATCTCGGCTTTCTCTTCCTCCGGGCTAAGCCAGCCCAAGGTCCGAGCCACGTGCACCATGCGGCTTCGGATCTGCGGGCGATCGACGTCGCGAGCGAATGCCAGATACCGGTCGCGCGCCAGCTGATCGCGAGCGATCTCGTCGCTCTGCTCGACGAACGCCGCAGCGTGGCGGTCGTCTGCGCTCAGCGATGCGTAGAATGCCTCGATGCGCTCGAAGAACATGCGCACCTCGGCCATGTCGCGACGCAGGATTTGATGGATGAAGGCGAGCTTCTGCGCGGGCGATCGCTGCTCGTCGAAGAATTGGCAGACTTCGCGGCGATAGCCTGCCCGCGGGTCGGCATCGCTCAGGCCAGAGGTGACCGTCATCGAGCTCCCGGCGAACTGGCCGAGCAGGCTCGCACTGGCGCGACCGGTGCCGAATTCACCGGCGCCGGATGAGACCAAGTGGCGGCCCAGGAGCGGCCCGGCCGTCGCCCCGAGCGGCGCCATGGCCGAAAAACCGTAGATGACGGGGACGCTGGCGAAGATGCGTCGCATCCCATCGCGGTTGCTTTCGCCGTGCCGTTCGTTCAAGGCGCGCGAGACTCGATCGGCATCACCGCGGGAATAGCCGGCGCGCACGAGGCTGCGTGCGACTTCGGCAGCGGTGGTGTCGGGCGCCGCGGCGTTAAGCGTGTTGCAGCCGAACAAGTAGACTTCCTTCAGCTGCGAGAAAAGGCCCGAGCACGAAGCGCTGCAGGAGGCACGTTCGAGCTCGGCGACGGGCAGCGACTCGCGGGCATCGAGACGATCGGAATAGAATTCGGTCCCGCCGTCAAAGTGCCCGGAAACGACCAGCACGTCGCAGCGCAGCTGCTGCCGGCAAGCCGACGCCAGCCAGTCCGGGCGGCCGCGCTCGACCAACTCGACAAACTGAAATTTGTCCTCCGGCAGAATCCGGCGCAGCGTTTCCTTTTCGTTGGGCGAGTTGACGGTTACCGTGCAGACGGTGCTCTTGCCCGCCTGCGCCTCGAGCGCCCAAGGCAAAGCCAGCAAGACGATCAGCGAAGCGAATATTCGGCGGGCAGGCATCGATCGGGGAGGCGGCTGTGGTCTTCGGCGCGCGACAGTATTTCATGACGCCGGCATCGCCGCCAGGCATTTCGTCCGTCCGTTGCGCGCTTCTGGCGGTCGGCGCCCCCGGATGCCGGCGGCCGCGTCGCGCCGCCGCTTGGGTGAGCCGTTGCCGCGGCCGTCAGCGCGGGCTCTGCCCCGCCTTCAGGTACCGCAGCGCTGCCGAAATCGAGCTCGATCCGTCGACGACCAGCAGATGTCCTTCCTGGATCGTGATCTGAAGGCGCATCGACCTTGCGGCCAACTGCCCGAGGGCGCGGCTCGCCTCGAGCGGTAGCTCGGTCACGGTCAGGCCATCCTGGCGCTCGAGCCTGGCCCGCACGGCGTTCCACCACAGCTCTACGGCGCGCCCGCCGTAGGCCAGGATATCGACCGCGCGGGCACGGCCGCATGCTTTGCGCACCTCGCGCTCGTCGGGCAAACCGACCTCGATCCATCGCTGTATCGCCCCGGTCAGGTCCCTTTGCCACAGGTCGGGCTCGTTCTCGGCGCTCAAGCCGCGGCCGAATTCCAGACGCTCGTCGGCGTGCAAGGCAAAGGCCAGCAGGCGCACCATCATGCGCTCGTCGGTCTCCGACGGGTGCCGGGCGAGCGTCAAGGCGTGATCGCGATAGTAGCCACGATCGACGTCGGCAATCGCTAAATCGGCCTTGCAGATCGTGGATTTGAGCGCCATCGGTCGGCCCGCAGAAACGCATCGGGAGGCGGTCACGATAACCGACGACGGCCGCGAGTCAAGCATTGCATGTCCCGATCTCGTGTGGGCCTTCCCATATCGCGCCGTCGCCGGCGACATGGAACGATTCATGCATTTCACCAATCGGGAGAATCCGCCTGGCGGTTTTCTCCAGGAAAGCAAACATCGGCAGGAATTTTTTACCTGTCCTATTTGCAACAATTCCAACCGTCGACGAAAGGACTTCCCGTGGCGCTCATCGATTTCATCAGGGATGCGGGTGAGAAGCTGTTCCACACCGGATCGGCGTCATCAACGCAGCATGCCTCCACCGCGGAGGCAGGTCGGCCAACGTCTGACACGGCCAAGGCGGCCGACGCGGCCGCGGGCGACGCGATCCTTGCCTACATCAAGTCGCAAAAACTGGACGCGACCGCGCTGACCGTCACCTACGACAGCGGCACGGGCACCGCGACTGTCTACGGCGTCGCGCCCGACCAGGCGACCCGGGAGAAGATCATTCTGTGCGCCGGGAACGTCTCCAGCGTCTCGCACGTCGACGACCGCATGAGCGTCGAGCAGAGCGGCCCCGCAGCGAAGTTCTATACGGTCAAAAGCGGAGACACGCTGTCGAAGATTGCGAAGGAATCGTACGGGGATGCCAACCAGTACACGAAGATATTCGAAGCGAATCGACCGATGCTCAAGAGTCCCGACAAGATTTATCCGGGGCAGACACTGAGAATTCCTTAAGCTACGTCGCATTGTCCATCGCGTAGCCGGAAATCGCCTCCGCAGCCGAAGGGAGCGCATCGATGATCTCGCCAAAAGAGCTCTGGCCGCTGGTCAAGCAGTCGGTGAACGCCTGGCTCGAGGATCGTGCCGCCAGCATGGGGGCGGCGCTCGCGTACTACACGGCCTTCTCGATCGCGCCATTGCTGATCATCGCCATAGCCGTCGCCGGGCTTGTGTTCGGGCGCGATGCCGCGCAGGCGGCGGTGGTCGACCAGCTGCAGGGGCTTCTCGGGACGGCGGGAGGCAATGCGGTCGCGGAGATGTTGAACAGCACGGCGAACTTCGGCAGCAGCGCCATTGCGATCGTGATAGGCGTAGGGGCGCTGATCCTGACGGCGACGACGGCGTTCGTCGAATTGCAGGATGATCTGGACCGGATCTGGAAAGCGAAGCCTCGCCTAGGAAGCGGGCTCATCAATCTGATCAAATCCCGCCTGTTGTCGTTCGGCATGGTCCTCGCGATCGGCTTTCTTCTGACCGTTTCGCTGGTCCTGAGCGCCGCTGTCGCAGCGTTGGGAGATTCACTTCTCGGTGAAGCCGAACTGTTGCTCCAGGCGATCACGTTTCTGGGTTCTTTCGCCGTCATCACCGTGCTTTTCGCGACGATTTACAAGGTGCTCCCCAATGTCGAGATCGCGTGGGAAGATGTCTGGATCGGCGCGGCCATTACCGCCCTGCTGTTCGATATAGGCAAGCTGCTGATCGGTTTGTACATCGGAAAAAGCTCGGTTGCCTCCTCGTTCGGGGCGGCCGGCCCGTTCGTCGTGCTGATGCTGTGGATCTACTATTCGACGCAGATATTCCTGCTTGGCGCGGAGTTTACCAATGCGCACGCGCACCGCGGCGACGTGAAGCCGCTTGCGCGGGAAGACCTGCCGCGCAGCCAGGCGCCGCCGGAGGGCTTGGCGAACGCAGCAACCAGCGATCCGCCGCCTTTGCCGGAAGAGGAGCGTGCGGCGCCGGCCGGGCCGATGCCGCTGGACGCCTGGGGCAGGCCCCGCGGGGCGCGGCGCTTGCTCGGCGTGTCCGCCGCGGGACTGCTCGCCGGCCTCGCGCTGAGCCGGTTGGCGCGCGGCAGCCTGTCGAAACCGAGATAAGCAACCTACGTCGAGGCCACATCATGCGACTTCTGGCAGCCGCCCAAGCGCTACAGCTCATCCGACACGCATCGACCCTGTTGGCGAGCGCGAGCCACTTCAGCCGCGACGTCGTCGAGCTGGTCAAGCTCGAAGCCAGACTTGCGATCCAAAGTCTTGTTTCGATCGCGATCCTGTCGGTCGTCGCGACCTTGTTCCTCGCCACCGCCTGGATCCTGCTGGTGCTGAGTCTGGTTGCATGGCTCGCCGACACCTGGCTCAGCCTGCACCTATCGCTGCTGGTGGTCGGTCTCGCCATTGTCGCGGCGACGCTGCCGGTCCTGCTGATCATCAAGGGGCGCGCGGGGAATCTCGGCTTCAAGGCGACGCGCCGTCAACTGGGAGGCGAATCTTGATTCACGCCTCGGCGAGCCTTAGAGACCAGATCGCACTGGCGGAACGGCGCGTCCAGCTGGAAAAACTGCAGCTCAAGGTCGCGGCCCAGGGCTTGCGTTCGTCTGCGCTGGCGGTCGTTTCGGGCCCGATCGGGATGGTGGCGTTATTCGTCGCTGCCGCCGCCGCCGGATCGGTTGGCGGACGCAAGCTGGCAAAGCACTGAAGCACTGACGGGTCGCCGTCGGCGACCAAGCGCCGGCAGTGGCTGTGGCGACGGCACTGCTGTTACGCTAAGGAAGTGTGGCGGATCCAACTCCTTGGCGGCTTGCGCGCGACCCGCGGTAACACCGTCTTAGCGCAGTTCCCGAGTCGCCCGGTCGCGACGCTGCTCGCGCTGCTCGCGCTGAATCCGCAGCGGCGGCATTCGCGCGAGGAAATTATCGAGACGCTGTGGCCCGGCGTCGAGCTGGATGTCGGGCGCAATCGCCTGCGGCAAGTGCTGTCGACGTTGCGGCGCCTCCTCGAGCCGCCGGACGTTCCGCCCGAATCGGTGCTACTCGCGGATCGGCAGACGATCGGGTTGAATGCGGATGCGGTCGGCTGCGACGCAAGCGAGTTCGAGCAGCTGCTGCGCCGAGGCGCGATCGCCCAGGCGCTCGAGTGCTATCGCGGCGATTTCCTGCCCGGCTTTCTCGACGAGTGGGTCGAGGACGAGCGCACGCGCTTGAGCGCGCTGCATGCTCGCGCGCTCGCGCGCGGCGATGCGGCGATCGGGAAGTCAAGCTCTCAGGAGCTGGCGCGAAACGAGGCTCAGCGCGCGACCGGCCCGGAACGCCCCTCTGCGGCGCGCAACCTTCCCTCCTACGCCAGCGTCTTCGTCGATCGCGAAGAAGAAAAGCGTCTCATCGTCGATGCACTCGCCGAGCATCGCCTCATTACGCTTGCCGGATTGGGCGGCTTCGGGAAAACGCGCCTCGCGGTGGAATCCGCCCGCGCCGCGGAAGGATTCGACCCGGTGGCGTTCGTCTCATTGGCCGAGTGCAACGCCGCCGCGCTGATCGGGGATTGCATCCGCGATGCCCTCCGGATGGAGGCAACGCAGCAGAACGCGTTGGCTCAGCTGTGCGCTTTCCTGAGCGAGCGTGACGTCCTTCTCGTGCTGGACAATTTCGAGCAGCTGGTCGACGACGGCACGCGTGTCGTCCTCGACCTCCTCGAGCGCCTTCCGCGCCTGCGCTGCCTGGTGACGTCGCGCCGCGTCCTCGACGTTCCCGGCGAGCACGTCCTCATGATCGATCCTCTTCCCGTGCCACGGTTATCGATGGACGCGTCGGAGGCGGTGGCCACGCCGAGTGTCGCGCTGTTCATCGATCGCGCGCGCGGCGCCCGTGCCGATTTCGCACTGACGGACGACAATCGCACGACGCTCGTCGAATTGACGCGCGCCCTCGAGGGCCTGCCGCTCGCAATCGAGATAGCCGCGTCGCGCATCCGCACGTATTCGCCGCGCGAGATGCTCGACGCCCTGGTGGAGCGTTTTGACCTGCTCACCCGGCAGGGCCAGCGTGGCACGCGCTATGGCCGGCACCAGTCGATGGAGGCGGCGATCGAGTGGAGCTGGAATCTCCTCACCGATCCGCAGCAGAGATTCTTCTCCGCGCTGTCGGTGTTTCGCGGAGGATTCTCTGTCGCCGCCGTGGAGGCAGTCTGCGGAGGTCCGGATGCGCGCGCGCAGCTCGAGGCGCTCGTCGCCGCCTCGCTCATACGCGCGGACCTGGATGCACGCGGTACGCGCTTCTCCATACTGGACACGCTGCGCGAATTCGCCCAGGAGCGCCTAAGCGATGCGCGCGAGCTGCGTGCGCGTCATCGCGCGTATTTCCTGGATATTGCGCTCGGAGCGGCCGCGGCCGACAACGCAGTCGCGGAGCGCGAGATGCCGAATGTCAAGCGCGCTCTCGTGACCGCAATGGAAGACGGCGATCCTGCGTACGTGCTCGATCTCGCGGTGGCGCTTCGCCCGCACTGGGAAGCGCACGGAGCGCCGCCCGACGAACTGCGGCTGGTCGGTACGGCCACGGATCGCTGCACGCGGGGCGTCCCGAGCCTGCGCGAGGGCTTGAACCTGCTCGCGCAGCTCAGTCTGACCGCAGGCGACAGTGAGCGGGCGCGCGGCTATGCGCAACGGGCGCTCAAGGAAGCCGGCGACCCCGCGGCCGTAGCGGCTGCGCTGACGATGCTGGCTCGCATCGACTGGGAGCGGGATCAGCGCGACAAGGCAATTGTGCGCAGCCTCGACGAGGCGCTCGCTCTCGCCGTGAAGGCTGGCGCCGACGACGTCCAGGCTGATGCATTGCACGTCAAAGGCAGTATCGCGCTCAAGCACGGCGAGGACACCGCGGACTTTCGCGCCGCCGACGGGTTTTTCGCGCGCGCCGAGGTGCTCTACAGGAAGATCGGACGATCGCGCAAGGCGCACCGCGTGCTTCTGTCACGCGTCGGAGCGCTCACCGGGCTCAAGCGATACAAGGAAGCGCGCAAGCTCCTTGCCGAATGCGAGAGCTACTTCGGCGAGCTCGATTCGGTCGCCGATCTCATCGCGGTGGCCAACATGACCGGCTTTCTCGAATCCGCGCAGCAACACTGGACGGAAGCGCTTGCCGCCGGCCGCCGCGTCGTGCAGCTGGCGTGGGAGCGTCATGCGCATCTGTGGCTCGCCACGGCGCTGTGGAATCTGCCGCAGCCGTTGCTGGCGCTGGGCCAAGTCGAGGCTGCCGAGCGCCTGACCTCGTTCGCCGTCGGTTTCTGGGAGCGCGGCATCGGTCCGCTCTCCGCGCACGACGCCGGAATCGTCGAGAAGCAGCGCAAGAACACTGCCAGCAAACTCGGCACTCAGCGCGCGAAGACACTGTGGGCGGAAGGCGCGGCGCTGTCGCTGGCCGAAGCGGTGCAGCTGGCCCTGACGGGACGCGGCTAGGTCACTGTTTTTACTGTATTTTTCGTGGTTGGCCGCGAGTGCGCCCATTTTCCGGCGCTTCTGCTAGCGATTGCCTAACGGTCGGTTTCTAAAGTTTGCACAAGGTGTGAGAGCAACCGCACCGAGTCCAACCAACGACCAAGGAGATTCGCCATGTTCAACGACACACTGAGCCACGCCGGCAGGACCGGCCGCATCGTCGCGCTCGTTCTCGGCATCGCCGCCATGTTCCCGTCGCTCGGTCACGCGCAAGCGCCCCCGATGGACATGTCCTGGGGCATCCGCGCGCAGATGCAATACCAGGCGCAGGGGGACGCGGCCGCCCGCAACGCGGCGCTGACCTACTACCGTTACATGCAACGGCTTCGCGCCGCCGGCTACACGGGCCCGTCGCTGCCGACCGGAGTCACTGCCGAGTCGCTGCAGCGGAGCATCAACGCCGCCAACCAGGCCGGCCAGGCGTACAACGCGGCGCAGTTCGCGAACTCGCAGCGGCGCAGCAACACGGCGTACGACTATGACATGCGCGCCATTCGCGGTTGCACACGCTACATCAACCAATGGGGGCAAATCGCGTACGGCGGTTGCTGAACGACTTTGCGTCGGCGAGCGCGAGAGCGAAACCGGGGCGAGCCTCGAGGCTCGCCCCGGTCGTTTTGTGGACAAGCGATCTCCAGCGCCGCAAAAGGTATCCGACCGGTGGGCATTGCGATGCGCGGCGCACGAGTCGCGCGACCGAGTAGCTCAGTGCGCGCCTCAGCGATCCATTGCCGTTCGGCGCTCATTCGGGGAGCGAGTTTGCGCCTGGAAGTCCGCGAGCCACGGCCTGCGACCTCAGTGTGCGG
>DATNAR010000316.1:0-7344 GCA_035607385.1 Casimicrobiaceae bacterium
GGCCGTGCATGCTGCAGTGCCCGCCAGCAGCAGCTCCATCGGCCTCGGCCCGAGGTTGCGGCCGCCGGCGTCTGGCGAACCGTCCACGACAACCGCATGGCCGCTGCCGGTTTCGGCAACGAAGCTGACCTGGTCGATCCATTTGATCGTGGCTTTCAATCGAGACCTTCCTTCGCAATGGCAAATTCACGAAAGTGTTGGCCGTCGTGGACAACGGCGGCTGCCGACCATTATGCCGCTTGCATTGTGCGGCGCAATATGACAGACTATGAACCGTCTGCGGGCTTGGGATCCTCCTCCTTCCCGGCGCGCAGATCGTTCCTCCATTCTCCTCCTATGGTGGAATACTTAGCGCGGCCATCGGCCGCGCTTTTTTTATCAGGGCGCGGACGGCAGGAGCGCGCGGGAAAGCCTGGTCGAAAAGGCGGGCCGGTTTGACAGGGTATCAGCCCCGTATTATCATTTAAGACTTTGTAAAGTTGAACCGGACGCGAATTTCGCCATGAAAACCTATTCCGCCAGGCCCGAGGACGTCAAGCGGGATTGGTACGTCGTCGACGCCAGCGACAAGGTGCTGGGCCGGCTCGCCAGCGCGATCGCGCACCGGCTGCGCGGCAAGCACAAGCCGATCTATACGCCGCACGTCGATACCGGCGACTTCATCGTCGTCACCAACGTCGAAAAGATCAAGGTCACCGGCAACAAGGCCGAGGACAAGCTCTACCACCGCCACAGCGGCTATCCGGGCGGCATCCGCACCACCTCGTTCAGCAAGATGCAGCAGCGCTTTCCCGGACGGGCGCTGGAAAAGGCGGTCAAGGGCATGCTGCCGAAAGGCCCGCTGGGCTACGCGATGCTGAAGAAGCTCAAATGCTATGCCGGTGCCGCGCATCCTCACGTGGCCCAACAACCGAAGACGCTGGACCTCTAAAGGCTCGCTCCCATGATCGGCAGCTACTACTACGGCACGGGCCGGCGCAAGAGCGCCGTGGCCCGTGTATTCATCAAGCAGGGCTCGGGCAAGTTCGTCGTCAACGACAAGCCGGTCGACGAGTTTTTCACACGCGAAACCGGTCGCATGGTCGTGCGCCAGCCGCTGAAGCTGGTCAACCACGAGGCGACGTTCGACATCATGGTCAATGTCATCGGCGGCGGCGAATCGGGCCAGGCCGGCGCGGTCCGCCACGGGATCACCCGCGCGCTGATCGACTACGACGCCCAGCTCAAGCCACCGCTGTCCAAGGCGGGCCTGGTCACGCGCGACGCCCGGGAAGTCGAGCGGAAGAAAGTCGGACTGCACAAGGCGCGACGTCGCAAGCAGTTCTCCAAGCGCTAGCGGCTTGCCGCCCGAAATTGCCCAAGGCCGCCGCAAGGCGGCCTTTGCATTTGGGGCTCCGGGCGGATTATTCCAATGTCATACAATGGGGCCGGGGTGGTAGAATCATCGCCGGTTCGATGAGGCAGGCATGATCAATGTAGGCATTGTCGGCGGGACCGGGTACACCGGCGTCGAATTGCTGCGGCTGCTGGCCGCGCACCCCGAGGCGCGCGTCCAGGCGATCACCTCGCGCTCCGAGGCGGGGGTGTCCGTCGGCACGATGTTTTCGAGCCTGCGCGGCTTAGGACCGCTGTCCGATCTCAAATTCAGCGATCCGGCCGGCGCCGGTCTTGCCCGCTGCGACGTCGTTTTTTTCGCGACGCCGCACGGCGTGGCGATGGGACAGGCACGCGAGCTCGTCGGCGCCGGCGTCAAGATCATCGACCTCGCCGCCGATTTCCGCCTCAAGGACACCACCGAGTTCCAGCGCTGGTACAAGATGCCGCACGCTTGCCCGGATCTGCTGGCCGAATCGGTTTACGGCCTGCCCGAGATGTACCGCGACACGATCCGCAAGGCCCGCATCGTCGGCAACCCGGGATGCTATCCGACCGCGATCCAGCTGGGGTTCCTGCCGCTGGTCGAAGCCGGGGTCGTCGCCGTCGATCAGCTGATCGCCGACGCCAAGTCGGGCGTGTCCGGCGCCGGCCGCAAGGCGGAGCTGGGACTCTTGTACAGCGAGGCTTCCGACAACTTCAAGGCCTACAACCTTGGCGGCCATCGCCACCATCCCGAGGTCGTGCAAGGCCTCAACACGCGCAGCAAGTCCCCGGTGACCGTCGTATTCACGCCGCATCTGGTGCCGATGATCCGCGGCATTCTGGCCACGCTCTACGCGCGCCTGACCGACCGCAGCGTCGACCTGCAGGCGCTGTTCGAAAAGCGCTACGCCGGCGAGCCTTTCGTCGACGTGATGCCGGCGGGAAGCCATCCGGAAACGAGGTCGGTTCGCGCGTCCAACGTCTGCCGCATCGCCGTGCATCGACCGCAAGGCGGCGACATCGCTGTCGTCGTGGCGGTCATCGACAACCTGGTCAAGGGCGCCGCGGGACAGGCGATCCAGAACATGAACCTGATGTTCGGTCTGGCCGAGACGACCGGGCTGACCGCACCGCCGGTGATGCCTTGAGGGACCGATGGTGACGACGCGCGCCGTCGGGCGCAAGCTCCGGCAGCACTTCGGCATCAGCGCGGCCAAGATGGGGGTGCGCATCGAGCACAGCTGGCGGCTGAAGATTCCGCTGGTGCTGATCGTTCTCGCCCTGATCGGCGGCATGTGGTGGTGGGGCTTCGACTTCGGACAATTCCTCGGCGGGTTCAATCGCAGCGAAGTCGCGCAGGAGCGGGCGAGGCTCGAGGCCGAACGCGATCAGCTCAAGGAAGACAATGCGCGGCTGCGCGCCAGGACCAGCGAGCTCGAAAGCGACCTGGGTGTGGCACGGGGCGCGCAAAGCACGCTTTCGCGGCAGACGCTCGATCTGCAAAGCGAGAACACGCAGATCAAGGAGGAGCTCGCGTTCCTGCAGCAATTGTTCAGCGACAGCGGCAAGCAGGGCGCGATTTCGATACAGCGGCTCTCGGCCGAGCGCGCAAGCGACGACAGCTACCGGTTCAGCCTGCTGATCGTGCGCGGCGGCAAGCCGACCGATGAATTTTCCGGACGGGTGAGCATGCAGGCCAATCTGGTCGACAAGAATGGCCCGATGACGATAGAGCTGCCCGAGGGCCAGCCGGAAAACGCCTCGGCGCTGCAGTTGAAATTCAAGTATTATCAGAGAGTTGAAGGAACGATCAGCGTGCCGCCTGGCAGCCAGTTGAAGAGTCTGGAGGCGAAAGTTCTCGAACCAGGCCAGGCGAACCCAAAGGCGACGCGCAACTTGATTCTTTCGTAGGAGGCCTCCATGTTCGAACAGAGGAAGACCCGTCCGACACAGAAGCGGCTGGACAGCCTGATCGGCGCCGGTACGACGGTCGATGGCGACCTGGTCTTTACCGGGGGGCTGCGCATCGATGGCATCGTGCACGGGAAAGTGTCGACGGTCGACAATCAGCCCGGGACGCTGGTGATCAGCGAGCGTGCGAGGATCGAAGGCGAAGTCCGTGTCTCGCACGTGGTCATCAACGGCGCGGTCGCCGGCCCGGTCTCGGCCAGCGATCATCTGGAACTGCAGGCCAAGGCGCAGGTCCATGGAGACGTGGTGTACCGAACGCTCGAAATGCACGTCGGCGCCATTGTCCAGGGCAAGCTGATGCATGTCGGCCAGGAGACCGCCGATGTGGTGGAGCTGAAACGCGCAACCGGCGAATGAGCCGGACCGGCGCGAATCGAGCGCGAATTGACCGTATGCTGGACGCGGCCGATAATGAGAAGTGGAATTGGCAGCAATGAACCGGAGCAGATGATGAATGCAATGACCGAAATGCCCGCCCCGTTCGTGTTCACCGACGCCGCGGCGACGAAGGTCAAGACGCTGATCGACGAGGAAGGCAATCCCGACCTCAAGCTGAGGGTGTTCGTCACCGGCGGCGGCTGCTCGGGCTTCCAGTACGGGTTCACGTTCGACGAGACGGTGAACGAAGACGATACGTCGATGGAAAAGAACGGCGTGACGCTGCTGATCGACCCGATGAGCTATCAGTACCTGGTCGGCGCCGAGATCGATTACACCGAAGGGCTCGAAGGCGCGCAGTTCGTGATCAAGAATCCGAACGCCACGACGACCTGCGGCTGCGGCTCCTCGTTCTCGACGACCTGAAGCCTTGATCCGCGCGACTTGGACGGGCGCCGACGGCGCCCGTTTTCATTGCGGATTCGCCGGCTTCAGCCGGCCGGATAGACGGCGCCCAGCACGCGCGCGCCGCGCGCACCGGTCACGGCGGGCAGGTTGCCGGGCCGGCCGGCGAGCGACTCGCGGGCGAGCCACGCGAACGCCAGCGCCTCGACGTCGCCGACCGGAACGCCATAGGCCTCGGTCGTCGCGAGCGCGCGGCCGCCGAGATCGCGGGCAAGCTCGCGCAACAGCGCGCCGTTGTGCGCGCCGCCGCCACACACGACGACCTCGGACGCCGCGGCGCAGTGCCGGGTCACCGCATCGGCAATCGTCGCCGAAGTGAGTGCGAGCAGGCTGCGCTGGACGTCGGCTGGCGCGTACGACGGTTGCAGCCGTGACTCGAGCCAGCGCAAGTTGAAGTGATCGCGACCCGTGCTTTTCGGCGGCGGCAACGCGAAATACGGATCGGCGCGAAGCGCTTCCAGCAGTGCCGCGATCGGTCGGCCGGTCGCCGCCCATGCGCCGTCGCGGTCGAACGCCTCGCCGCGATGCCGAGCGCACCAGGCGTCGAGCAGCGTGTTGCCGGGTCCGGTGTCGAAGCCGCGCACCGAGCCTTCGGGCGGGAGGTCGGTGATGTTGGCGATGCCGCCGATGTTGAGCACGACGCGGTGCCGTGCAGCGTCCCGGAACAGCGCGGCATGCAGCCCGGGCGCGAGCGGCGCGCCCTGCCCACCCGCGGCCACGTCGCGGCTGCGAAAATCGGCGACGACGGCGATGCGGCAGGCTTCGGCAAGCCGCGCCGGATTCGCAAGCTGCGTCGTGAACTGAAGATCGGGCCGGTGCCGCACCGTCTGTCCATGCAGGCCGATCGCGGCGACGTCGCGGGAGGCGAGACCCGCGTCAGCAAGTACTCCCGACACGGCAGCGGCGCAGCAATCCATCAGCGCGTTGGCGGCGAGCGCCGCGCGCTGCAGTTCATCGGTACCGGGTTTCTGCAGCGCTTCGAGCTCGGCGCGAAGCGGCGGGTCGAACGCAAGATGACGGCGTGCGCAAATTCGCCACGGCGCGACGCCGAAGTCGACCAGCACCGCGTCGACGCCATCGACGCTGGTGCCCGACATCAGGCCGATGTAGCGCTCGCTCGGCAAACTGCGTTAAGCGCTACTCGCCGGCGGCGATGTTGACCACCTGCCCGAGCGCCAGCGCGTCGGCGAGCGGCGCGATGCGGGCGAGATACGCGGGCTTGTCGGCGGCGGCGAGCGGCGGCGCGTCCGGCAGCGCGATCGTCATCGGGTTGCGCTGAACGTTGTCGACGCGGAATTCGTAGTGCAGATGCGGGCCGGTCGCCCAGCCGGTCTGACCGACATAGCCGATCACCGTGCCCTGCGCGACGCGCGCGCCGGGCTTCGTGCCGGCGGCGAACCGCGACAGGTGCGCGTACACCGTCGAGTTGGCACCGCCATGCTGCAGGATGACGACGTTGCCGTACCCGTTCTGCCGGCCCGCGAAGCTGACCTTGCCGTCGCCCGCGGCGCGCACCGGGGTGCCGGTCGGTGCGGCGAAGTCGACGCCTTTATGCGCGCGCCAGGTATGCAGAAACGGATGGAATCGCGCCAGCGAGAAGCCCGACGTGATGCGCGTGAACTCGACCGGCGAGCGCAGGAATGCCTTGCGCAGATTCTTGCCGTCCTGTGTGTAGTAGGCTTCGCTGCCGTCGGCGCCGCGCCAGAGAAAGGCGCGATAGACGACACCCTTGTTGACGAACTCCGCCGCAACGAGCTTGCCCACGCCGGCCGGCGCGCCGTCGACGTCGCGCATTTCATAGACGACGGCAAAGCGATCGCCGCGCCGCAGGTCGTGATAGAAATCGATGTCGCCGGAAAAGACTTCAGCCAGCTGCATCGTCACCGTGTCGGGCAGTCCGACCGCATCGGCGGCACCGAACAGCGACGAGCGGATGTCGCCGGCGCGAACTTCGGTGCGCACGCCGTAATCGGGTGGCGCGCTTGCGGCAACGAAGCCGTCGGCGCCTCGGTCGACGCTGAGCAGCGCGCCGCCTTGCGCCAGGTAGCGCAGCGAGATCAGCCGGCCGTCGTCGTCGGTTTCGACCCGCACCGACTTGCCCGGCAGCAACTGATAGAGCGGGCGGGCGGCTTCGTCGGTGCGCAGGAACTGCTGCGCAGCCGCGTCGGTAACCGAAAGGCGGGCGAGCACGCTGCCGAGCGTGTCGCCCCGCTCGATGCGTGCTTCGCGCCAGTAGCCCTCGTCGATCGCCGCCGGCATCAGCGCCGGAAGCGCGAGATCGCGAACGACCAGTCGCGTGGCCACGTCCGGGGCCGAGGTCCCCGGCACGAACCCGAAGGCGGCGACACCGCCGACGACCATCATGACGAACACGGCCGCAACGCGGC
The DNA here is from genome assembly GCA_035607385.1 of Casimicrobiaceae bacterium. Lineage (GTDB taxonomy): Bacteria > Pseudomonadota > Gammaproteobacteria > Burkholderiales > Casimicrobiaceae > PALSA-1003. Next base: position 6,561 of record DATNAR010000316.1, read on the forward strand.
CTGCACCCGCCCTTTGCGCTAGAATCGCGAGCTTGCTCACGCTCGAACCGCCTCCTTGGCCTGTGCGCGGACCGGCGGATTGTAGCAGACCCCTCTCCATGCCGATCGACATCCCCCAGCAACTGGCCGTTTTCAAGCGCGGCGCCGACGAGTTGATCGTCGAAGCCGAGCTCGCCGACAAGCTCAGGCGCGGCAAGCCGCTGCGCATCAAGGAAGGCTTCGATCCGACCCGCCCCGATCTGCATCTGGGCCATACGGTCCAGTTCAACAAGCTCAAGCAACTGCAGGATCTTGGCCATCACATCATTTTCCTGATCGGCGACTTCACCGGCATGATCGGTGACCCGACGGGTCGCAACGTCACCCGCCCGCCGTTGTCGCGCGAAGAGCTCGAGGCCAATGCCAAGACGTACACCGACCAGGCGTTTCTGATCCTCGATCGCGACCGCACCGAGGTGGCGTTCAACGCCAAATGGCTATCTGCCCTCGGCGCCGACGGCATGATCCGGCTTGCCGCCAGATACACGGTCGCGCGGATGCTCGAGCGCGACGACTTCGCCAGGCGCTATCGCGAAGGCCAGCCGATCGCCGTGCACGAGTTCCTGTACCCGCTGGCGCAAGGCTACGACTCGGTCGCGCTGCAAGCCGACGTCGAGCTTGGCGGCACCGATCAGAAATTCAACCTGCTGGTCGGCCGCGAATTGCAGCGGCACTACGGCCAGGAGCCGCAATGCATCCTGACCTTGCCGCTGCTCGAAGGCCTCGACGGCGTCAACAAGATGTC
>DATNAR010000323.1:0-4956 GCA_035607385.1 Casimicrobiaceae bacterium
CGACGACGTTTCAAATAAACTCAAAATTATACCATCGGAATGGCCCTTGCGCCGACCCGGGAATCGCTAGGGAGATGCGCGGGCCCGGGCGTCGCCGCCGGACTGCGGTCAGAACGAGCGCGGCAGGCCGAGAACGTGCTCAGCGATGTAGGACAGGATTAGATTGGTCGAGATCGGTGCGACCTGGTACAGGCGCGTCTCGCGGAACTTGCGCTCGATGTCGTACTCGCAGGCGAAGCCGAAACCGCCGTGCGTCTGCAGGCACACGTTGGCGGCTTCCCACGAGGCCTTGGCGGCCAGGTGTTTGGCCATGTTGGCCTGAGGCCCGCACGCTTCATGCGCGTCGAAGCGACGGCAGGCGTCGAAGCGCATCAGGTTGGCGGCTTCGGTCTCGACGTAGGCTTCCGCGATCGGAAATTGCACGCCCTGGTTCTTGCCGATCGGCCGGTTGAACACGCGCCGCTCGTTGGCATAGGCGCTGGCGCGATTGATGAACCACCACGCATCGCCGATGCATTCGGCCGCGATCAAGCTGCGCTCGGCGTTGAGCCCGTCGAGAATGTAGCGGAAGCCCTTGCCCTCCTCACCGATCAGCGTGTCGGCGGGAATCTCCAGTGCGTCGAAAAAAAGCTCGTTGGTCTCGTGATTGACCATGTTCGCGATCGGCCGCACCGTGAGACCCTTGCCGACGGCCTGGTGCAGATCGACCAGGAAGATCGACATGCCGTCGGCGCGCCGGCTTACCTCCGCCAGCGGCGTCGTGCGCGCCAGCAGGATCATCAGGTCGGAGTGCTGCACGCGCGAGATCCACACCTTCTGGCCGTTGACGACGTAGCGGTCCGCCTTTCTCACCGCGGTGGTCGAAAGCTGCGTCGTGTCGGTGCCGGTGGTCGGCTCGGTCACGGCCATCGACTGCAGGCGCAGCTCGCCGCTGGCGATCCTGGGCAGATAGCGCCGCTTTTGCTCGTCCGAGCCGTGGCGCAGCAGCGTCCCCATGTTGTACATCTGGCCGTGGCAGGCGCCGGCATTGCCGCCGTTGCGGTTGATCTCTTCCATGATGACCGAGGCCTCGGCGAGCCCGAGACCCGAGCCGCCGTATTCCTGCGGGATAAGCGCCGCGAGCCAGCCTGCGCCCGTAAGCGCGTCGACGAAGGCTTCCGGGTAGCCGCGGCGCGCGTCGACCTCGCGCCAGTAGGCGTCGGGGTAATGCGCGCACAGATCGCGGATCGCGTCCCGGAGCTCCTGGTAGCGATCCTCGTGCGGAAGCGTCATCGTGTCGCCGCGTCGCGGCTTCGCCGGCATCAACGCATCATGCCGAGCGCCTGCGGCAGCCAGATCGACATCGCCGGCCAATAGGTGACCGCGACCAGGAACACGAGCATCGTCAGCAGCCACGGCCAGACGGCGATCGTCAGCTCGGTGATGCCCATCTTGGCGATACCGCTCGCCACGTAGAGGTTGAGCCCGACCGGCGGGTGGCACATGCCGACTTCCATGTTGACCACCATGATGATGCCGAAATGAACGGGATCGATGCCCAGCTTCATCGCGATCGGAAACATGATCGGCGCCATGATCAGCACGATCGACGAGGGCTCCATGACATTGCCGGCGAGCAACAGCAGCACGTTGACGACCAGCAGGAAGGCGATCGGACCGAGTCCCTTGTCGAGCATCCACGCCGCCATTACCTGCGGAATCTGCTCCGAGGTCATCAGGAACGAGAACATCACGGCGTTGGTGATGATGTAGAGCAGCATCGCGCTCATGTTGGCCGAGTCGAGCAGCACCTTCGGCACCTTGGCGAGCGTCAGGTCCTTGTAGACGAAGACGGCGACGAAGAACGCGTACACCGCGCTCATCGCCGCGGCTTCGGTCGGCGTGAATATCCCGGTGTAGATGCCGCCGATCACGACGACGATCAGCAGCAGCCCCCAGATGCTTTCGCGGAACGTGCGCCAGCGCTCGCCCCAGCTCGCCTTGGCCAGGCGCGGATAGTTCTGCCTGCGCGCGCGGTACCAGGTCGTCAGGCCGAGCATCGTCGCCAGCACCAGGCCCGGGACGATGCCGGCGATGAACAGCTGGCCGACGGAGGTATTGGTGGCGACCGAATACATGACCATGACGATCGACGGCGGGATCAGGATCCCCAGCGCTCCGGACGTCGTGATCACGCCGGCGCCGAATCGCTTCGGAAATCCCTGATTGATCATCGCCGGCAGGATGATCGAGCCGATCGCGACGACGGTCGCGGGCGACGAGCCCGACACCGCGGCGAACAGCGCGCACGCCATCACGCCGGCGAGCGCCAGGCCGCCGTGCCAGTGGCCGACCATCGACGAGGCGAAGGCGATCATCCGCCGCGCGACGCCGCCGTGGGTGAGGAAGTTGCCGGCGAGGATGAAGAACGGGATCGCCATGATCTCGAAGCGCTCGATCCCGGTGAACAGCTTCAGCGCCACCGACGTGACCGGGACGGTCGTCATCGTGAACAGGAACGTCAGCACGGTGAGACCGAGGGCGATCGACACCGGCATGCCGGTCAGCATCAGACCGAACAGCAGCAGGAAAATGATCAGCGGCGTCGGCACGTGCAGCCCGGCGGCGAAGCCGAGCATCGGCAGCGCAACCATCGCCAGCGGCAGCGCGGCAAACAGCAGCACGGGGCGCTTCATGGCCGGCTCCCGGGCTTGACGTCGGCGGGATGGAGGTTGTCGCGCAGGCCGTACGGGTTGATGTCGATCGGCGTGACGGTCTCGAGCCCCTCGACGTGGCCGTGATCGTGATGCGGCAGCTCGCCCGTCCGGTAGAACGACCAGGCGACCTGCAGGAACCGGAAGCACATCAGGTACGAGCCGAGCGGGATGCAAAGGTAGACGATCCACAGCGGCGCTTCGAGGTCGGCGGAAACCTGATCGGTGTGGCCGATCGCCCAGACGTAGAGCGCGCCCAGCGTCCCGACGACGATCGTAAACAAGGCCCCGGCGAGCAGGCCGAACAGCACGTACGTGCGCCGGGTGCGGTTGGGCAGGCTGTTGATCAGCACATCGACGCCCACATGGATGCCGGTGCGCACGCCGTAGGCGGCGCCGAACTTCGCCATCCAGATGAACATGTAGATGCAAAGCTCCTGCGCCCAGGAAAGATTGAGCGACAGCAGCCAATCCTGGACCACCGGGATCGGCCAGCCGGCAGCGTACCGGTGCAGGACCGCAACAAAGACCAGCAGCGTCGCCGCGCCCATCAGGGAGGCGATCAGCACCTCCTCGAGGCGGTCAAGAATTTTCATCACGCTCCTCCCGAAAGCGCGGCGCCGCGATCGCGCCCGAATGCGAAAACGCCACTGCGGAGTCCGTCTCCTGCAGTGGCGTTGCCGTCATCGTCCACAGCGAGTCTAGGGCTTGAAGCCGGTCTCCTTGTACACCTCCTGGATGACGTCCTTGCCTATCCTGCTTTCCATCTCACGGTGCACCTGCAGCAGCGCCTTTTTCCACTCTGCCTTTTGCGCGGGCGTCAGCGTGATGATTTCCGTCTTGCCGGACTTTCGCACGGCCTCGAGGGCGTCGTCGTTCTCTTTTTTCGCGATATCGTTGGCGAACTTGGTCGCTTCCTTCATCGCGCCTTCCAGCGTCGTGCGGATGTCGGGCGGCAGCCCGTCCCAGAACGGCTTGTTGGCGATAACGGCATACTCGATCACGCCGTGGTCGGTCAGCGTCAGGAATTTCTGCACCTCGTGCATCTTCTGCGTGTAGAAATTGGACGGCGGATTCTCGGTGCCGTCAACGACGCCCGTCTGCAACCCCTGATAGACCTCGGAGAAGGCCATCTTCTGCGGCAGCCCGCCCAGCGCACGGATCTCGGCTTCGAGGACGTTCGACGACTGGATGCGCATCTTCAGCCCCTTGACGTCGCCGGGAAGCCGCAGCGCCCGGTTGGCGCTGAAATCCTTGAAGCCGTTGTCCCAGAACGCTAGCCCCGCGATATTCTTGGTTTCGAGTTTCTTGAACAGCTTCTTGCCCACCGCGCCGTCGGTGACTTTGTGCAACTCGGTGAAGCTGTCGAAGATATAGGGCAGGTCGAAGACTTCGAATTCACGCGCACCCAGCGGGCCGAACTTGGCGACCGACGGGGCGAGCATCTGCACCGAGCCGAGCTGCAGCGCTTCCATCTCCTCGCCGTCCTTGTACAGCTGGCTGTTCGGGTAGACCTCGACCTTGACCCGGCCCTTGGTCCGCTCCTCGGCGAGCTTCTTGAAGTACTCGGCAGCCTTGCCTTTGGGTGTGTCGACGGCGACGACGTGACTGAACTTGATGACGATCGGCTTCTGCGCTATCGCGGATCCGCCGAACGCGAGCAGCGCCGACGCGGCAATCACCAGGCAAATGCGGGACTTCATCGAAACCTCCAAAGGAAGAGAGCGACCCTACACGGCTGTTTTTCGAGTTCTGCGGGCATTTAGCCCTTGCTCTTCGGGCTTGTCAATCGCGCATGGCCGCGGCGGCGACATGCGCCCCGGAGCCGACTCTTGAGGCTCGACTCGCTCGGGCGCAACGGGCTGTTCGTTCCGCTTCAGGTCGGCCGCCAGTCGACGCGCCAGGCATCCTCGTCGGGCTGCGCCTGGAATGCCAGCGCGACGCCGATGCCCGGCACCGCGGCCAGCTCTTCGCCGCACCAGATGAACGGCAGCGCTTCGCGCTGCCAGACCGGCAGCTGTGCATCGTAGAGCAGCTTCTTCACCGCGCGCCGCGGCCGGTTCGCCGCCAGCTGGATGCGCTCGCCGCCGCGGCGCGAGCGCAGCACGACCGCAGCCGCATCGAATTTCGCCGCGGCGATACCGCTGCCGCGCGAGCGCTCGAAGCGCAGGATGCCGCCGGGAAGATCGACCGACGTTTCGCCGCGCCAGCCGCGAGCGTACGCGCCGGCGGCCGCGGCATGAACGACGACGCTTCCGCGGTG
>DATNAR010000345.1:0-5199 GCA_035607385.1 Casimicrobiaceae bacterium
GCCATCGCCTGGACCTGCTGTTCGGTCTGCCCGGTGCCGCCGGGAAAGACCGTGCAGCCCAGCGCCTGCAGCCCGGTGTCGAGCATCGATCCGGCGGGACTGAAGTGGTACGAAAAACAGTTGTGCACCAGGTCGCCGGGGCGGAAGCCCGCGGCATAAAGCGCGCGTGCCAGCCGCCAGTAGTCGGCGGAATCGCCTTCGGGCTCGTAGATCGGGCCCGGCGAAGCGAAGACCTGCCGCGCGCGGCGGCCCGCTGGTCCCGTGGCGGCAAATCCGCCGAACGGCCGATCGGCTTTCTGCAGCTCCAGCAACTCGGACTTCCGCACGACCGGAAGCCTGGCCAGCGCGGCGCGCGAATCGATGTCCGCCGGTTCGATTCCGGCGAGCGTGCGCGCGAACCACGGCGCGTGGGCCCGGGCATAGGCGATCTGCTCGCGCAAGGCAGCCAGCTGCGCCCGCTCGCGCAGTTCCGGATCGCGCGTTTCCAGCGTGTCGAAGTAGGGCCGGTTCAAGCCAGCCAGCGCTTGCGGCGGCGATAATGCTTGACGTCGCGGAAGCTTTTTCGCCCCGCGGTGGACAGCCCGAGGTAGAACTCCTTGACGTCCTCGTTCTGCGCGAGCTCGCGCGCTGCGCCATCCATCACCACGCGCCCGGTCTCGAGGATGTACCCGTAGTCGGCAAAGCGCAGCGCGACGTTGGTGTTCTGCTCCGCAAGCAGGAAACTCACGTTCTCCCGCTTGTTCAGGTTTCCGACGATATCGAAGATTTCCTCGACGATTTGCGGCGCGAGCCCCATCGACGGCTCGTCGAGCAGGATCATCGACGGGCTTGCCATCAGCGCGCGGCCGACCGCCGTCATCTGCTGCTCGCCGCCCGACGTGTAGCCGGCCATGCTGTCCCTTCGCTGCTTCAGGCGCGGGAAATAGTGGTAGACCTTTTCCAGCGAGGCGCGGATGTCGGCGCGCGAGGCCTTGCGCGTGAACGCGCCGGTCAACAGGTTCTCTTCGACCGTCAGGTGGGCAAAGCAGTGCCGACCTTCCATCACCTGGCAGACGCCGCGACGAACCAGCTCGTTCGGTGTCAGCTTGTCGACCCGCTTGCCTTCGAACTCGATCGTGCCCTTGGTAACGTCCCCGCGCTCCGCCGAGAGCAGATTCGATATGGCCTTGAGGGTCGTCGTCTTGCCGGCGCCGTTCGCGCCCAGCAGCGCGACGATGCGCCCTTTCGGCACCTGCAGCGAAACGCCGCGCAGCACCAGTATCACGTGGTCGTAGATGACCTCGATGTTGTTGACCGAAAGCGCGATCGGCGCCGCCGGCTCGACCTGGGTCGGCATCGAGGCCACCTGGACCATCGACGACTACCCTTCCTTGCTGCAATCGCGCAGCGTGATCTTCTTTTCGGCCGCGTACTTGGCGGCGCCCTCCTCGACCATCTTCTTGGTCAGCGCGCGGTCGCCCGCCATGAACGGCGTCAGCGACTTGAATTCCTTGCCGTCCCATTGCTCGAACTTGACCATGCCCGAGCCTTCATGATCGGAGCAGCTGGTCTTGACCGGCGGGAAAAGACCGGAGGCGCCAAGCTCCTTCAGGCGCGCTTCGGAGAGGTCGAGGTGCTCGAGGCCCCAGCGCACCTGCTCCGGCGACATCACCTTGCCCTTGCCGAAATGGTTCTGCGCCTGGCGGATCGCCTCGGTGATCATGATCGCGTAGGTGATGCCACGGGTGTGATAGATCGAGCCGATGCGCGCCTTGTCCTCGAGGTTGCCCTTGCCGGCGCCGTACACCTTCTTGACGATTTCCTGCATCACCGGAAAGTTGGTGCCGTGCGCCGAAAAGGCGGCCGCGACATAGCCCTTGGCGGCATCGCCGGCCGGAATGACGTCCTCCTCGGAAGCCGCCCACCAGACGCCCAGGATATGGTCGCGCGGGTAACCCAGCTTGGCGGCGGTCTTGAGCGCGACCGGGTTCATCACGCCGTAGCCCCAGAGAATCACGTAGTCGGGCTTGAGCTGCCGCACCTGCAGCCATTGCGATTCCTGCGTCGTGGCCGGAGGCGTCAGCGGAATCTTGGTCAGCTCGAAGCCGTCGCGGGCCGACAGCGCTTCCAACACCGGGATCGGTTCCTTGCCGTAGGCCGAATCGTGATACATGAACACGATCTTCTTGCCCTTGAGATTGGCCTCGCCGCCCACTTTCTGGCCGAGGTAGGCGATCATCGCCGCGGCCTGGTCCCAGTACGTCGTGCCCAGCGGAAACACCCACGGGAACGTGCGGCCGTCGGCGGCGATCGCCAGGCCGTAGCCGTTGGTCGTCATCGGGATCTTGTCGTTGGCGACGCGCTCGAACAGGCCGTACGCGATGCCGGTCGACAACGGCTCGACGGTGCTCGCCCCGCCATGGCGCGTCTTCAGTCGCTCGTAGCATTCGACGCCGCGTGACGCGTTGTACTCGGTCTCGCACTCCTCCCAGACGATCTTGACCCCGTTGATGCCGCCGTTCAGGTTGACCAGCGTCCAGTAGTCGATCGCGCCGCCGAAGTAGCCGGACCCGCCGGCGGCATACGGCCCGATGCGGTACGACAGGACCGGGATGAACTGCTCGTTCTGGGCAGTCGCGATGCTCGCGACGCCCGCCAACAACATGCCTATCAACGCTTGCAGGAACCACTTCATGACTTCCTCCTATGATCGGCGACGCGTCCGTCGTCCGAAGCTGCCTACTGTGAACTCAGTACGGGAACGGCCAGAGTCTGAGCTTTTCCTTGGTGATCTGCCAGATGCGCGCCAGCCCATGCGGTTCCACGATCAGAAAAAAGATGATCAATCCGCCGAATACCATCAGCTCGAGGTTCGATCCGACGCTGGTGGGGACATTCAGATGCAAGGTGTTGTCGAGAAAGGCGACGCCGATGTTCAGCGCGATCGGCAACAGCACGATGAAGGCGCTGCCGAGGAAAGCTCCCAGCACCGTTCCGACGCCGCCGATGATGATCATGAACAGGATGCGGAACGACAGATCGAGGTTATAGGCTTCCGGCTCGACGGTGCCCAGATACGCGTACGCGAACAGCGCGCCGGCCACGCCGCAATAGAACGAGCTGACGGCGAAGGCCAGCAGCTTGGCGCGCATCGGCCGGATACCGATCACCTCGGCAGCGACGTCCATGTCGCGGATGGCCATCCATTGCCTTCCGATATTGCCCCGGACCATGTTCTTGGCCGCGAGCGCCATCACCGTCACGATCGACAACACCAGCAGATATTTCTCCTGGGGCGTATCGAACGCGTAACCGAGAATGACCATCGGCTGCGCAGTGATCACGCCCGATGGATTGTAGTTGGTGAACCAGCCCACTTTTGTCAGGCACCAGAGAATGAAGAACTGCGCGGCGAGCGTGGCGACCGCGAGGTAGAAGCCGCGTATGCGCAAACTTGGCAACCCGAACAGGATGCCGACAGCCGCTGCCGTGACGCCCCCGCCCGCGAACGCCAGCAGCAAGGGAATGCCCGGTATGCGCAGGACGAAATTGTACGACATGAAGGCCCCGACGGCCATGAACGCCGCCGTGCCCAGCGACAGCTGCCCGGCGTAGCCGGTCAGCAGGTTGAGCCCGAGCGCCGCCAGCGCGAGGATCAGGCACGGAATCAGCAGTGCCGAGAACAGGTACGGCGAAGCGGTCAGCGGAACGACGACGAAAGCGACGATGAGGATAAGCGCGAGACCGATACGATCCTGCCGGATCGGCAGAATCGCCGAGTCGGCGGCATAGGTGCTCTTGAACTGCCCGGCTTCGCGATAGAGCATGGGGAGGTTCGTCTAGATCCGGCGGATGATCTTTTCGCCGAACAGGCCTTCGGGGCGCACCAGAAGGAAGACCAGCGCCAGCACATACGGGAACCAGCCCTCGATGCCGCCGCCGACAAAGGGGCCGAGGTAGACTTCGGCGAGCTTCTCGGTGGCCCCGATGATCAGTCCGCCGACGATCGCACCCGGGATCGAGTCGAAGCCGCCGAGGATCAGCACCGGAAGCGCCTTCAGCGCCACGAAGGTCAGCGCGAACTGGACGCCGTTGCGCGCGCCCCACAGGAGCCCGGCGACCAGCGCGACGAACCCGGCGACCGCCCACACGATTGCCCAGATCTGCTGCAAGGGGATGCCGACGGCCAGCGCCGCCTGGTGATCGTCGGCGACGGCGCGCAGCGCGCGACCGATCCGCGTGCGGCTGAAAAAAAGCGCCAGCATCGTGACCAGGACCGCGGCGATGCCGGCGGCCGCGAGGTCGAACTTCGATACGTTGATCCCCGTCGGGTCGGCGATCCATGCCAGCGGCTCGTCCTGGATGCCGATATCGAGTCCGCGTACGTTCGCGCCCCACAGCAGCTGCGCCAGGCCCTCGATCAGGAAGCTCAAGCCTATCGTCGCCATGAACAGCGAGATCTGCGGCTGGTTGACCAGCGGCCGCAGGACGAATCTTTCGATCAGCAGGCCCAGCAGGATCATCGCCAGCAGCGTCACCAGCAGCGCGAAGCCGAATGGCAAGCCCCGCTCCATCAGCCCGACGAAGGTCAGCGCCGCGAAAAAGACCAGCGACCCCTGCGCGAAGTTGAAAACGCCCGAGGCCTTGTAGATCAGAACGAAGCCCAGCGCGACCAGCGAATACATGACGCCGGAAAGCAGGCCGCCGATCAGGACTTCGAAGAAGAATTGCATCGTTCGCGCCGGTTAATGGGGTACGCCCAGGTAGGCGTCGATGACCGTCTTGCTGTTGCGCACTTCCTCGGGCGTGCCGTCGCCGATCTTGCGGCCGTAGTCGAGCACGACGACGCGGTCGGAAATGTCCATCACGACCCCCATGTCGTGCTCGATCAGGACGACGGTAGTGCCGTATTGCTCGTTGACGTCCAGCACGAAGCGGCACATGTCCTGCTTTTCCTCGACGTTCATGCCGGCCATCGGCTCGTCGAGCAGCAGGAGCGAAGGTTCGGCTGCGAGCGCGCGCGCGAGCTCGACCCGCTTCTGCAGTCCGTAGGGCAGCCTGCCTACCGGCGTCTTCCGGATGTGCTGGATTTCGAGGAAGTCGATGACCTCCTCGACCTTGGCCCGATTCTCGAGCTCCTCCCGCCGCGCGCGCCCGAACCAGATCGCCTGCTCGAGGACCGTTGCCTTCATCTTCAGATTGCGGCCGGTCATGATGTTG
>DATNAR010000350.1:0-2454 GCA_035607385.1 Casimicrobiaceae bacterium
AGTACTTTTTGTCAGCATGATGGCCGCTTCGGTCGGCGGTATCGCGGTACCTGCCGCCGCCGCCATCTACGTGCAGGTCGCGCCGCCGGAAATGCGCGTCGAGGCCGTACCAGCACCGCGCGTCGGCTATGTCTGGGCGCCCGGATACTGGAATTGGCGAGGCAACCACCATGTCTGGGCCAGGGGTACCTGGGTGCGCGAGCGTCCCGGCTACGCGTATCACTCCCCGAAGTGGGTGGAACGCGATGGCCGCTGGTCGCAGGAGCGTGCCGGTTGGTCGCGTGGCGATCGTGATGGCGATGGCGTACCCAATCGCCTGGACCGCCAGCCGGACAACCCGCGCCGCAACTAGAAGAGTCCTTCGTTGAACATACCGGCCAGCGCGGTTGCGCTGGCCGTGTTCATTTGGAGTTCCGCTTGCCGGCCTCCCGCTCGACACCGACGGGCAGATCGGCGACGCGAGCCATCTCGGGATCGGCGAAGCGACAGCCCTGCGCGATGTAGTCGGCGACCATCGCCGTCGCATCGGAACCCCAGAACAGCGCTTGGCCGATCGCCAGCGTCGGCACGCCGAATACACCGCGCGCAATCGCCTCGTCGGTGTTTCTCCTGAGCGCTTCCTTGACTTCCGGCGACTCGATGCGCGCCGCCGCGTCCGGCATGTCGATTTCGTTCATCAGCTCGGCCCATTCGATCGGCAGGTCGCCGACCCTGCCATCGCGCCAGACGAAGCGGAAAATGCGCCGGATGACCTCCGGATCGGCATCGGCGGCGACCGCGAGCCGCAGCAGCGGCAGCGGGTTGAAGGGGTGCACGGCCGGAAACTTCAAGGGCACGCCGGTGCGCTTGGCCTGCCAGGCGACGAATTGATAGGTGAACCGCCGCTTGGCCGGGATCTCGGCAGGTCCTTTGTGTCCATGCGCCTTCAGCAGGCCGGCGAACAGCACTGGCCGGTAGCGCACCCGGATCGTGCGCTCGAGTTGCGGCAGCTGCTCGCACTGCAGATACGAGAAGGGCGAGACGAAATCGAAATACCAGTCAGCGCTCGCCATCGCGTCCGTCCCCGGGTGCATGGCGCGCGGCGATCGCGGCGCCGAACTGCGCGCGCCGTGTCGCGAGCGTCGCCAACAAGGTGCGCTTGCGCTGCTCGGGCAGGTCGATCCAGCCGGCGATCTCGTCGAGCGTCCGATAGCAGCCGGCGCACAGGCCCGTTACCGCATCGATCGTGCACACGCTGGTGCACGGCGATGCGACGGCGGCGCCTTCCAATCGCGTCATCGCTCTGTCGGCAGCGGCTGCCGGGCGTCGAGCGCGCGCGCCACGCGCGACGCCGGCTGACGGCCGAGAAAATCGCAAATGTATCGACCGGCGAGCCGCAGTCGCGTCATGTCGATGCCGGTTTCGATGTCGAGCCCCTCCAACAGATAGAGCAGATCTTCGGTGGCGACGTTGCCGGTCGCGCCCTTGGCGTAAGGGCATCCGCCGAGACCGGCCACCGAGCTGTCGAACGTGGCCACACCGGCTTCCATCGCGGCGTACACGTTGGCGATCGCCTGGCCGTAGGTGTCGTGAAAATGTCCGGCCAGGGCGTCGACCGGGATCACCTCGGCGACGGTGGCGATCAGCCTGCGGGTCCTGCCGGGCGTGCCCGTGCCTATGGTGTCGCCGAGCGAAATTTCGTAGCAGCCCATCGCATGCAGCGCCGCCGCGACGTCGCGCACGGCCGATGGCGCGATCTCGCCCTCGTAAGGGCAATCGAGCACGCAGGAAATGTAGCCGCGCACCCGCACCCCTTCGGTCTTGGCCGCGGCGGCGACCGGACGCGCGCGCTCGAGGCTTTCGCCGATCGAGCAATTGATGTTCTTTTGCGAAAACGTCTCCGACGCGGCGACGAACACCGCGACTTCGTCGGCGCCCGCGGCCAGCGCCGCCTCGAAGCCCTTGATGTTCGGCGTCAGTACCGGATAGCGTACGCCGGGCTTGCGCCGGATTGCCGCCATCACCTGCGCGTTGTCGGCCATCTGCGGCACCCATTTGGGCGAAACGAAGCTGGTGGCTTCGATCGCCGGCAGGCCGGCGTCGGTCAGGCGATCGATCAGGCCGACCTTGACCTCGGTCGGAACGCTCACGTTTTCATTCTGCAAGCCGTCGCGCGGCGCCACGTCCACGATGCGCACGCGCCGCGGCATTTTGCTGTCCGTCGCCGACTTCGCCGGACGCATTGGCCTAGAAATCCCGCTCACGGTCGACGATGCCGGTGATGGGCAATCCGGCTTCGAGCCTGGTTATCTTGGCGGCGATCTGCGCGACCGACTGTTCGACCAGCGTGACCGCCGACACATGCGGTGTGATGCTGATGCGCGGATGATGCCAGAACGGATGCTCGGCCGGTAAAGGCTCGTCGTGAAAGACGTCGAGCGTCGCGCCGCCGAGTCTGCCCTCGTGAAGTAGCGC
>DATNAR010000356.1:0-9088 GCA_035607385.1 Casimicrobiaceae bacterium
ATGCCTGCCGCCTCGAGCCTTGCCGCGTAATCGATGCCGTCGTCGCGCAGCACATCGTATTCGGCGACCGCGATCACGGCCGGCGGCAGCCCGGACAGATCGGCTGCCGCCAGCGGCGACAATCCGACGGCGCTTTTCGCCGCGCCGGCCCGGTAGGCATCCCAGTACCAGGCCATCAATCCCGCCGAAAGGTTGTAGCCGGTGGCGAACTCGCGATACGAGGGCCGCGAGCAGGTCGCGTCCAGCGCCGGATAGAGCAGCAGCTGCAGGTTCGGTTGCACCGCGCCATCGGAACGCAGCCGCAAGGTCAGCGCCGCGGCGAGATTGCCGCCCGAGCTCTCGCCGGCGACGGCGAAGCGCATGCCGTCGGCGCCGAGCGACTTCGCTTCGCTGCGGGCCCAGCGCCACGCGGCTTCGAAATCGTCCAGCGCGGCCGGATAGACGTGCTCGGGCGCCCGGCGGTAAGCGACGGCGACCAGCACGGCGCGCAGCCGGTTGGCGAGGATGCGGCACAGCCGGTCCTGCGAATCGAGCGAGCCGGTCACCCAGCCGCCGCCGTGCGCGTAGACGACCAGCGGCAGCAGCTCCGCGGCCGCCGGCCGGTAGATGCGCACCGGCAGCAACTCGTGCTCGCCGGGAGCAAACGCATCGGTAATCGACGCCACCGCCTCGGGCTCGCCCCCCAGGCGTCCCGGCACCGCTTCCGCGGTGGCGCGCAGCTGCGCGACGTCGGGAGCTTCGGTGCCGACCGGAACGTTGAAGACCGTGTCGAGCAGACGCTGGATATCGGGGTCGAGCATCGTCGCCATCGGCGAATTGGGGCAGGCGCTAGTGCGAAGATATTACCCGAATCGCGGGCGCGGATGACGCGCAGTTGACAACGGTGCGTCCAGCCCTTACCTTAACTAAAGCGCCGATTTGATTCGGGGGTGACTCCGCAGCTTGCGGGCGCTATACAAATCCAGCTAAAGCGGCTTTCGTCTGAAACCCGCTCGGCGGCAAGCTGAACGGGTTTTTGTTTTTGGGCGGCACAATGACGACAAGCGACAAGACGGCGCTGCTGCAGCGCCTGCTGCGCGAACGCATCCTGATCCTGGACGGCGCGATGGGCACGATGATCCAGGCCGAGAAGCTCGGCGAAGCCGACTTTCGCGGCCCGCCGGCGTGCGGCCTGGCCGGCCATACGCACGATCTGAAGGGCGACAACGATCTATTGGTGCTGACGCAGCCGGCCGTGGTCGCCGCGATCCACAACGCCTTTCTCGAGGCCGGCGCCGACATCATCGAGACCAATACCTTCAACGCGACGCGCATCGCGCAAGCCGACTACCGGCTTGAAACAAAAGTGCGCGACATCAATCTCGCGGCGGCGAGGATCGCGCGCGAATGCGCCGATGCCTGGACGAAGCGGACGCCGGACAAGCCGCGGTTCGTCGCCGGCGCCCTGGGTCCCACCAACCGGACGGCGACGATCTCGCCCGACGTCAACGATCCGGGATTCCGCAACGTCGGCTTCGACGACCTGGTCGAGGCGTACGGCGAAGCGGTCGACGGCCTGGTCGAAGGCGGCGTCGACCTCTTGCTGGTCGAGACGGTCTTCGACACGCTCAACGCCAAGGCCGCGCTGTTCGCGATCGACCGCGCGTTCGAGCGGAGCGGCACGCGGCTTCCGATCATCGTGTCCGGAACGATCACCGATGCGTCGGGGCGGACGCTGTCGGGACAGACGACCGAGGCGTTCTGGAATTCGGTGCGGCACGCGCGTCCGCTCGCCGTGGGCCTCAACTGCGCGCTGGGCGCCGCGCTGATGCGTCCTTACATCGAGGAGCTCTCGCGCGTGGCCGACACGTTCGTCTCCTGCTATCCGAACGCCGGCCTGCCCAATCCGATGAGCGACACCGGGTACGACGAAGCCCCGGAAACGACGGCGGCGCTCGTCGCCGACTTCGCGGCCAACGGCTTCGTCAATATCGTCGGCGGCTGCTGCGGAACGACGCCCGCGCATATCCGCGCGATCGCCGAAGCGGTCAAGCATCTGCCGCCGCGCATCGTTCCCGCCGAGGAAACCGCCGACGCGGCCGCGTGAAGCCCACGCTCCCCGACCCCCGGGGAGACGAACAAGAACAAAGGCACATTTTTCCCATGCCCCGCGCGATGCGCCTGGCCGGCCTCGAGCCACTGACGATCGGCGACGATTCGCTGTTCGTCAATGTCGGCGAGCGCACGAACGTCACCGGTTCGCGCGCTTTCGCCAAGCTGGTTCTGGCCGGCGACTATGCCGGCGCGGTCGAGGTCGCCCGCCAGCAGGTGCAAAACGGCGCCCAGATGATCGACGTCAACATGGACGAAGCGATGCTCGATTCGAAGGCCGCGATGGTCAGATTCCTGAATCTGATCGCCGGCGAGCCCGACATCGCGCGCGTACCGGTGATGATCGACTCGTCGAAATGGACGGTGATCGAGGCGGGGCTCAAATGCGTGCAGGGGAAGCCGGTCGTCAACTCGATCTCGATGAAGGAGGGCGAAGCCGAGTTCCTGCGCCAGGCGCGGCTGGTGCGGCGCTACGGTGCCGCGGCGATCGTCATGGCCTTCGACGAAAAAGGTCAGGCCGATACGTTCGAGCGCAAGATCGACATCTGCCGCCGGGCCTACGAGCTGTTGACGCGGCAGGCCGATTTTCCGCCGGAAGACATCGTCTTCGATCCGAACATCTTCGCGATCGCGACCGGCATCGAGGAGCACAACAACTACGCGGTCGACTTCATCAACGCGACGCGCTGGATCAAGCAGCATCTGCCGCACGCCAAGATATCGGGCGGCGTGTCCAACGTGAGCTTTTCGTTCCGCGGCAACGATCCGGTGCGCGAGGCGATCCACACGGTCTTCCTCTACCACGCGATCAAGGCCGGCATGACGATGGGCATCGTCAACGCCGGCCAGCTCGGCGTGTACGACGACATCGATCCCGAGCTGCGCGAGCGCGTCGAGGACGTCGTGCTCAATCGCAAGCGCGCCGACGGCGAAAGTCCGACCGAGCGGCTGGTCACGTTCGCCGAGACGTACAAGACGGCGGGCAAGCACGTCGTCGAGGACCTCGCCTGGCGCCAGACCGATGTCGAGTCGCGGTTGTCGCACGCGCTGGTCAAGGGCATCACGACCTACATCGTCGCCGATACCGAGGAGGCGCGACGCAAGATCGAGGCGCAGGGCGGCAAGCCGATCCAGGTGATCGAGGGGCCGCTGATGGCCGGCATGAACGTCGTCGGCGATCTGTTCGGCGCCGGCAAGATGTTCCTGCCGCAAGTCGTGAAAAGCGCGCGGGTGATGAAGCAGGCGGTCGGCCACCTGATCCCGTTCATCGAGGCCGAGAAAGCGAAGTCAGGCGACGCCGGCAAGCCGAAGGGCACGATCGTGATGGCGACCGTCAAGGGCGACGTGCACGACATCGGCAAGAACATCGTCGGCGTCGTGCTCCAGTGCAACAACTTCGACGTCATCGATCTGGGCGTCATGGTGCCGGCGCAGAAGATCCTCGACGTCGCGCGCGAGCGCAGCGTCGATCTGGTCGGCTTGTCGGGATTGATCACGCCCTCGCTCGAGGAAATGGCGCACGTGGCGCACGAGATGCAGCGGCTCGGCATGACGCAGCCGCTGCTGATCGGGGGTGCCACGACCTCGCGCGTGCACACCGCCGTGAAGATCGCGCCGAACTACGGCGGCGTGACCGTCTACGTGCCCGACGCGTCGCGCGCGGTCGGCGTTGCCAGCAACCTCTTGTCGGGCGAGCTCAAGGACGACTATGTCGCCGAGGTCGCCTCCGATTATGAAAAGATCCGCATCCAGCACGCCGGCAAGAAAGGGCCGCCGCTGATCTCGCTGGCCGCTGCGCGCGCCAACGCCTTGCGCCTGGACTGGCGGCACTACGTGCCGCCGCGGCCTGCGCTGATCGGCCGGCGCGAAATCCGCCGCGCCGACCTAGCCGAGCTCGCCGGGTTCATCGATTGGGCGCCGTTCTTCCAGACGTGGGAGCTGTCCGGTCCGTATCCGGCGATTCTCGATGATCCAGTCGTCGGCGAAGCGGCGCGCAATGTGCTGGCCGACGGGCAGGCGATGCTGAAGCGCATCATCGAAGGCCGCTGGCTGACGGCGAACGGCGCCATCGCGCTGCTGCCGGCGAATTCGGTCGGCGACGACATCGAGCTCTACGCCGACGAGGCGCGAAAAAGCGTAGCGCTCACCTGGCGCAACCAGCGGCAGCAGAACGAGCGCCCGGCGGGCAAGCCCAATTACTGCCTCGCCGACTTCGTCGCGCCAAAGGACTCGGGCGTCGCCGATTACCTCGGGGCGTTCGCGGTCACCGCCGGTCTCGGCATCGAGAAGAAGCTCGCCGAATTCGAAGCGGCGAAGGACGACTACAACGCGATCATGCTGAAGTCGCTCGCGGATCGCCTGGCCGAGGCGTTCGCCGAGTGGCTGCACATGCGGGTGCGGCGGGAATACTGGGGCTACGCCCACGACGAGCGTCTCGACCGGGCTGCGCTGATCCGCGAGGAATATCGCGGCATCCGGCCGGCACCCGGCTACCCGGCGTGTCCCGATCATGCGGTCAAGGCGCCGCTGTTCGATCTGTTGCGCGCGGACGAGATCGGGATGGCCTTGACCGAGAACTACGCGATGCTGCCGGCGGCGTCGGTGTCGGGCTTCTATTTCGCCCATCCCGAGGCGACCTACTTCGCCGTCGGCAGGATCGGCGACGATCAGGCGGCGGACATTGCGCGCCGCGGCGGTCAGCCGGTGGCGCAGCGACTGTAAACCGCTACGTCGAACGGCTGCGGCGAGCGATCACCGCGGCCACCGCGCGGCCGGCCGCGTACGTCGCAAACGCGAGCACGATGCCCAGCAGCAGCGACGCCGCCACGCCGGCTCCGTCCATCCAGGAGAATGCGCCGGCGAACCGGCGCGCGGTGATGGCGACGACATCGTCGCCGCGCCAGCTTTCCCCGTCGACGCCGACGAGTGCTG
This sequence comes from Casimicrobiaceae bacterium, assembly GCA_035607385.1. GTDB lineage: Bacteria > Pseudomonadota > Gammaproteobacteria > Burkholderiales > Casimicrobiaceae > PALSA-1003. The sequence continues at coordinate 5,023 of DATNAR010000356.1, forward strand.
CCGCGCGCGAGACCGCAATCGCCCCCAGCTCGTAAAAGTCGCCGCCGATCGAAAGCAGCGGCGCCCACGCGATCGGCAACGCGAAGCCGAACCAAAGGGTCGACGCCAGCCCGGGCACCGGCGCCCGCGCGGCGCCCACCAGCAGCGGAACGCCGATCGCGACGCTCAAGACGAACGGAAAGAAGACGGTCAGCGCGTAGGCCAGATCGCTGCCGTGTGTGTCGAAGCCGGCGAGCTGCCCGGCATACGCCGATCCGACCTGCACATACGGAAAGACGCGCTGCAGCAATCGCGCGCCGTAGATCGGATCGATGTCCAGCCGCGTCACCGTCGCGCCGCCGAGTTGCGCGCCCCAGGCGTGCATCAGCTCGTGCACCGGCACGTACAGCCACCAGCCGGCGGCGCACGCGACGAGCAGCAGCGGCAACGCGCGCCCGCCCAAGGCGTGGGTCGAACGCTGCAGTCCGGCGAATAGATCGGTGAACGGGGCAACGAAAAGCCGCATCGGGGCGTCCCTGGCAGCACGGGCAAGGGATCGATTGCAGCACGGGCTCGCCCGCGCGGCAACCCGCCGGCAAGTCGCCTCGCGCCGCGTAGTATGCTGCGCTTGTCGACGCGCCCAAACCCTTGCCCGCCATGATCGTCGTCTGCCTTTGCGCCGCCTGGTGCGATACCTGCACCGAGTTTCGCGTCGCATTCGACCGCATCGCCGGCCAGCGTCCCGGCATGCGCTTCGTCTGGCTCGACATCGAGGACGATAGCGATGTCTGCGGCGATATCGACGTCGAGAATTTTCCGACGCTCGCCATCTATCGCGGCGACGCGCTGCTGCACTTCGGTGTGTCGCTGCCGCAGGAAGGCACGGTGGCGAGGCTGGTCGACGCAATGGCGGCGGCGGATGCCGTTGCCGCGGGACCCGAAGCCGTGCGCGAACTGCCGCGGCGGCTCGAGCAGCGGGGCTAGCGCGCGCAAACCGCGCGGCGGGCTACTTCCAGGCGCCGACGGCCTGCCGCGCCGGCTCGTTCAGCGGGCGCGCGACCAGCCCGCTTTGCGAGACGACGACCTGGTAGCGCGCGCCGTCGCTCATCGGAACATAGACGGCGCTGCCGTAGAGCGCGTCGGCCCATGGAACGTAGCGCCGCCACGAGCGCACCAGCGTCCACACGTCGACCCGATCGGGCGGATTCAGCGCATAAACGGTACGCGGCTGGTCGCGCTCGCGCGCGATGTCGCTGTAGCGTCCGCTGATGCGCTCGAGCCGGTACGCGGTGTCGAACCCGAGCAGATCGGCGAACGGCTTCCACTTCAGCACCCGCGCATCGACCTGCCACTCGTCGCCCGACAAGGCGAGTTCCTGCGTCTCGCCCGACGGGTAGGTGAGCAGCGCCGCATAGCGCGCCTCGCCGGCGCGCTTGAACTGCGCCTCGAGCGCGCGCTGCTCGTGCGTCAGCCGGTGATAGGTCAGCAGGTTGATGCCCAGCAGACCGATGGCTACCGCGGCCAGGAACAGCACCAGCGCCGAGGTTCCGTGCATCGCGCAGGCGCCGAAGCGCCGGTGCCGCAGGCGCTTGAGCGCCAGCAGCAGGAACAGCAATCCCGCGATCGCGCAAACGCTGACCAGAGTGCCCAGCAGCATGCCTACGTCCCGCCGCGGCGCAAGGCGCTAAGTCAGTCCATCTTGCCCAGATAATCCTGCTTGCCGACCTCGACGCCGTTGTGACGCAGGATCGCATACGCGGTCGTCGTGTGGAAAAAGAAGTTCGGCAGCGCGTACTGCAGCAGGTAGTTGAGCCCGCTGAACTTGTGCGGCTCGCCGCGGACCGGCCGCACGATCTCGCGCCCCTCCGAGCCGTCGATCTCGCCCGGCTTCTTGGTGCGCAGGAATTCGATCGTGCGGTCGATCCGCGCGATCAACTCGGTCAGCGTCTTTTCATTGTCCTCGTACGACGGAGGCTCGGCGCCGCCGAGCCTGGCGGCCGTACTGCGCGCGAAGTCGCTGGCGATCTGGATCTGCTTGGACAGCGGCAGCATGTCCGGGTACAGGCGGGCATTGACCAGCACGGCCTCGTCGATCTTGCGCGCCTGCGCGTACGCGGCGGCCTTTTGCAGGACGCCTTTCAGATTGGTGAGCATCTTGACGAACACGGGCACGCTAGCCTGGTACATCGATAGGGTCATTGTCGTTCTCCGGTTTGGGACCGGAATTGTAGCAGCGCCGGGCGCCTCGAAGCGATCGGCGGACGATGCGCTTTTCATTGCGCCCGCCGCCGCCCATAATGCTCTTGCGCCGTCATGGAAGGAGATCCCGATGCACGCGCAGGGCGAATCGAAATGGCGTCTGCACGGCGTCCGAGTCGTGCACGCGGACGAACTCGACGTCAACACGCCGCAGACCCCGGGCATGAATCGCGCTGCCGCGATCACCGCGGCGCGCGCCGGCGCGGAAAAGCTTTGGGCGGGCACCGTGGTCATCCACCCGAAAGCCAAGACCGGCGCGCATCATCACGGCCCGGTCGAGAGCGTCATCTATGTCGTAAGCGGCAAGGCCCGCATGAAGTGGGGCGACCGGCTCGAGTTCACCGCCGAGGCCGGACCGGGCGACTTCATCTACGTGCCGCCGTACGTTCCTCACCAGGAGATCAACGCCAGCGACGATGCGCCGCTGTCGTGCGTATTGGTGCGCAGCGGCCAGGTGCCGGTGGTCGTCAATCTCGACATTCCCGCGGTCGAGCCGAATCCTGAGCAGGTGCATTGGGTCGATAACATCCACCCGGCGCCGAAGGGCTGACCCCGGAGGGACGATGGGCGAGTTTTACCACCAGGCGAGCCGCACGCTGCAGGACCAATTCGACACGCGGCGGCTGGCCGACCGGATCGAGCAGCGCCTGGTGGTGGACCACGTCGGCGAGGCGGACCGCGCCTTCATCGAGGGGGCCGACATGTTCTTCCTCGCGACCGTCGACGAAAGCGGCCAGCCGAGCTGCTCGTACAAGGGCGGCGCGCCGGGATTCGTTCGCGTCGTCGATCCGCGCACGCTGGCATTTCCCAATTACGACGGCAACGGCATGTTCCTCTCGATGGGCAATATCGCGCAGAGCCGCAAGGTCGGCATGCTGTTCATCGACTTCGAGCGCCCACGGCGGATGCGGCTCTCGGGCGAGGCGAGGATTTCGGAAAACGATCCGCTGCTGGCCGACTACCCCGAGGCGCAGTTCATCGTGCGCGTTGCGGTGACGCAGGTGTTTCCGAATTGCCCGCGCTACGTTCACCGGTACCAGCTGGTCGAACGCTCGAGCTATGTGCCGAAGGCGGGCAGCGCGACGCCGATTCCGAACTGGAAGAAGAGCGACTGGGCCTGCGACGTGCTGCCGGAAAAGGACCCGGCGCGCGGCTAGCCCGGCGCTCGCGGTCTCGAGAGTCTACCTGACCTCGAGGCCGTGCCTTTTGTGCCAGTCGGCGATCGACTCCTTCGGGTACTCGCGAAAATGCTCGTGGCCGCGACCCGTTGGCACCTCCGACCAGGGCGCCGCGAAGTCGAGCATGATCGACACGTCCTCGGGCGGCTTGGGCAACGGCGTGTCGATCGCCGACGCGAACGGATAGACCCATTCGGCCCAGCGCGGGTCCCACACCCACAGCGCGCTCGCGCACTTGGCGCAGAAGTGGCGCCGCGCCTTCGACAGCGTCGCCTTTTTGGCGCCGCCCTCCTTGAGCCGCGCCCGGTAGACGGCGATGTTCTTGGCGCCGCGCACCTTTAGCGTCTTGGTGTCGCCCATGATGTTGATCGCGTAGCCGCCGCCGCCGGCGGTCTTGCGGCAGATCGAGCAATAGCAGCGCATGTACGGCTGCGGCGTATGCGAGTCGACGCTGAACGTGACGGCGCCGCAATGACAGGACCCTTTGAGCTTCATCGGCGTCTCCTTTGGATCGGTCGCTCGATCATAGCGCGGACCGATGGCGTTTCCCATCCGCGTCCTAAGGCCCGCTTACTTGTGTCGCGGGTCCAGTGCGTCGCGCAGTCCGTCGCCCAGCAGGTTGAACGACAGCACCAGCAGGAAGATCGACA
>DATNAR010000371.1:0-18127 GCA_035607385.1 Casimicrobiaceae bacterium
GGTCCTGCGGCGCGGCCTTGTATGCCGCGAGCGATTCCAGCCCGCGTCCGAGAGCCTGATCTATTTCGCCATGGACCCAGGAGAGCGGTCCGAGATCGAAATCCTGTGCGGTGTCGCTGGCCATGATGATTGGGCTAGTTCATTCGGAATCGGCAACCCGGCATCGACATGCAAGAACCGCGCCCGAATCAGGCCTCATGGGCGCGTCGCCACCCTCATACCTTGAAACCGGCCACCGAGCTGCGCAGCTCGGCCGCGAGCTTGGTCAGCTGGCCGATCGAGACGTTCGTCTGCTTGGTGCCCTCGGTCGTCTCTTCGGTGATCTTCAGGATGCCCTGCATGCCGCGGGTAACGTCCGACACCGAGGCCGACTGCTTCTGCGTCTGCGCCGAGATGCCGCCGATCAACTCGGCGAGCTCGCGCGACACGCGGCGGATTTCGTCCAGAGCCTGACCGGCCGCGTCGGAGAGCTTGGTTCCCTCGACCACGCCCACGGTGCTCTTTTCCATCGCCGCCACCGCGTCCTGCGTGTCGGCCTGAATGGTCTTGACGATCGCCTCGATCTGCTTGGTCGCCTCGCCCGAGCGCTCGGCCAGCCGCTGCACTTCTTCGGCGACGACGGTGAAACCGCGGCCCGCCTCTCCGGCCGACGCGGCCTGGATCGCGGCGTTGAGCGCCAGCACGTTCGTCTGCTCGGTAATGTCCGAAATCAGCTCGACGATCTCGCCGATCTCCAGCGACGATTCGCCCAGGCGCTTGATGCGCTTGGCGGTGTCCTGGATCTGCGTCCGGATTTCGTTCATGCCCGATATCTGGTTGTGCACCGCTTCACCGCCCTTTTCCGCGGCGGCAAGCGACTGCTGCGCGACGCGGGCCGACTGCGCCGCCGTCTGCGACACCTCGTTGATCGACTGTGCCATCTGCAGGACCGACGCCGATGCCTGCTGGATCTCCTTGTTCTGCCGCTGCGACGCCTCGTACAGCCGGTTCGAGATCGCCTGCGCGTCGGTCGTCGCCTTGGCCACCTGGTCGGTCGCCGAGTTGATGCCGCGGACCAGCGTGCGCAGCTCTTCGATGGTGAAGTTGATCGAGTCCGCTATCGCACCGGTGACATCCTCCGTCACCGAGGCCTGCACGGTGAGGTCGCCGTCGGCGAGGTTCCCCATCTCGTTCAGCAGCCGCAGAATCGCTTCCTGGTTGCGCTTGTTCTCCTGCTCGCTCTCGAAGGCGCGGACTCGACCGTCCTCGCGGGAAACCCAGCCGTAGGCGATCAGCGCGATAAGGGCCAGCAAGGCGAACGTCATCGCGGCCCACAGGGTGAAGCTGCGCACCGTCGTCTGGCCGTCGAACTCGTTGGTCAGCGCGGTCGCATCGGCCAGCAGCGGCTCCGAATCCTGGTTGATGCCGCGCGCGGCCTGCTTGGCGAGCACCAGTCGCTGCATGTTCTGCAGGATGGCGTTGACGCCGGTCTCGTAGCTGGCGAACCGCTTTTGCAGCTCGGTCAGGGTGGCACGCGCATCGTCGGCGCGCACCGCGCCCGGAAGCCGCAACGCGTCGCTTCCCTTCAGCAGCCCGTTCAGGATGTCGCGGAACGTGCCGGTGTCCTTGCCCAGCAGGAAAGCGACTTCCGGATCGATCTCGTCCGACGAAACGAGCGAATTCGCATTCTTGGCGATCCGCTGCGACAGCACGGCAAGCTGATTGGTGAAATCGACTTCGCGCAGCGACCCGCCGGCGGAGGCGATCTGCGCCGACGCCTGCTGCGCGAGCTCGAGCAGCGCGTTGTTGCCCTGGTTGATGCCGTCCAGCCCTTTTGACAGCGAAAGCAGCGCTGCCTGGTTGTCGACCACCGTCGTGGCGTTCTTTTCGACCCGCTCCCAGCGCGCATCGAGCGCGCTCAGCGCCTTCTGCAGCGCTTCGTTGGTGGCGACGTCGACGTTGGTCCCGTGGACGACGCCACCCTTGCTCAGCGCGTCGAGGTCGGCGCGGAAACGGTCGCGCGAGTCCTTGACGCTTTCGAAGGCGCCGGCATTGCCCTGCACCGCCAGCGCGGTTCCGCGCGCCAGGCGCTGCGACAGCATCTGCATTTCGGTGGCCGTCGTCGAGCTTGCGCCCGCCTGCGAGTTGGCCCGGTAGTTGAGCCACAGCATCGCTCCGGCGAGCACCCCGAACAGCAGCAGAAGCACGCCGAGGATCTGGTACTGCCTGGCGATCGGCAGATGCCCGATGAACCACAGGCGACCAGGCTGTTTCATCTCGGGACTCGCGCTGCGCATCTGATCCATGATCGAAGGCGCGGCCAGCGGATCGTAGCCGCGCTGTGCGCCGCTCATCTTGACCTGTGTCGTCGGCTCTTCGAGGTCGGCTTCGGACAGGATCTGTCCTCTGCCCGCGCCCGCTCCCAAGAGGCCTTTGAATGTGAATGCCATGATTCCTCCCCCAGATAGGGTCGTTACGCTTGCGTCAATCCGTCAGACTGCGCCAAAGCTACAGTCCCACTTGCAGAAAGGCCGGGTCCTGCGCCAGCAGGGCCAGATCGATTTCCTGCCACACGCCGCCGGCCTTGTCGGTCCAGCGCGCGCCGTACCAGGCCGGCGCGCCGGCATCAGCATCGCTGCGCACCAATTCGGCGAGATTGCTCAAGCCCAGCACTCGCGTCACGACCAGCCCGGCGCGCAATTCACCGACGCGGGGTCCGAACAGGACCAGCCGCGCCTGCGCCGCACCGCCGCTCACCGGCTCGCTCGCCTCGCCGAGAAATCCGGCGAAATCGATAACGCTGTAGAGATTGCCGCGGATGTTGGAAATGCCCAGATACCACGGGCGGGTCAACGGCACCGTCGCCAGCGTCGGAACCGCGATGACCTCGCCGGCATCCGCCAGCCGGATCAGCCATTGCTTGCCGGCGCAGGCCAGGCCCAGACGCGATTGCTCGACCTGCTGCGTCGTCTTCGCCGCGAGGCGCGCCGCCAGTTCCTGCTGGAAGGCGCGGAGGTCGAGCTTGGCGGCGCGGGCCATAGCCGTGGATCAGCCGAGGGCCGTGATCTTGGCGATCAGCTCGTCGCGGTTGACCGGCTTGACGATGTAATCGCGCGCGCCCTGGCGCATGCCCCAGATCTTGTCGGTTTCCTGCGTCTTCGACGTGCAAAGGATGATGGGCACGCTGCGCGTCGCCGGGTCGCGACTGATCGCGCGGGTCGCCTGGAAGCCGTTGAGCCCCGGCATGACGACGTCCATCAGTATCAGGTCGGGCTTTACCGTCTTGGCCTTGAGAATGGCATCTTCGCCATTGTCGCTCGCGACGACCTCGTAGCCTGCCTTCGTCAGCATGTCGTTGAGGACATGCCGCTCGGTCGGCGAGTCGTCGACGATCAATACGCGTTTTATCGCCATTGTTTCCGCACCCCTCCCTGCCCTTCTGCGCGCCCGCCCGATGCGGGCGTCGCTCAATGCGCCGCCGCTTTGACGTGCGTGCCGACCGCCTTCAACAGGCTTTCCTTGGTGAACGGCTTGGTCAGGTACTGATCGGAACCGACCATTCTGCCGCGCGCCCGGTCGAACAGCCCGTCCTTCGACGAGAGCATGACCACCGGCGTCTGGTGAAAGCGCGAATTCTTCTTGATCAGCGCGCAGGTCTGGTAGCCGTCCAGGCGGGGCATCATGATGTCGACGAAGATCAGGTCCGGCTGGTGGTCCGCGATCTTGGCCAGCGCGTCAAACCCGTCTTCGGCAAGGATCACCGTGCATCCGGCCTGGAGCAGGAAAATCTCGGCGCTGCGACGAATCGTGTTGCTGTCGTCGATCACCATGACCTTCGCACCCGTCAAGGCGACTGGATCCCGCAATTCAGTTCCTCCGTTGAGGCCGTGTCCCGCATCCAGCGCAATCGTTTCCATGTGAAGCCCTCGAAAGTTTGCCACGTATAGGACCAAATGCCTAGAGCATAATCCTTGCCAGAACGAGCAAAGCTTAGGTTTTTGAGCGATTTGCAACACCGGCGACGCGAATTTGAGCGAAAAACTGCCGTTGCGGGTCACCACCCGCAGGCGCGGCGGGCCGAGTGTCGATGTCAGGGAACTGCCCCGGCGTGCGATTTCATGCGCGGCGCACGCCCGATGAGCGGCGTCCCGGGGCCGGAAAAACACCCTCGGCGGCCCGGTTAGCCCGGCCGACGCGCCGGCGGCTCCCGCCAGCGGGCGGGCACGGGGGTCGCGGGTCCTTCCTAGCGGCCGAGAAACATCCGGTAGGCCGGATTGGCCGTCTCGTCGACGCCGTAGTAGCCAAGGCGCGTCAGAAAGCTGCGAAAGTCGGCATGATCCGCGGGCGGCACCTGCATTCCGACCAGCACGCGCCCGTGATCGGCGCCATGGTTGCGGTAATGGAACAGGCTGATGTTCCAGCCGCGGCTCATGCTGTTCAGGAAGCGCATCAGCGCCCCCGGCCGCTCCGGGAACTCGAACCGGTAGAGGATTTCGTTCTCCGCCGCCGGCGCGTGGCCGCCGACCAGATGACGCACATGCAGCTTTGCCATCTCGTTGTCGGACAGGTCGTAGGCCTCGATCCGCCGCGCATGCATCGCCCGGAGCAGGACCGCGGTCTCGTGCCGGTTGGCCACTTCGACGCCGACGAAAATGTGCGCGACCCGCGGATCGGCGTAGCGGTAGTTGAATTCGGTCACGCTGCGCTTGCCCAGCAGCGCGCAGAACTCGCGGAAGCTTCCCGGCCGCTCCGGTATCGTCACCGCGAAGATCGCCTCGCGCGCTTCGCCCAGCTCCGCCCGTTCGGCGACAAAGCGCAGGCGGTCGAAATTCATGTTGGCGCCGCAGGCGATCGCGACGAAAGTGCGCCGCTTCGGCCGGTGCCGCTCGCACCAGGCCTTGACACCCGCGACCGACAGCGCGCCGGCCGGCTCGAGCACCGCGCGCGTATCTTCGAACACGTCCTTGAGCGCGGCGCAGATCGCATCGGTGTCGACGGTGATCATGTCGTCGACCAGCTCCCGGCAGATGCGAAACGTTTCCTTGCCGACCTGCTTGACCGCGACGCCGTCGGCGAAGAGCCCGACGTGACCGAGGCGGACGCGGCGCCCGGCCGCAAGCGAGCGCGTCATTGCGTCGGAGTCGGCCGGCTGCACGCCGATCACTCTTACTTCCGGGCGCACCCGCTTCACATACGATGCGATGCCGGCGATCAATCCGCCTCCTCCGACGGCGACGAAGATCGCATCGAGCGGTCCCTGGCACTGGCGCAGGATTTCCACCCCGATCGTGCCCTGGCCCGCGATCACATCGGGATCGTCGTACGGATGAATGAACGTCGCCCGCCGCGCCTTTTGCAGCTTGACCGCGTGCGTATACGCGTCGCTGTAGGAATCGCCATGCAGGACGACGGCGGCGCCGCGCTCCTCGACCGCCTGGATCTTGATCGACGGAGAAGTCACCGGCATGACGATCGTCGCCTTGCAACCGAGCCGCTGCGCGGCCAAGGCGACCCCCTGGGCATGATTGCCGGCCGACGCCGCGACCACTCCCCGCGCGCGCTCGGCGGGCGACAGATGCGCCATCCGGTTGTAGGCACCGCGAAGCTTGAACGAAAATACCTCCTGCTTATCCTCGCGCTTGAGCAGCACGCGGTTGCCGAGACGGCGCGAGAGTGTCGGCGCCGGCTCGAGCGGCGATTCGATCGCGACGTCGTAGACCTTCGCGTTCAGAATTTTTTGCAGGTAGTCGATCGGCACGGTGCGAAGCGAGGCGTGGACGAGGCAGCGAGCGTAGCAGAAACACGTGTGCAACCCAAAGCTGGCGTGGTTCGCATGCGTGTATTTCTGTTAGGCTGCGCGCACTGCTTTTCGTCGCGCCGGATGCCGGCGTGAACAGGCCCAGTCCGTGACCGCCAAGACGCTTGCCGTCGTCGACCTCGGATCGAACAGCTTCCGGTTGGAGATCGGCCGGGTCGAGGGCGACCAGGTCTATCGGCAGGACACGTGGCGCGAGACCTTGCGCTTCGGCGCTGGCATCGACCGGCACGGACGCTTCAGCGCGGCGGCGATGAAGCTGGCGCTGGCGTGTCTCGCCCGGTTTCGCGAGCGCCTGTCCGGCGTTCACCCGTCAGCGGTACGCGCGGTGGCGACCAATGCCTTTCGCGTTGCGGCCAATGCGCGCGAATTCCTGCCCAGAGCCGAGCGCGCCCTGGGAGCGCGGATCGACGTCATCAGCGGGCACGAAGAGGCTCGGCTGATCTATCTGGGCGTCGCTCACGAGCTGCCGCCCTCCGACGCGCCGCGCCTGGTCGTCGACATCGGGGGCGGATCGACCGAATTCATCATCGGCCGCGGGCTCGAGCCCGACCGGCTCGAATCGCTGACGCTGGGCTGCGTCAGCACCACGCAGAAATTCTTTCCCGACGGGATGGTCACCGCGTCCGCGTTCGACGCGGCGGAAACCGCGTCCCGGGTCGACATCGAAGCGATCGCCGGCGATTTTGGCGCCGGTCATTGGAAGAATGCGTACGCGTCTTCCGGTACGGCGGCGGCACTGGCGGAGATCCTCGAGCAAAACGGGTTCTCCGCCGGCGGAATTACGCCGGCGGGCCTCGATCGGCTGAAGAAGCGCCTGGTTCGCGCCGGCGATCCGGCACGCCTCAAGCTCCATGCGTTAAAGCCCGAGCGCGTGCCGGTGCTCGCGGGGGGACTCGCGATCATGAGCGCGGCGGTCAAGGAGCTCGACATCGAGCGGATCGATCCGGTCGGCGGTGCGCTGCGTCTGGGCGTCCTCTACGATCTGCTCGGCAGAACCGTCGATCGCGACGCAAGGCAGCTCACCGTCGAGCGTTTTCTCGACCGCTATCAGGTCGACCGCCGCCATGCCACTCGCGTCGCGGCGCTCGCAAGCGGCTTGTTTGGCCGCGCGGCCCCCAAGGCCGACGCGGAGCAGGCGCAGATACTGTACTGGGCTGCGCTGTTGCACGAGATCGGCATGTCGGTCTCGCACATCGGCTTCCACAAGCATGGTGCATACATCCTGCAGCACGCCGACATGCCGGGGTTCTCGGCGGGCGAGCAGGCGCGCCTCGCCCTGCTGGTCTATGCCTGCCGCGGCGGCTTGACCAAGGTCCGCACCCAGCTTGGCGATCCGGTGGTGCGCGCGCAGATCGCGGCGTTGCGGCTGGCTGTGCTGTTCTGTCACGCTCGGACCGACGTCGCTTTGCCGCACGTGGCGCTGAAGACCGGCGGCCGCGTATCGATCCGGGTGAGCCAGCGCTGGCTGGAGGCTCACCCGTTGACTGCCTATCTGCTGGACCGCGAACGCGCGCAGTGGCAGGGGATGCATTCGAACTAGCGATCGCCGCCACGTGCGGCAATGGGATCGACGTCGCGCTAGAGGTAATCCGGGCCGATGACGACCTTGAGGACGACGGCGGCACCCTCCTCGCGCGCCCGGTTCGACAGCCACCAGACGGCGGCCTTGCGCATGCCCCACGGAGCATCGACGCCCGATAACAGCAGCGCCGCGGTTTCGCCGAGCGTCGGCTGATGACCGACGATCAGCCTGGCCTCGCGCGCATCGGGCCATCCCGCCGCGGCGAGCACCGCGGCGGCGCTGGCGCCGGGCGCGAGCTCGGGCACCGTCCTGAAGTTTCGCCCGAGCGCGCGCGCCGTCTGCTGGGCGCGTTCCGCCGGGCTCACCAGGATGCGGCACCGGTCGGGCAGATGACCATCGAGCCAGGCTGCCATGCGCTCGGCCTGCCGGACGCCCTTGGCGGTCAGCGCGCGCTCGCTATCGGGCTCGCCGGGCTCGGCGTCGGCGTGGCGCCAGAGGATCAGGTCCATGACGGCAGCGGCTTTCGTTTCAGACTGCGGTGCTCGGACGTTCGGCCAGCCGATCGAGCAGGAGTTCCTGCGCGGCAGACGCGCGGGCGCGCCGCGCCGGCTTGGCGCGCAGATACGCGCCGTCGGCGCCGAGGTCCCACGCACTGCAATTGTCCTCGAAACACACGGCGAGCCCTTCGGCGATGACGCGCGCCTTGAGCTCCTTGTCGAGCACCGGAAACGCCACTTCGATGCGGCGAAACAGGTTTCGTCCCATCCAGTCGGCGCTGGACAGATAGACGTCGTCACTGCCGCCGTTGGCGAAATACCAGATCCGCGGATGCTCGAGGAAGCGCCCGACGATCGAGCGAACCCGTATGTTGTCCGACCATCCTTTGACGCCGGGGCGCAAGGCGCAGGCGCCGCGCACCACCAGGTCGACCTTCACGCCGGCCTGGGAAGCGGCATAGAGCGCCCTGATGACCGCTTCTTCGACCAGCCCGTTCATCTTGGCCATGATGTGGGCGCGGCCGCCCTCCTTCGCGTGCCGGGTCTCGCGATGTATCGCCGCAAGCAACTGGCGGTGCATCGTGAACGGCGCGAGCCAGAGGCGTTTCAGCCGGTTCGAGCGGGCGAGGCTGGTAATGTGGAGGAAGACTTCCGCCACATCGGCGCACAGTTCCGGATTCACTGTAAGCAGGCCGAAGTCCGTATATTGCCGCGCCGTCCGGGGATGATAGTTTCCGGTGCCCAGATGGGCATACGGCCGCAGCTGCGAGCGGCCCGCGGCGTCGGGCTCGCGGCGCAGCAGCAGCGCGAGCTTGGCGTGGGTCTTCAACCCGAATACGCCGTAGACGACTTGCGCGCCGGCCGCCTCCAGCCGCTCGGCCCAGTTGATGTTCGCCTCCTCGTCGAACCGGGCCAGGAGCTCGACGACGACGGTGACTTCCTTGCCGCGGCGCGCCGCCTCGATCAGCGCCTCCATCAGCACCGAATTGACGCCGGTGCGATAGACGGTTTGCTTGATCGCCACGACGTCGGGATCGTCAGTGGCCTTGCGGATGAACTCGACCACGGGATCGAACGACTGATAGGGGTGGTGCAGCAGAATGTCGCGCTGGCGGATCGCCGCCAGGATGTCGGGCTGATCGCGAAGGCGAGCCGGCGTGCCTGGCACGAACGCCGGATATTTGAGCTCGGTACGGTCCGATTCTTCGACCAGCGTCGCCAACCTGGCGAGGTTGACCGGCCCATCGCAGCGGTACAGGTCGGCTTCCTCGAGCTCGAATTGCTGCAGCAGCAACCGTGCGAGCGGCGCCGCGCAATCGGCGGCGACCTCCAGCCGAACTGCAAGACCGAATTGCCGCTGCGGCAACTCGCCCTCGAGCGCCTGCCGCAAATTCTTCACCTCCTCGTCATCGAACCACAGGTCGGCGTCGCGCGTCACGCGGAATTGCGAGTAGCCGACGACTCGACGTCCGGCGAACAGCTCGCCCAGGTGCGCGTGGATGATCGACGCCAGCAGCACGTAGCTGTTGGCCGGCGCGACGTTGCCGGGGAGCTCGATCACACGCGGCAGCTGATGCGGCGCCTTGACGATCGCAATCGCGGTGTCGCGGCCGAACGCGTCGCTGCCGGAAAGCTCGACGATGAAGTTGAGGCTCTTGTTGACGACTTGCGGAAACGGATGCGCCGGGTCGAGTCCGATCGGACTCAGCAAGGGCTTGACCTCGCGCCGGAAATAATCGGCCACCCAGGCGCGCTGCGCCGCGTTGCGCTCGGCATGCCGCAGCAGGCGTATGCCCGCACCCGCCATCGCTGGCAGCACCTCGACATTCAGCGTGCGATAGACGTCGGCCACGAGCTCGTGCGTCTGTTCGCACAGGTGCGACGACAGCGCGCGAAGCTCGTGCAGCGTCACGCCGGGCGGAGGCGCCTTGACGCGGAGCTGCTCGCGCATGCCGGCGACGCGGATCTCGAAAAATTCGTCCAGGTTGCTGCTGACGATGCACAGGAAGCGCAGGCGCTCGAGCAGCGGGACGGCCGTGTCCTGCGCCAGCGCGAGGACGCGCCGGTTGAAGGCGAGCAGCGAAAGCTCGCGATTGATCAGCTGCGGTGCAGCCGTCTTGACGACGGGTTGGGGCGGCATCGGGCGATCGAGGCGCCGTGGGATGGGCGTTGCGGCGAACCCGCCCATTTTCGCGGACTTTAGCTTACCGGCATGTTACCGGCGGCGGAATCGGGGGCCAGCGCCAGCCACAGGCAGGCGCCCTTGGCGTCCCGATCGAGCTCGACGAGGTAGGCATGGTGCGCGGCGAGCTCGTCCGCCGAAGGCAGGACGATGAGCAGCTGCAGCGGCCCCGCATCGGCGAAGCCCTCGCCGGCTTCCGGCCGCGGCGTGACGATGTCGATCGTCAGCGATTCCTGGCCGCGCGTCATCGCCAGGTAGACCTCGGCGAGCAGCTGCGCGTCGAGCAGCGCGCCGTGCAGCGTGCGGTGGGCATTGGCGACACCGAAGCGCTCGCACAGCGCGTCGAGATTGTTGCGCTTTCCCGGGAACTGGTCGCGCGCCAGCGCCAGCGTGTCGACGACTTCGGCGGCAATCGCCGCGCTGGTCGACATCCCCAGACGGGACAGCTCCACGTCCAGAAAGGCGACATCGAATGGCGCGTTGTGAATGATCCACTGCGCGCCGCTCGCGAAAGCGACGAATTCCTCGGCGATTTCCCCGAATTTCGGCTTGTCTTTCAGCATTTCCCACGACAGGCCGTGCACCTCGGTCGCGCCGAAGTCGATCTCTTGGTCAGGATTGATGTAGAAGTGGACGGTGCGGCCGGTCGGCCGCCGGTCGACCAGCTCGACGGCGGCGATTTCGATGATGCGATGGTCCTTCGGGTCGAGGCCGGTGGTTTCGGTGTCGAGGATCAGTTGCCGCATGCTAGTGTCTTGCCCCGCAAGTTCCGAAGATAAAGGAGCGGATGAAATCGGGTGCCAGGCAAGGCGCGCGGCCGAAAGCGTACCTAGAGGTACGGTGAGGCCGCGCAACGCGGCAAGGCGCCCGATTTTGCCGCGAACTATCGAGCGAATTTGCGGGGCAGGACACTAGGTCTTGTACCGCTTGATCGTCGCCTGGATCTCGGCGATCGCGCGCTCGATCTCGTCGTCGGTCAGGTCGCGCTGCATGCCCTTGCGATCGGTAAGCGTCAGCGTACGGTCGATCTCGGTCTGGAATTCGCCCAGGCCCATCGTCTCGGTGATCGTCGTCGTCGGCTCGTCGGTCAGCGTCTCCGGCCCCCAGCGCACGACGATCATCGACAGGTTGTCGCCGTCCGGCCCGCCGCGGACCTCGGCCTCCCGCATCAGCACCGGCGACGATTTGAGTATCGGCGCGCCGGTGAGCGCGCGTGCGATCTCTTCCTGGGGATAGACGCTCCACAGCCCGTCCGTGCACATCACGATCAGATCGCCGTTGCGCAGCGGTGTCCGTCGCGACAGATCGATCACGGGCTCGACCAGCCCGCCCAGGCAGCTGAAGATCTTGTTGCGGTCGGGATGATTGACGACTTCGTGCGCGCCGATCAGGCCCTGGTCGACCAAGTACTGCACCTTCGAATGGTCCTTCGTCTGGCCGATCAAGCCTCCCTGCCGGAAGAGATACAGGCGCGAGTCGCCGACGTGCGCCCAGTACGCGTAGTTCGACTGCACGATGCAGGCGACGCATGTGGTCCGCGGCGTCTCCAGCATCGAGAACTGGTTGGCGTACGAGCCCAGGGCCTGGTGGGCGCGGACCATCGAATCCTGCAGGAATTTCAGCGGATTCTTCAGCGTCGGCTTGGCTTCCTGCTGGAAGCGCTCGATGAACAGGCGCACCGCGATCTGCGCCGCAATCTCGCCGCCGGCGTGCCCGCCCATGCCGTCGGCGACGACCAGCAGCAGCGTGTCCCGGCTGTACGTATACGCGAGCCGGTCCTGATTGATCTTGCGCTGACCCTTGAGGCTCTCCTGGAATATCGTGAAGCGCATGAGCGTGCTACATCACTTCGGTGAACAGGCGCTTTTTCAGGTTGTCAAGAAAAGTCAGCTTGCGCTTGCGCGGTGCTATTTCCCGGATCGCTTTCTGCAGCGCAAACACGCTCTGCGGGCGCTCGAGCGGATCGAGCCGCAGGCACCAGTCGATGACCTCGAGGACATTGTCGGAATAGGCGCCGGCCCAGATCTTCTTGGCCGACACCAGGTGATCTTCGTTGAGGCGCGCATCGGCGGCCTGCGGCGCGAAGGCGGCCAGGCAGGCGAACATGCTGGCACCGATGCCGTAGACATCGGTCCAAGGGCCCAGGCGGTCCGGCTCGCGATACTGCTCGGGCGCGGCAAAGCCCGGCGTGTACATCGGCGCGAGCTTCGGCCGCGATGTCGTCAGCGTCTGCCGCGCCGCGCCGAAATCGAGCAGAACGGGGCTGCCGTCGGTACGCAGATACACGTTCGCCGGCTTGATGTCCAGATGCAGCAGCTTGTGCGTATGGACTTCGCGCAGCCCGTTCAGCAGATGCATGAAGACATGACGCACGAGCCGCTCCGACATCTGATCCTGACGCAGCTGGATCTGCTGCTGCAGCGTGCGCCCGCGCTCGTAGCGCATGACCATGTAGACCGTTTCGTTGGCGCGGAAGAAATTGAGCACGCGCACGACATTCGGATGATTGATCTTGGCGAGCGCACGCCCTTCCTCGAAAAAGCACTTCATTCCATAGCGGAACGAAGTGAGGTTCTCGGCGGAGCTTGCGCGGACGATGTCGCCATCGGTGCGCAGCACCAGCGACGATGGCAGGTATTCCTTGATGGCAACCGGTGCGCCGGCGTCGTCGAAAGCGCGATAGACGATCGAAAAGCCGCCGCGGCTGATCTGGCGATCAATCCGGTAATTGAGCAGCTGGTATCCGGAGGGGAGTGCCTGGTTGGTGACGCCCATTGGGCTTTGTCGTCGGGGCTTAAGACTTGCACGTCAAAGGGATAAGCTCTACATTCTCGACAACCGCGGCGATAAAGTAAAGAATTCGTTCGTCGTTCTTAGGTCTTGGTCGCGCATCGTTGCGCTTCCGCCCATCTTCCAGCCGGTACGACTTGTACGCCACGGATTCGCGATGATTCTGAGCATGACCGGCTTTGCCGCGGTCGCTGCCGAACTGCCCGGCTGTTCGCTGGCGGTCGAATTGCGGTCGGTCAATCACCGCTATCTGGACTTGCAGCTGCGCGTGCCGGACGAGCTGCGTGCGATGGAAACGGCGATACGCGAAGCGCTGGCGCGCGAGCTCAAGCGCGGCAAGATCGACTGCCGGATTTCGCTGAATCGGACCACGCCTGGCGCGGCGGCGCTGGCGATCAACGGCGAGCGCGTCGCGCAGCTGCGCGACGCGGCCAGCGAAGTGCAGCGCCACGCACCGGGCAGCGCGCCGCTGTCGACCGTCGAAATACTGCGCTGGCCCGGCGTATTGACCGAACCCTCGGTGGACGCCGGCACGCTGGCCGAGCAGACGATGTTGCTGGTGCAGCAGGCGCTGCGCGATCTTGGCGGCTCGCGTGCGCGCGAAGGCGCGAAGCTGCGCGAGATGCTCGAGGAAAACTGCCGCGGCATCGAGGCCCAGCTCGAGCGCGTAGCACCCAGGGTGCCGGCCATTCACGATGCGTATGTCGAGAAGCTCGGAGCCCGGCTGCGCGATGCCGGACTCGACCCGGATAACGATCGGCTGAAGCAGGAACTGGCGTTGTTTGCCGCCAAGGTCGACGTCGCCGAGGAAATTTCGCGCCTGCAGACGCACGTCGCCGAAGTTCGGCGCGTGCTTTCGGCCGGAGGCAGCAGCGGCAAGCGCCTCGACTTTCTGATGCAGGAGCTCAATCGCGAAGCCAACACGCTCGGGTCCAAATCGGTCGATGCCGAGCTGTCGCACGCCGCGCTCGAGCTCAAGGTGCTGATCGAGCAGATGCGCGAGCAGGTGCAGAACATTGAGTAAGGGCAGTGCGCCGGCGGCGAGGGGCCCCGCGCGCAGCGTGGGGATCGACGCCAATGCGCATCTGCCCTGCGGACGATACGTGGTCGACACTACATGGCCATACAACAAAGAGTCCGCACCGCCGAGAGCCCGGCGAGGGGCCCCGTGCGTGCACGGGGATCGACCGGGCATTGCGAGTGCGGCCGCGGCCGATGCGCGGGATGCGCGCGTGCTGAAGACGGACAAGGCCGCCGGATGAGCGTCGCCACCGGCACTCTCTTCGTCGTCGCGGCCCCGTCGGGCGGCGGCAAAACCAGCCTGACGCGCGCGCTGCTGGAAAAAGACCCCGGCATCCGCCTTTCGGTCTCGTACACGACGCGCCCGGCGCGTCCCGGCGAGCAGGATGGCGTCGATTACCACTTCGTGTCGACCGAGCGCTTCATGGCGCTGCGCGACGCCGGCGAATTTCTCGAGCACGCGCACGTCCACGGCAACTGGTACGCGACCTCGGCGAGCTGGCTCGACCAGCAGATCGCAGCGGGTCAGGACGTCCTGCTGGAAATCGACTGGCAGGGCGCGGCCCAGGTGCGCCGCCTGATCCCGTCCTCGGTCCACATCTTCATACTGCCGCCGTCGCTCGCGCTGCTCGAGGAGCGGCTGCACCGGCGCGGCCAGGACGACAAGGCGACGATAGCCAGGCGCCTCGAAGCCGCGCGCGACGAGATCCGTCATTGCGCCGAGTTCAATTATGTTATTATTAATCAGGACTTTGCCACCGCGGTCGACGACTTGGGCGCCATCGTGCGGGCTTCTCGCCTGCGCGCGACGCAGCAATGCGTCCGCCACGGTGCTCTGATTGCACAACTTATTTAGCGTGCCAGCGACCTCGCTGCCCGGCACGCAAGGAAGGCGCCATGGCCCGGATCACGATCGAAGACTGCCTTGTCAAGATACCCAACCGCTTCGAGCTCACGCTCGCCGCGACCAATCGCGCCCGCCAGATCAGCGCCGGATCGCAGCCGCTGGTCGAGAGCGACCGCGACAAGACGACGGTGATCGCACTGCGCGAAATCGCTGCCGGCAAGATCGGCATCGAAATGCTGCTCAAGCCGCAAAGTTGACTTGCATCGGGCGGCTCAACCCCAACGTGATCAAGCATGTCGGAAATCGCCGAATTTACCCGACACCTTGGCCACTACCTGCAACCGCCTGACGTCGCGCTCGTAGAGCGGGCGTTCGCCTTTTCCGAACAGGCGCACCAGGGGCAGTTCCGCAAATCGGGGGAGCCCTACATCACCCACCCGCTGGCGGTAGCCAGCATATTGTCGCAGTGGC
Source organism: Casimicrobiaceae bacterium (assembly GCA_035607385.1). Taxonomy (GTDB): domain Bacteria; phylum Pseudomonadota; class Gammaproteobacteria; order Burkholderiales; family Casimicrobiaceae; genus PALSA-1003. The sequence goes on from DATNAR010000371.1 coordinate 15,127, forward strand.
GGCTTGACGCCCAAGGGCTCGCCGCCGCGCTCCTCCACGACGTCATGGAGGACAGCGGCATCACCAAGAACGAGATCGAGACGTCGTTCGGCAAGCCCGTTGCCGAGATGGTCGATGGCGTGTCCAAGCTCGACCAGATCGAGTTCCAGTCGCGCGAGGACGCGCAGGCCGAGAACTTCCGCAAGATGCTGCTGGCCATGGCGCAGGACGTCCGCGTCATCCTGATCAAGCTCGCCGACCGGCTGCACAACATGCGTACGCTCGATGCGATGGCGCCCACCCATCGCGAGCGCATCGCCCGCGAGACGCTCGACATCTACGCGCCGATCGCGAATCGTCTCGGCCTCAACGCCCTGTACCTCGAGCTGCAGGAGCTTTCGTTCAAGCATCTGCACCCGGCGCGCTACCGCGTGCTGGCCAAGGCGATCAAGGCCGCGCGCGGCAATCGCCGCGAAGTGATGAACCGGATCCTGCAGTCGATCCGCGACGGCCTGAAGGCGGCGGACATTGCGGCGACGGTGACCGGAAGAGAAAAGACGATCTACAGCGTGTACAAGAAAATGCGAGAGAAGCGCTACACGTTCTCGCAGGTCTTCGACATTTACGGCGTGCGCGTCCTCGTCAGGGACACGACTGCCTGCTACGCGGCACTGGGCGTGCTGCACAATCTTTACAAGCCCATTCCCGGCAAATTCAAGGATTACGTCGCCATTCCGAAGGCGAACGGCTATCAGTCGCTGCACACGACGTTGTTCGGTCCGTTCGGGACGCCGCTCGAAGCGCAGATCCGGACGCAGGACATGCATCGCATCGCCGAGTCCGGCGTCGCCGCGCACTGGCTGTACAAGGCGGGAGGCGAGCTCGACATCGCCGAGGCCCAGGAACAGACCCATCGCTGGCTGCAAAGCCTGCTCGAAATACAGTCGGAGTCGCGCGACTCGAAGGAGTTTCTCGAGCATATCAAGGGCGACCTGTTTCCGGACGCCATCTACGTGTTCACGCCGAAGGGCAAGATCATGGCCCTGCCGCACGGCGCGACCGCGGTCGACTTCGCCTACGCCGTGCACACCGACATCGGCCATCACTGCACGGCGGCCCGGATCAACTACGAGTTGATGCCGCTGCGCACCGAGCTCAAGAACGGCGACCAGGTCGAGATCATCACCTCACCGGGGGCGCGCCCGAATCCGTCGTGGCTCGGCTTCGTCGCGACCGGAAAGGCGCGTTCCCGCATCCGGCACTTCCTGAAGTCCCTGCAGCAGCGCGAGTCCGCGCTCCTCGGCGAGCGCATGCTGGAGCAGGCGCTGATCTCGCTGAAGGTTCCGCCCGCGTCGGTCACGTGGGAGCGCTGGGAAGCGCTGGCCCGCGAGTACGGCGCCAAGGGCCAGACGGAGATCCTCGCCGACATCGGCCTGGGCAAGCGGCTTTCGTTCGTCGTCGCTCAGGCGCTGACGCGCGGCGCCGGGAAGGCGAGCGACGAGCCGACGCCGATGCAGGCCAAGCATGGGGCGCTGCAGCTGCGCGGCGTCGAAGGCGTTGCCATCCAGTACGGCAAATGCTGCCGGCCCATTCCCGGCGATGCGATCATCGGCCATTTCCGCCGCGGCCAGGGGCTGCTGGTGCATACCCGCGACTGCGTCACGCTGAGGAAGGGGCGGATCGACAGCGATCAGGTCGTCGATGTCGAATGGGCTCCCGAGATCCAGGGCGTCTTCGAAGCGGGCATCCGCCTGGTCGTCGCCGACGAGCGCGGCCTCCTGGCGCATCTGGCCACCGCCATCGCCGATGCCGGCGCCAACATCGAATATCTGTCGATGGAGCGGCCCGACGGCGGCCATGTCGTCGCGATGTTTTTCAGCGTCCAGGTGCGCGACCGCAGGCACCTCGCCAACGTCATGCGCGCGCTGCGCCGCATTCCGGAGGTCAAGCGGGTGACGCGCGCGCGGACGTAGCGGGCCGCGTGCTGCTGCCCGAAACGACAACGGCCGGTTGACCCGGCCGTCGCGGTACGCCTGGCGACCCGTTACGCCGTCTGCGGCGCCAGCAAGCGCTGCAGCTCGCCCGACGCATGCATCTCGCGCATGATGTCGCAGCCGCCGACGAACTCTCCGTTGACGTAGAGCTGCGGTATCGTCGGCCAGTTCGAATATTCCTTGATGCCCTGCCGGACCGCTGCGTCTGCCAGCACGTTGACCGAAAAGAACCTGTCGACGCCGCACGACTGCAGCATCCGCACCGCGGCGTCCGAAAAGCCGCATTGCGGAAACTGCGGCGTACCCTTCATGTAAAGCACGACCGGGTGCCCGGTCACCTGCTCACGTATCGTGTCCTGGATGCTCATCGCCCGCTCCGTGGATTCCCATGCTCTCATTTTACCGCATGCGGGGTGGCGGGCCAAATCAGCGGCAGCGGCTACTCCTTGACTGCCCCCGTCAGCCCCGACACATAGTACTCGACGAAGAACGAGTACAGGATCGCCACCGGCAGCGAGCCGAACAGCGCGCCGGCCATCAGCGAGCCCCAGTGATAGACGTCCCCTTCGACCAGCTCGGTGACTACGCCCACCGGCACGGTCTTGACTTCCGACGAGGAGATGAACGTCAGCGCATAGATGAATTCGTTCCACGACAGGGTGAACGCGAATATTCCGGCGGAAATGAGGCCGGGCACGGCCAGCGGCAGGATGATGCGGACCAGTATCTGCAGGCGGCTTGCGCCATCGATCAGCGCGCATTCCTCGAGCTCGATCGGTATCGTCTTGAAGTACCCCATCAGCAGCCATGTGCAGAACGGGATCAGGAACGTCGGATAGGTGAGGATCAGCGCCAGCCGCGTATCGAACAGATCGAGCTTGTACACCATCGCGGCGAGCGGGATGAACAGTATCGAAGGCGGGACCAGGTAGGCCAGAAAAATGCTCATGCCGACATAGCGAGAACCGCGAAAGCGCAACCGCTCGATCGCATAAGCCGCGAGCACGCTGCAGAAGATCGAGAGGCAG
>DATNAR010000387.1:0-2809 GCA_035607385.1 Casimicrobiaceae bacterium
GGCGTCCGAGCGCACCGATTCGTTGACGAAGACGCAGCCGCTCTCGATCAGCTCTGCTGCAATGCGCTCGCCGCGCGCGAGGTCGCGCGTGATCACGGCGCCGCCCAGCCCGAACACCGAATCGTTCGCGACGGCTATCGCTTCGGCTTCGGTCTTGACCGGAATCACGGCGGCGACCGGGCCGAACAGCTCCTCCTCGTAGGCCGGCATCCCGGGCCGGACATCGGTCAACACCGTCGCCGGATAGTACGCGCCGCGACCCTCGGGGATTTTTCCTCCCAGCAGGCAACGTGCGCCCTTGCCGAGGCTCGCCTCGACCTGGGCATGCAATGCGTCGCGCAGGTCGGTTCGCGCCTGGGGGCCGATCTCCGTCTGGTCGTCGAGCGGGTCGCCCATCCTTGCGGCTTTCATTCGTTCGACAAACAGCGGCTCGAATTGCGCACGGACCGCGTCGACGACGATAAAACGCTTCGCGGCGATGCAGCTTTGTCCCGAATTCACCAGCCGGCCCTTCGCGCACACCCTGGCCGCGAGCTCGAGATCCGCGTCCTCGAGCACCAGATACGGATCGCTGCCGCCGAGCTCCAGGACCGTCTTCTTCAGCATCGCGCCCGCCTTGGCCGCAATCGCGCGTCCAGCCGCGCCGCTGCCGGTCACCGTCACCGCCCGCACGAGCGGGTGCTCGATCACCGCATCGACCCGCTTGTTGCCAATCATCAGCGTCCGGAACAGATTGGCCGGGAATCCGGCGCGGCGAAAGATGTCCTCGATCGCCAGTGCGCAGCCCGGCACGTTCGACGCATGTTTCAGCACGCCTGCGTTGCCTGCCATCAAGGCGGGGGCGGCAAAGCGAAAGACCTGCCAGAACGGGAAGTTCCACGGCATCACGGCAAGGACGACGCCGAGGGGATTGAAGGTGACGAAGCTCGAACGGGCTTCGGTCGCGATCGTCTCGCGCGCCAGCAGCCGTTCGGCGTTGTCCGCGTAAAAATCGCAGCCGGTCGCGCATTTCTGCGCCTCGGCGATACCGTCCTTGACCGGCTTGCCCATTTCCCGCGCCATCAGACGGGCGTGATCGTGCGCTTCAGCGCGCAGGATTGCCGCCGCCTTGCGCATCGGTCGCGCGCGTTCCGCGATCGGTACGCGGCGCCACTCGAGGAAAGCCGCATCGACCTCGCCGATGATTTTGTTCACCGCATCGGGAGCGGCCTCGTCGTAGGATTCGAAAACTTCGCCGGTTGTCGGGTTGATTGCCTTGATTGCCATGGGTGAAACTCCAAACGTTCGATCGGCTGCCCCACTGACGTGAGCAGCGCCTGTTTTGAGACCGTGCCTGCCTGGACTCGTTCTTTTGCCGCCGACCACGGGATTGCGGCGCACGGCGAAGTATGAGGGACTGCAACGGCGACGAGGCGTTACTATAGTGGATCTCGGAAGGCGGCTCACCTGCCGCGGAGTCGGGCGATGAATCCAGCGAAATCCTTTGACTATCGGGCGCTGTTCCAGCTGTCGGGTCGTGTTGCCCTCGTCGTCGGCGGCGGCTCCGGCATCGGGCAGGCCGGCGCCGAAGGCCTCGCGGCTCACGGCGCGCACGTCTGCGTCGCGGATATCGCGCTCGCGGACGCCGAAGGCGTCGCCGCACGCATCGAGGCCGCCGGCGGCAAGGCGACCGGATCGGCCATAGACGTGCGTGACACCGGCGCTGTCGAGCGGATGGTGGACGCCGTGCTGCAGGCGCACGGCCGCCTCGACGTGCTACTGATGACGCCAGCGGTCAATCTGCGCAAGCGCCTGCTCGATTACACCGACGAGGAGTTCGACCGGGTGATCGAGCTGAACCTCAAGGGCACGTTTCGCGTCGCACGGGCCTGCGCTCGTGCGATGGCGGAGCGCAAGAGCGGAAGCATCATTCTGATGGCGTCGATACGCGCCGTCACCGTCGAACCCGGCCAGAGCATCTACGCCTCGACCAAGGCAGGCATCGTCCAGATGGCGCGCGGCCTGGCGTCCGAGCTCGGCCCCTCGGGCGTGCGCGTCAATGCCTTGGCGCCGGGCATCGTCGCGACACCGTTGACGCGCCAGATCATGTCGAATGCGGAATGGAACCGCGCGTACGCCAGCCGATGCGCGCTCGGCCGCTGGGCGGAACCGGAAGAGATGGCTGGACCGATCGTCTTCCTCGCCTCCGACGCCAGCAGCTATCTGACCGGCACCGTCATTTTCGCCGACGCCGGCTGGACGGCGATCGACGGCCGCTTCGAGCCGCGGCTCGGCGCCTGACCAAGCCGTCACGCTAGATCCGGAACGAGGACAGGGTCTCCGGAGCGAACAGCTCTTCCGGCTGCAGCCGGCGCGGCGACAATCCCTGCTCGTGGTGATAGCGCAGGAAGGTGTCGAGCACGTGCCGGTTCGCCTCGAAACCGTACGGCCACCAGTCGTCGCCCATGTCGCGCCGCACCTCCTCGACCTGCGCGATCTGCCAGGGAAGCATCGTCGTCAGCGCGGAGGTCGTGTAGAGATTCTGATAGACGCGCTGTTTCGCCTGCACGAACGCCTTGGTCAGCGATTGCGCGATCCAGGGATTGGCTTTGTAGACGTCGCGGCGTATCGCCACCGTATGCATGATCGGGAAGATCCGGGTCTTTCGATAATAGGCGCGCTCGACCTCGACGTAATTCTCGAACAGCCGCCGAACCGATCCTGGCCGGCTCACGAAGGTCGACGGAATGCGCGCCGCGTGCAGGGCGTCGATGTCCCCGTCGGCGAGCATCGCCGCCAGCGTCTGTCCGGCGCCGATCCGCGTCACCCT
>DATNAR010000402.1:0-3709 GCA_035607385.1 Casimicrobiaceae bacterium
GGGGCCGGCGAGACCACCCACTTCCTCGTCGTAGGTGAAATGCAGCTCCACGGCACCTTCGAGCGGCGTGCCGGCGCCATGCAGCGCGCGCAGCGCCGACAGCGCGTACGTGTAAGTCGCGATGTCGGACTTCGAGACCGCCACGCCGCGCGCGTACATGCGGCCGTTGTCGACCACGCCTTCGTACGGCGGTCTCGTCCATCCGCCGCCGGGCGGCACGACGTCGCCGTGCGCGTTCAGCGCGACCGTGGGGCCGCCGGCGCCGAAGCGCTGCCGGACGATCAGGTTCGTGACGCTCTGCATCCCATAGCGGGCGAGGATCTCCGCGGGAACCGGATGGCGCTCGACGTCGTACCCCTGGGCCGTCAGGAGCGCCGCGGCGGCTTCCGCCGCACGCGCATTGTCGCCGGGCGGCGTGTCGGATGGAACGCGGACGATCGTGCGCAGGAATTCGATCTGCTCGGGATGATGCGCATCGATCCAGTGGCCGAGCGCGTCGTAGGGGGTCATGTGAGCCCCGCGCTGTTCCACGCTTGCCGCCTCAATGGCCAATTCGGTCGCCTTCCGCCGGCGCTGGCGCCGGGGTGGAAAGCGCCGTCGCGATCGCGTCGTCGACGCGCTCCATCCAGACGAATTCGAGCTGCGCGCGCGCGTCGGCCGGAATGTCGTCGAGGTCCCGCTGGTTGCGCAGCGGCAGCATGACGGTCGTCACGCCGGCGCGCAACGCGGCGAGCACCTTTTCCTTGACGCCGCCAATGGGCAGCACCAGCCCGCGCAGGCTGATCTCGCCGGTCATCGCGACGTCGGTGTGGACCGGCCGGCCGGTCAGCAGCGAAACCAGCGCGACGAACATCGCCACCCCGGCACTCGGGCCGTCCTTCGGCGTCGCACCGGCCGGCACGTGCACGTGGATGTCCGACTTCTCGATCGTCTCGGGCGCGATGCCCAGGCGCTCGGCCCGCGCCTTGACCAGCGACAGCGCCGCCTGCGCGCTTTCCTTCATCACCTCGCCCAGCTGGCCGGTCAGGATCAGCTTGCCCGCGCCGGGCATGCGCGCGGCTTCGATGAACAGGATGTCGCCGCCGACCGGCGTCCACGCGAGGCCGGTCGCCACGCCCGGGATCGACTTGCGCATCGCGACCTCGGCTTCGAAAATGCGCGGGCCGAGGATCGCCGGCAGATCGGCCGGAGCGATCGTCACCTGCTGCGCGCTGCCCTCGGCGATGCGCACTGCGACGCTGCGGAAGACGCGGCCGATCTCGCGCTCGAGGTTGCGCACGCCGGCCTCGCGCGTGTAGTCGTCGATGATCGCCGACAGCGCCTCGTCGCTGATCTGGCACTGCTCCGCCGTAAGACCGGTCGCGGCGAGCTGACGCGCGACCAGATAGCGACGCGCGATCTGCAGCTTTTCCTGCGCCGTGTAGCCCGGCAGCTGGATGACTTCCATCCGATCGCGCAACGGTCCCGGTATCGTGTCGAGGACGTTCGCCGTGCAGATGAACATGACGCCCGACAGGTCGAACGGCACGCCGAGATAATTGTCGCGGAACGTCGAGTTCTGCTCCGGATCGAGCACTTCGAGCAGCGCGGACGCCGGATCGCCGTGAAAACCGCCGGCGCCGAGCTTGTCGACTTCGTCCAGCATCAGCACGCAATTGCGCGTGCCGGCCTTGCGCAGGCTCTGGATGATGTTGCCCGGCAGCGAGCCGATGTAGGTCCGGCGGTGGCCGCGGATCTCGGCCTCGTCGTGCACGCCGCCCAGGCTCACGCGCACGAACTTGCGCGCCGTCGCCTTGGCGATGCTCTGGCCGAGCGAGGTCTTGCCCACGCCCGGCGGCCCGACGAAGCACAGGATCGGGCTCTTGCCCGACGGGTTGAGCTTGCGCACCGCCAGATATTCGAGAATGCGCTTCTTGACCTTTTCCAGGCCGTAGTGATCGTCGTCGAGAATCTTGCGCGCCCCGGCGATGTCGATCGCGTCTTCGGTGTCGGCCGCCCAGGGGAGCTCGATCAGCCAATCCAGATAGGTGCGCACCATCGAGTATTCGCCGGCGCCTTCGGGCATGCGCTCGAGGCGCTTCAATTCCTTGCGCGCCTGCTTTTCCACCTCTTCGGGCATTTTCGCTTCGGTGATCGCCTTATCGAGCTCGGCGATCTCGCTCGCCGCCTGGTCGCCGTCGCCGAGCTCCTTCTGGATTGTGCGCATCTGCTCGCGCAGCAGATGCTCGCGGTTGCGGTCGTCGATCGAGGCCTTGGTGCGCTCGTCGATCTCGCGCGACACCTTGAGCACCTCGATGCGGTGCGTAAGAAGGTCGAGCAGCTTGTCGAGCCGCGCCTTGAGGTCGAATGTCTCCAGCAGCGCCTGTTTCTCCTCGACGCCGACATCCATCAATCCGGCGATGAAGTCGGCGAGCCGCGCCGGGCCCTCGACGCCTTGCAGCGCCGCGACCATTTCCTCGGGCACCTGTGGCAACAGGCGCAGGATCTCGATCGCCCGCTCCTTGAGATTGAGCGCGCGGCCCTCGATATCGACGTCGGTCTGGACAGGCTCGTCGATCAGCTGCACCTGCGCGGCCAGCATCGGGTAGCCGTCGAGGAACTGCAGGGCCCGGAAGCGCTGCACGCCCTGGCAGATCACGTGGTGCGAGCCATCGGGTGCGGTGATGTAGCGCAATACCGTCGCGGTGGTGCCGACCCAGTGCAGGTCGTTGGGGCCCGGCTGCTCGGCGTCGCGCTTGCTCTGCAGAAGAATGCCCAGCGGGCGCTGCAGCCGCACCGCTTCCTGCACCGCTGCCCGCGAACGCTCGCGGTCGACCATCAGCGGCACGACCATGCCGGGGAACAGGACGACATTGCGCACCGGGACGATGATCAGCGCGTCGTCCGGCAGCGGACGCGAAGCAGCCTCGCCCTGGCGCTTTCCCTGCGGCGCAAGCGCGTCGGCCCGGGTGGTCGCGTCGGCGCTGGCGGGGATGGGTTCGATTTTGGTCGGTTCGTTCACAGTGTTCCCGCCTAAGCAGTCTTGCGCAATCTGACGATCAGCAAGCCGTCGCTGGATTCGCGCGTGCCCGCCTCGAGTCGGGCGTCGGGCAACGGAATCCTTCGTTCGAAATAGCCGTACGGAATCTCGAGGCGTTGCACGGCGCGGCGCGATCCGGCGAAAGGCAGCGGGCACTCGGCGCGCACGACCAATGCCGCGGGCTCGGTGCTCACCTCGATTCGCTCCGGCGAAACGCCGGGCAGCGCGACGACGATGACGACCTCGCGCTCGTCCTCGAACACGTCGACCGGCGGCTCCCAGACCGCATGCGGCCGCGCCGATGCGCTCAGGCGGAAGAATTGCCGGTGAATGCGCTCCGCCTGCTCGATCAGGTCAAAGGCTTGCGCCCACATCAGGTCGGTTGGGCTTCGCGATGGCATCGTGGTCTCTCGTACCGGGTTAGATGTGGGCGATGACGCCCGGTTCAAGCGCATACCCGGCGGCCCGCGGCTGCCGATCCTCAGGCTGTCGCGGCGCCGTACCCCCGCTCCTCGAGGTCGATGCGATCCTCCTCCAGACCTTTTTTAACCGCCTTGCGAATGGCCATCTCGAACAGCGGCTTCAGCAAGCGCTTGATGCCGATGGCGGGCGCTTCGGCACGGAACGTCACCAGCGTCGAGTCGGCGCCGACCGAAGCAAATCCCTGATAGATGCGCAGGCCCTTGTTGA
>DATNAR010000405.1:0-8556 GCA_035607385.1 Casimicrobiaceae bacterium
CACCGCCTCGACCGAGGCGCACAAGCCGGGATCGGCGACGCGAAGGCGCTGCGCGTAGCGGCTGAACTCGTACGCTGCAGCGAGGTCCATCCTGGGATTCAACGCGGCGGCCGCCCCTTTCCGTATTAAAATCGCGCCAGAACGACCTATTATGCCTTTCGCGCGCGCATCTTCGAGTTTTCTCCCCGCCCTTCCTGCTTCGCTTCGCAAGACGCTGTGCGCCGCACGCACGGTCGTCTTGATCTTCGTCGTCGCGGCCTGCCTGATATTGCTGGCGGTGCGCTTTATCATTTTTCCGCGCGTCGAAGACCACCACGACGCGGTAGCGCATCTGCTTGCGGCACAGATCGGCCAGCCGGTGGAGATCGGGTCGGTCGTCACGGGCTGGGACGGCTGGAACCCACGCCTGGACATCGGCAATCTGCGCATCACCGAGCCCGGAGCCAGTGTCGCGAGCGTGACGTTGCCCGACATGCGGTTGACCATCGCCTGGGATTCGCTGCTGTTCTTCCAGTTGCGCCTGAAGCAGCTTTCGATCGACGAGCCCCGATTGATCGTCCGCCGCGACGCCGCCGGCATGTTGCACGTGGCGGGAATGACGCTGGATCTGACCGAAAAGCCCGGGGAGCAGGGGATCGTGGAATGGGTGCTGCGCCAGCCGCGCATCGTGATCCGTGACGCGTTCATCGCGTGGCGCGATGAGCTGCGCGGCGCACCGCAGCTGACGCTCGAGCACGTCGTCCTGCGGCTGGAAAACCGCGCCGGCCGCCATCGCTTCGGATTGACCGGCGTACCGCCCGCGAGTCTCGCCGCGCCGCTCGACGTGCGTGGCGATTTCACCAGCGGGTCGCTCTCCGATTGGCAGGCCGCGTCCGGACGCTTCTACGCGCGCCTCGACTACGCCGACGTGGGTGCCTGGCGCGCATGGCTGCCGCCCGGGCTTCCGATCAGCGATGGCAAGGGCGCCGTGCGAATGTGGCTGGAGATCGCAGCCGGGGAGCCGCGCGATCTGGTCGCCGACGTGATCCTGACCGGCGTCGAGGGCAAGCTTGCCGGCGATTTGCCGCAGCTTACGCTGGCCCGCCTGGAAGGCCGTGTCGGATGGCACGATGACCCGTCGCGCCGCGAAGTCTACGCGCGACAGCTTGCGTTTGCTGCGCCGGGGGAGACACGTCTGGATCCCACCGATTTCCAGCTGGCGATGCGCTACGCCGCCGGCCGCCCGATCGACGGTAATGCCTCGTTCACTCGCGTGGAGCTCGCTCCGCTGCGGCAGCTGGTGCCCTACCTGCCGCTGCCGACACGATGGCGGGATGATCTTGCGCGGTTCGCGCCGCGCGGAACGCTCGATGCCGTCGCGTTGCATTGGACCGGCGATATCGCCGCACCGACTGCGTTCGACGCCTCGGCCAACTTTGCCGGACTCGGTTTCGTGCAGGAAGGAGCGGTGCCCGGCGTCACCGGTCTCTCCGGCAGCATCGCCGCCACCGACCACGACGGAGCGATCAAGCTCGATAGCCGCGCGCTTGCCGTGCATTGGCCCCATCTGTTCGCGCAGACGCTGGCGCTCGATACCGCCAAGGGACAGCTCCGCTGGCGCAAGTCGGCGGAGGGCTATGCCATCCAGGTCGAGCAACTGGCGCTCGCCAACGCCGATGCGGCGGGCGTGGTCAACGGTGAATACCGCACGCTTGCCGAAGGACCGGGCGCCGTCGATGCAAGCGCGCAATTTTCGCGGCTCGAGGCAGCGCAGCTTCACCGTTACGTGCCTCTGGCCGCCGGGGCCGGCGTGCGCGACTGGATACGCACCAGCGTCCTCGCCGGCACATCGAACGATGCGCGGCTGAAGGTCTCGGGCAATCTCGCCGATTTCCCGTTCGCCGACGGCAAGAAGGGCCAATTCACGGCGAGCGCGAAGGCGCAAGGCGTGACGCTTGACTACGCGACGCATTGGCCGCGGCTGACCAATCTCGAGGGCGACGTCAAGGTCGACGGAGCGCGGATCAGCGTCGACGGCCGCAACGGCCGCGCTTTCAACGCGGCCATCAGCCGGATAAAGATCGAAATCCCCGATATGCGAATCGCGCATCCGGCGTTGCGCATCGAGGGCGAAGCGGCAGGGCCGGCCACGGATTTCCTGCGCTTCATCGCCGAAAGCCCCGTCGACGAGTGGCTGGATCACACCACCCGCGGCGCCGAAGCCAGCGGCGATGGCAAGCTCTCGCTCAAGCTGGAACTGCCGATCGGCAACCACGATGGCGATCAGATCGCCGGCGACTTCACCTTCTCCGGCAATCGCATCAATTTCGGCGGAGGCATCCCGCCGTTGAGCCAGCTCAATGGCAAGCTCGTGTTCACGCGCCGCGACATCCGCAGCACCGGACTGACCGCCGAGATCTTCGGTGGTCCGGCGCGCCTGACGATATCGGGTGCGGTAGGCGGCATGCGCGTCGATGCGCAGGGGAATGCCGACGTCGGCTTGCTGCGCACGCAGTATCCGCGACAAGTCCTTGCGGCGCGCCTGACCGGCACGACCGACTGGCAACTTGCGCTCAATGTCGCGCCGGACCGCTCGAACTGGACGCTCGACACCACGCTGAAAGGCGTCACCGTCGACTTGCCGGTCCCCGCGGGCAAGCCGTCGGGCGATGCAATGCCGCTCCGGATCGAGCGCCGCCAGACCGAAGCCGCCGCCGATGTGCTGTTGTTCAGCTACGGCCGGCTGGCGCGGCTGACCGTCCAGCGACGCCTGCCCGCATCCGGTCCCGTCGCCGAGCGCGCTCTGCTTTCGCTGGGCAAGGCCAGCGGTACGCCCGATCGTCGCGGACTCTGGATTCGTGGCGACGTCGATCAACTCGATCTCGACGGCTGGCTGGCGCTGCGCGAGAAGTTGGACGCCAGTGTCGACAGCGGACCCTTGCCGCTGTCGGGTCTCGACGTCAGTGCTGGCGCGCTCGACGTATTCGGCCGGCGGCTGAACGATTTGCACGTCGCCGCGACTCGCGGCGGCAACGATTGGCAACTCGATCTGCGCGGCCGCGAGCTCGAAGGCATGGCACGCTGGGAAGCGGCGGCGCCGGCGCATCCGAACGGCCGCATCGTCGCGCGCCTGCAACGCCTGACACCGCCGACCTCATCGCACGCGGCACCGACGGCGACCCCGCCGTCGCAAGTCAACAGCTGGCCGGAGATCGATTTGTCGGCCGAAACTTTGCGCCTGAAGGAGCGCGACCTGGGGCGCCTCGAGTTGAACGCGCAGCCGCGCGGCGCGGACTGGCGGATCGACAGCTTGCGCCTGATCAACGACGACGGGCGGCTCGACGCCAACGGCTGGTGGCGCGGCGGCGGCGGCAACGAGCAGACGACGCTGGACGCCGATCTCGACGTGCGCGACGCGGGCAGGTACCTGGCGCGCTACGCGCTGCCGGACGCGGTCCGCGACGGCCCGACGCGGATCCGCGGCCAGGTCTCATGGGTGGGAGGGCCGCAGGATTTCGACTATCCGACGCTCAACGGCAAGCTTCGCCTCGAGACCGGGCGCGGCCAGTTCACCAAGCTCGATCCCGGACTGGGCAAGCTTCTGGGCGTGCTTTCGCTGCAATCGCTGAAGCGGCGACTGACGTTCGATTTCCAGGATCTTTTCGCCGAGGGATTTGCGTTCGACGAAATTACCGGCGACGTGCGCATTCAGAACGGCGTGATGAAAAGCGAGAATCTGAAGATCGTCGGACCGTCGGCGCGCGTGGCGATCCAGGGCGAGGCCGATATCGCGCGCGAGACGCAGCATCTGTCCGTGCGCGTGCAACCCACATTGTCGGCCGGCGTATCGGTCGGCGCGGCAGCGCTGCTGCTTGCCAATCCGGTCATCGGCGCCGCGGTCTATGCGGGGTCGCTGCTGGCGCAGAAGGCCATGCAGGATCCGATCGAGCAGATATTTTCGTACGGCTATGCGGTGACCGGCAGCTGGTCGGACCCCGTGGTGGAGCGCGAAGGCAGGTTCCCGGCGCCGGCGGCCGCCTCGGCAAGCAAGCCCGAGGCGGCACCGCAATGAGTGTCGCGGCCGGCGCCGGAAGCATGCGGGTGGCCGCGGTGCAGACGGTGTCGGGCGGCAGCGTCGATGCCAATCTGGCCGCGGTCGAGCCGCTGATCGTCGCGGCGAGAGAGCAGGGCGCGAAACTCGTCCTGCTGCCCGAATACTTCGGCATTTTCGGCGCGCGGCCCACCGACAAGGTCGATGCGCGCGAGACCGACGGCCACGGGAAACAGCAGGATTTTCTGTCCCGCGTCGCACGCGAGCAGCAGCTGTGGCTGATCGGCGGCACGGTGCCGATCGCTACCGCCGATCCGGCGCGGGTGCGCAGCGCTTCGCTGGTATTCGATCCACTCGGAAGAAGAGTGGCGCGCTACGACAAGGTCCACCTGTTCGCGTTCAGCCAGGGCGACGAGCGTTACGACGAGGCGAAAACCATCGAGCCGGGAAGCGCCGGCGTCACCTTCGATTCGCCAGTCGGCCGCGTCGGCCTGTCGGTCTGCTACGACCTGCGCTTTCCCGAGCTCTACCGCGGTTATCGCGACGTGGCACTGATCGTCGTGCCCTCGGCGTTCACCGCGGTGACCGGCGCCGCGCACTGGCACGTGCTGCTCAAGGCGCGGGCGATCGAAAACCAATGCTATGTGCTGGCCGCCGCACAGGGCGGCACGCATGCCAACGGCCGGCGGACCTACGGCCACAGCGTCCTGATCGATCCGTGGGGCACGGTCGTCGCCGAATTGGCCGAGGGCGAAGGCGTCGTCGTCGGGGAGATCGACGGCGCGCGAATCGCACAGGTCCGGCGCGATCTGCCGGCGCTGTCGCATCGTCGGCCGGCCTGAGCGTTTGCGACGCGACTTGCCTAACCAGGCGCCTTGAGCAGCACCACGACGGCGCCGCCGCCACCGCCATGGCGCGGCGCTTCGCAATAGGCGAGAACTTCATCCCATTGCGACAGCCAGCGGCGGACCTTGCTCTTGAGCACCGGTTCGCGATTCGGGGATGACAAGCCTTTGCCGTGAATGACGCGCACGCAGCGCAGGCCCCGACCGCGCGCATCGAACAGGAAATCGGCAAGCGCGTCGTGCGCCTCGCTGCTGGTAAGACGATGCAGATCGAGCTCGCCCTGCACCGACCAGTGACCGCGCCGCAGCCGGACGAGCACGTCGGCACCCAGGCCCGGGCGCAGGAACGTCTGCTGCGCCTCCTGCTCCTGGCCGATTTCCCACGACGACGGGGACGGCTCGGAGCCGAACTTGCTCGCCGCGAGCGCGTCGGCTTCGTCCGCCAGCCGCTTGGCCGGCGTCGGCGCGGGTCGCGTCTTGGCGAGGCGCGCGCGGTTGTGCGCGGGCAGTGGCGCGACGTCGGCGAACGCATGGCCGAGATCGATGTCGGGATCGGCCGGCGCGGCGGGAGCGGGCGCGCGCTTGCTGGCGCTCGCCGCGGCGCGCCCGGACGGCGCCGCAGCGGGCTTGCTCCCGGCGCTTTGCAGCAAGGCTTTCAGATCCGAGAGCTTGGCCATCGTGCGATCATCCTCGCGAGCGTCCGCGGCGAAACCGACGCCCGGGCGAGGGCGACGGACAAGCGCCGCGCGTCATCGATCCCGTTGCGTTTATTCGACCGACAGCGCGACGGTCTGCGGCACCGGCAGCGGATTGTCGAGATACGCTTCGGCGTCCAGTGCTGCCATGCATCCGGTTCCGGCGCTGGTAACGGCTTGCCGGTAGACATGATCGGCGACGTCGCCCGCGGCAAATACGCCGGGAATGCTGGTCGCCGTCGCGTCGCCCGAGCTGCCGCCCTTGACGGTGATGTAGCCCTCGACCATCGCCAGCTGTCCCTCGAACAGCTGCGTATTGGGCGTGTGCCCGATGGCGATGAAAACGCCCTGTGCCGCGAGCTCGCGCGTCGCACCGGTTCCGACGTGTTTCAGCCGCGCGCCGGTGACGCCGGACTTGTCGCCGATGACCTCGTCGAGCGTGTGGTCCCACAGCACGCGCACGTTGCCGGTGTGCGCCGTCTTGGCCATCAGCTTGTCGACCAGAATCGCCTCGGCGCGGAACTTGTTGCGCCGGTGGACCACGCTCACCTGGCGTGCGATGTTCGACAGATACAACGCTTCCTCGACGGCGGTGTTGCCGCCGCCGACGACGATGACATCCTGTCCCTTGTAGAAAAAGCCGTCGCAGGTCGCGCAGGCTGAAACGCCCTTGCCCATGAACGCCTGCTCGGAGGGCAGCCCGAGATAGCGCGCCGACGCGCCGGTCGCGATGATAAGCGCATCGCAGGTGTAGGTGCCGATATCGCCGACCAATCGCAGCGGACGCTCGCGCAGCGCCGCGGTGTGGATATGGTCGAAGATGATCTCGGTGTCGAAGCGCTCGGCATGCTTCTGAAAGCGCGCCATCAGCTCGGGACCTTGCACGCCGTCCGCGTCCGCCGGCCAGTTGTCGACATCGGTCGTCGTCATCAGTTGCCCGCCTTGCGCCAATCCGGTGATCAGGACCGGTTTCAGGTTGGCGCGCGCGGCGTATACTGCCGCGGTAAATCCGGCCGGGCCGGAGCCGAGAATCAACAGGCGATGGTGTTTGGCGGACATGATGCGGTCGATGTGCTGTTCATTCGAGCACGAAACACTCCGCCCGATTCTAACCGATGTTGGGGTAGTGCCCTGAGGCGCAAGCCGCGCCTGACGGGACGCCGCGCGGTGTATAATGTACCGCACTAAGTGCGCGGCACAAATCTATGATTTTCAAGCAAAAAACACATAGGCAACGCCGGGCGGCCGCGACGCCCGAACCGACGCTTTCGCCACGGCTCGCGGCGCTGGTGCGCGAGTCGTGGTGGCTGCTGGTGGTCGCCATATTCGCGTATCTCGCGCTGATCCTTGCGACCTATCAGCGCAGCGATCCGGGATGGTCGTTTTCGGGCAGCGGAACGGCAATCCACAACAAGGGCGGCGCGGTCGGCGCATGGCTCGCCGACCTGCTGCTGTATCTGTTCGGCGTCTCCGCGTGGTGGTGGGTCTTCGCCGGCATCGTGCTGGTGGTGACCGGCTACCGGCATCTGACGCGCTCGATCGAGGCCGCCGACCGGCATCATCCCTGGCTCGCCGTGCCGGGGTTCGCGCTGGTCCTGCTGTCCAGCGCAGCACTCGAGGCGCTGCGCCTGTATCGCCTGCCCGCGGCGCTGCCGCACTCGCCCGGCGGCGCACTGGGCGAGGTGATCGGGTCGGGATTCTCGCGCGCACTGGGATTCAACGGCGGCACGCTGCTGCTGATCGCGCTCTTCGCCATCGGCTGGTCGTTGTTCACCGGCATGTCGTGGCTGCGCCTGATGGAGCGCGTCGGCGGTGGCATCGAGCGCCTGATCGCAAGGTTGCGGCAGCGACGCGATGCGCGGCGCGATCGCGAAATCGGCGCCGTGGCGCTGGAGGAGCGCGAGCAGTTCGTCGAGGCCGCGCGCGAAAGCGTCGAGGATCGCGAACCGGTCGTCGTGGTGCCGGCGATGGTCGACGTGCCCCGTTCGGAGCGGGTTATCAAGGAAAAGCAGAAACCGCTGTTCCAGGACATGCCTGACTCGCCGCTGCCGCCGCTGGCGCTGCTCGAAGACGCGCCGTCGGCGCAGGAGCAGATCAGCCCCGAGACGCTCGAATTCACCTCGCGCCTGATCGAGCGCAAGCTCGCCGATTTCGGCGTATCGGTCAAGGTGCTGGCCGCGTACCCGGGACCGGTGATCACGCGCTTCGAAATCGAGCCGGCGATCGGCGTCAAGGGCGCGCAGATCGTCAATCTGATGAAGGATCTGGCGCGCGCGCTGTCGGTGGTGAGCATACGGGTGGTCGAGACGATTCCGGGCAAATCGTTCATGGGGCTCGAATTGCCGAACGCCAAGCGGCAGATCGTGCGCCTGGTCGAGCTACTGTCGTCGACGACCTACAACGATACGGCGAGCCCATTGTCGCTTGCATTGGGCAAGGACATCGCGGGGAAGCCGGTCATCGTCGACCTCGCCCGCATGCCGCACCTGCTGGTCGCCGGCACGACCGGGTCGGGCAAGTCGGTGGCCGTCAACGCGATGATCCTGTCGCTGCTGTACAAGGCCGAGCCGCGCCAGGTTCGGCTGATCCTGATCGACCCGAAGATGCTGGAGCTTTCGGTGTATGAAGGGATTCCGCATCTGCTGGCACCCGTCGTCACCGACATGAAGCTCGCCGCCAACGCGCTCCATTGGTGCGTCGGCGAAATGGAGCGCCGCTACCGCCTGATGTCCACCCTGGGCGTGCGCAATCTCTCCGGCTACAACGCGCGCGTCAGCGAGGCGAAAAAGGCCGGCCAGCCGTTGACCAATCCATTCTCGCTGACGCCGGAGAGCCCGGAACCGATCGAGGAAATGCCGCTGATCGTCGTCGTCATCGACGAGTTGGCCGATCTGATGATGGTCACCGGCAAGAAGATCGAGGAGCTGATCGCGCGGATCGCGCAAAAGGCGCGTGCGGCCGGCATTCATCTGATTCTCGCGACACA
>DATNAR010000419.1:0-6011 GCA_035607385.1 Casimicrobiaceae bacterium
TGTCGGGACCGCGCACCGCTGCTGTTCAATCGACGGTAGCAAAGGCTCCGGGCAATTACAAGCCTATTTTGCGCACTGCACTATGATAAATATTACAAATAATCATCGAGTTAAAAATGAATTCCGGATGATGGAAGAAAACAAGCTCTTTCGCCGCCCCTATCTGCTGCGACGCACTATATCGCACCTCCGAGCCGGCGCTGGCGTAATAAACGCCGTTGATTTCCCACGAACTTCCGCAGCCGAGCCCGCTGCGACGGGGACAAATGGGTGTCCACCTTATGGAAATGTCTTCCGCGTCGACTCGACCCGGCCTGTCTGCATGCGAGCGATGCTTCGCTACGTCGGACGCAGCGCCGCCATCGCCTTGAAGAGTGCAGGGTCGTCCCAAGGCGCGTCGACGCGGCAGCGGCGAAGATAGCGGCTGGCCGGATCGCGCAGCCATTCCTGCGGAAAGTGCGCGATCACGTGCTCCTCGCCATCGTCCAGCCGGCGTCGCGACGGGTTCGGAGCGTCTTCGATAGCGGCGCGGAGCGCCGCGCAAAGATCGACGTCGACTAGGGCACCCGTCGGCGACCCCGGCGTGATCCTGCGGTTGATCTCCAGCAGGTACGCGACGCCGCTGTCGTGATCGGCGATGAACTCGATGCCGAACATTCCGCTCATTCCGAAACCACGCACCAGCCTCTCGGCGAAGTCTTGGGTCTCGTGCGAGTGAAAATAGCGATTCACGGTCGACGGTCCCATCGGATGGGGATGCGCGATCATCTTCTCGCGCACGAAGCCGGCGAGCATCCGGCCCTGCCACGCGGCCACACCCTGGTTACGGATCATGCCGGCGACGTGCGCCTGCGCGAGCAAGGTCCGCGGCGCGACGTCGGCCAGCTCGAGGGTCACGGCCGCAATGAACTTCGTATACGCCGCCGCAAGCTGCTGGCGATCGGCGGCGATCTCCACCCATTCCCCGGCCGCGCCAAAGGCCCGCTTGAGCACGATGGGAAATCCGTGGACGGCGGCGAAATCCTCGAGCTCGTCAAGCTCGGAGACGACCGCGTACGGTGGCACGCGCACCCCCAGCTCGCTCGCGGCGGCGGGCAGCAGCGTCTTGTCGACGCTGACCCGATAGAATTCAGGCGCGCCAAGCGATGTCCGCACGAGGTCGGCGAGGCGCAGGCGCTGCGTCGCCGGCATGTCGTCCGGCGGCGAGAGCGCGACGGCCTGAAGCAGGCGCTGTGCGGTGTCATCGCATGACAGCACGACCCGCGGCGAAACCGCGTCGACCATCGCGGCAAACGCGTGAACCCATTGCCGCGGCGTCGCACTGTCGGGCAGGTGCTCGATCCTGCCGACGTGGCGGCTTTTCTCGGCCAGCGTCCCGCGCGGCGCGAGCAGGCTTACTTCGAAGCCGTTGGCGGAGAGCGCGCCGGGGATGCGCGCCGTTCCGATGTACTGGGTGGCCGTCGCAGCCAGCAGCACGCTGATCGTCATGATTCGAACCGGGGTTCGACGGATCTCACGGCAGCGCTCGCCGCGCGCCGGCGTGGCCGCTCATTCGGCACGGATGCCTGCCGCCTTCACCACCGCTGCCCAGCGCGCGAGATCGGCGCGGATTTCTTCATCGAATGCCTCGGGCGTATTGCCGACCGGCGCCGCACCCATCGCGAGAAACTGCTGCTGCACATCCGGTTGCTTGAGGATGCGGATCGTTTCAGCGTGCAGCCGCGCGATGATGTCCGGCGGCGTCCCCGCCGGCGCGAGCAGGCCGTACCACGACGAGACGTCGAATCCGGGAACACCGGATTCGGCGACCGTCGGCACCTCGGGCATCGCCGCACTGCGCGCGATGCTGGTGACCGCGATCGCCCGTACCCGGCCCGCCTGTGCGAGCGCCTGAGCGGTGCTGATAACGACGAACGCCAATGGCACGTCACCGGTCAGAACGCCGCCGATCGCGGCTCCGCCGCCCTTGTAAGGCACGTGAAGCAATTCGATGCCGGTACGGGATGCGAGCAGCGCGGCGGTCAGGTGCGCAGTGGAGCCGACGCCGGGACTTGCGTAGGCGAGCTTTCCCGGCTGGCTCTTCGCGAGTTGGATCACGTCGCCAAGCTTGGTGGCCGGCAGCGACGGAGAAGCGACGAGAACCACCGGCACCGTCGCCAACTTGGTAATCGCTGAAAACGCGTGCGCCGCATCGAACGGCAGCGACGGATAAAGCGCCGGATTGATCGTGTTGTTGCCGTTCGAGCCGATCAGCAGCGTATAGCCGTCGGGCTTCGCCTTCGCGACGTACTCGGTACCGATGTTGCCGCCCGCGCCGCCGCGATTCTCCACGATCACCGGTTGTCCGAGAGCCTCGGCGAGTCTCGCGCCGATGATCCGGCCGAACAGATCGTTCGCCCCGCCGGCCCCGTACGGATCGACCAGATGAATCGGCCGGTCCGGGTACGTCTCGTCCGCGGCCGCGGCCGAGTTGCCGACGATCGCGCACACAAGCGGCAGCGCGAGCAACAGCAGGTGGATGCCTCGGCGCAGCCCGCCTCGGCCGTCGGCTCGGGCGCGAGCTCGCGCCGAACGCCCGAGCGAATCGATGTGCAAGGTGACGCGAGCCGCGGAGCGACGGATCATGCGATATCAGCCCAGTATGTCGAACCAGATGTTGCGCGCCCAGGCCTCGGCGTAGACCGCCTCCTCGACGCTCGGTGCTGACGACAGGCCGCCGCTGCCTGGGACGACCAGCATCGTCTTTTGCGCGCGGTCGTAGGCATGCACCGACGCGATGTGCGCGACTTCCTTGTCGTCGATATAGCTGTAACACGCATTGGCGATCAACGGCGACGGATTGACGTCGCTGTCCTGAAGCAGCGCGACGATCGCGGCCGCGCACACTTTTCCGTGCTGGTTGGCCATGTGCCCGGACTTCGGCATCAGAGGCGCCGTCTGGATCGCGTCGCCGAGTACATGAATGTACTTCTGTGCCGTCGACTCGTAGGAAAGAAAATCGACCTGACAGAAACTGCCGTTGGCATTGGCGATGCCCAGCTGGCGCGCGATGGCGCCCGCGCGCTGCGGCGGAATCACGTTGATCACATCGGCGCGAACATCGTCGAAATCGAGCTTGATCGTCGAGCCCGCGATATCGACGTCGGCCAGCTCGCTGTTCGGCCGGTATTCGACATAGCCGCGATAGCGACCGTTCCACGCCGCGGTGAAAAGCGCCTTTTTCGACTGCACTTCCTCGTTGGCGTCGAGAATGATCACTTTCGACTTGGGCTTGTGCCGGAGGAAATAATGGGCGACCTGGCACGCGCGTTCATACGGCGCCGGCAGGCAGCGATAAGGCGCCCTCGGCACGTGAATCGCGAACACGCCGCCATCGCGCATCGCCTCGAGTTGTGCGCGCAAGGCGACCGTCTGCGGCCCGGCCTTCCAGGCGTGCGGCACCCGTGCCTGCGCGGCGGCACCCGCCAGCCCCGGAATACCGTCGTAGATGAAGTCGACGCCCGGGGCGAGGATCAGCCGGTCGTAGGCAAGCCGCTCCCCACCGGCGACGCCGACGGTGCGCGCCGTCGCGTCGATGGCGGTCGCCTCGCCGCGGATGCGGCGAATACCCAGCTTCTCGAGGCCGCCGTAGCCGATCGTGATGTCGGACAGCTGCCTGCTGCCGCCGATCACCAGGTTGGACAACGGGCAGGAAACGAACGCGGCGTCGCGCTCGACCAGCGTCACCTCTATCGTGCCGCCGCTCCACAGGCGCAAATAGCGGGCCGCCGTCGCCCCGCCATAGCCGCCGCCGACGACGACGACTTTGGGCGCACTCGCCGCTGCGGCGTCGGCGCAGGCGCCCAGCGCCCGTGCGAGCACCGTCGCCGCGCCCGCTCCGAGCAGGCGGCGGCGGGTAAGGCCGCGAGCGGCGGTCACCGCTTCTGCGCCGCCAGATACGACGCCGCGGCTTCGATCTGTGCGTCGGTATAGCCGTTGGCGAGCTGCTGCATGATCGTCGAGGGGCGGCGGCCATCGCGGAATTCGCGCACACGATCGACGATTGCTGCCTTGTCCATGCCGGCGAGGCCGGGAATCGCGGCGCCGTCGCGGCGATCGCCGTGATGGCAGCTCGTGCAATTGGCGGCGATGTCGCGCCCGGTGTCGCTCGCGCCAGCGATCGCCGGCAATGCCGCGCCTGTGCCGCACGCGGCGGCGAAGAGAATCGACGGCAACGCGCGCTTCATCGTGGCATCGTCGCCGATTTCGGCTTCGAATTCAATCGCGCGCGGCGCACAAAAAAGCAACGGGAGCCTCGAGGCTCCCGTTGTCCGCGGCAAGGCGGTCACGTTCAAGCGACCGGCGCGGCTTCTTTCGTTTCGTCGAACTCGAGCGTGATCTTTTCGTCGTCGCCGACATCGATCGTCACCTTGCCGCCGCTGACGAGGCGGCCGAACAGCAGCTCGTCGGCCAGCGCCTTGCGGATCGTGTCCTGGATCAGCCGCGCCATCGGGCGCGCGCCCATCTGTGGATCGAACCCCTTTTTCGCCAGGAACTCGCGCAGCTTCGGCGTGAACGAGGGCTCGACCTTCTTCTCGTGCAGCTGGTTCTCGAGCTCGAGCAGGAACTTGTCGACGACGCGCAGAATCACCTCGTGGTCGAGCGATGCGAACGAAATCGTCGCGTCCAGCCGGTTGCGGAACTCAGGCGTGAACATGCGCTTGATCGATTCCATCTCGTCGCCGGCCTGCTTGTTGGTGGTAAAGCCGATCGAGCTCTTCGACAGCACGTCGGCGCCGGCGTTGGTCGTCATGATGATGATCACGTTGCGGAAGTCGGCTTTTCGGCCATTGTTGTCGGTCAGCGTGCCGTGATCCATCACCTGCAGCAGGATGTTGAAGATGTCGGGGTGCGCTTTCTCGATCTCGTCCATCAGCAGAACGCTGTACGGATGCTTGGTGATCGCCTCGGTGAGCTGCCCGCCCTGGTCGAAGCCGATGTACCCGGGCGGCGCGCCGATCAGGCGCGAAACCGCGTGCCGCTCCATGTACTCGGACATGTCGAAGCGCAGCAGCTCGACGCCGAGACAGAACGCCAGCTGGCGGGCGACCTCGGTCTTGCCTACACCGGTCGGACCCGAGAACAGGAAGTTGCCGATCGGCTTGCGCGGATTGCCCAGGCCCGATCGCGCCATCCGGATCGCCGCGACCAGCGCGTCGATCGCCAGATTCTGGCCGAAGACGACATTCTTCAGATCCCGGTCGAGCGTCTTCAGCGCGTTGCGGTCGTCGGAGCTCACGCTCTTGGCCGGAATGCGCGCGATCTTGGCGACGATCTCCTCGATCTCCGTCTTGTTGATCACCTTCTTCTGTCTGGACTTCGGCAGGATCTTCTGCGCGGCACCGGCTTCGTCGATGACGTCGATCGCCTTATCGGGCAGATGCCGGTCGTTGATGAAGCGCGCGGCGAGCTCGGCCGCGGTCGTCAATGCAGCCGGCGCATATTTGACGCCGTGATGCTGCTCGAAGCGCGTCTTCAGGCCCTTCAGGATCTCGATCGTCTCGGCAATCGAAGGCTCGGGCACGTCGATCTTCTGGAAGCGCCGCGACAGCGCATGATCCTTTTCGAAGATCACGCGGTACTCGTTATACGTGGTCGCGCCTATGCACTTGAGCGCGCCGGTCGACAGCGCGGGCTTCAACAGGTTCGACGCGTCGAGCGTGCCGCCCGAGGCCGCTCCCGCGCCAATGATCGTATGGATCTCGTCGATGAACAGGATCGTCCGCGGATTTTCGGTCAGCTGCTTGAGCACGGCCTTCAGCCGCTGCTCGAAGTCGCCGCGGTACTTCGTCCCGGCGAGGAGCGCGCCCATGTCCAGCGAGTGGACGACGAAATCCTTGAGCATCTCCGGAACGTTGCCGTCGTTGATGCGGCGCGCGAGGCCTTCCGCGATGGCAGTCTTGCCGACGCCGGCTTCGCCGACCAGCAGCGGATTGTTCTTGCGGCGGCGGCAGAGCACCTGCACCACGCGC
>DATNAR010000420.1:0-3108 GCA_035607385.1 Casimicrobiaceae bacterium
GTGCCGTCATTCCGCCGCGTCGCGCGTTCGCTCTGCCGCGTCGTCTACAGCGAAGGCGTCGGCCAGGGTGGATTCATGCTGACGCAGCGTTTCGAGGTCGCCGCGGCGGAACGCCCCGACGCGCTCGAGACGATGCGGTCCCGCCTGCTCCCTCCGCTCGCCGAACGCAAGGGCATCGCCGGCGTGCACCTGTGCGTCGCGGACGAAGCGATCAGCCGCATCGAGACTGCGGAAAAAAAAGCGCGAGCCGATGCGACCGCGGTGCCCGGTTGCATCGTCCTGATCGAAGGCACGTCGGAAGAAGACGTCCGCACTGCCGGCGAATTGCTGGCGGCCGAGGTGCGCACCCTTCTCGGTGGATCCGCGCCTTCGATCGACACGTCGATCTACCAGCTGCAGCACGCCCGTTCGAAAGCGCCGTAGGCGGCGCATCGGCGCTGGTCGCGCGGCCGTGCCGGCGGCGCGAGCATCGGCCCCTTACAGCGTCGTATTGACCGCGCCGCCGTCGATCAACAGATTCTGTCCGACGATGAAGCCGGCGTCGGCGCTGCACAGGAAAGCGCAGGCGCGACCGAATTCGTCCGGGGTGCCGAATCGTCCTGCGGGAATCTCCGCCATTCGCGCGCTGGCGAACGTTTGGTAGTCCTGGCCGGCCTTGGCCGACAGCTTGCGCAAGCCGTCGATCTGGCGATCGGTGGCGAATGGTCCGGGCAGAAGATTATTGATGACGACGTTGTGCTTCGCGACTTGGCGCGCGAGCCCTGCGACGAATCCGGTGAGACCGGCGCGTGCGCCATTGGACAGCCCCAAATGCGCGAGCGGCGCCTTGACCGAGCGCGAAGTGATGTTGACGATGCGGCCGAAGCCGCGCGCGATCATGCCGTCGATGGTCGCGCGCATCAGCATGATGGGCGTGATCATGTTGTTGTTGACGGCGGCGATCCAGGCGTCCTCGTTCCAGTCACGAAAGTCGCCGATCGGCGGGCCGCCGGCGTTGTTGACCAGGATGTCAGGCTCCGGGCAGGCGGCCAGCACTGCGGCGCGGCCGGCCGCCGTGGTGATATCGGCAGCGACCGCCACGACCGAGACGCCGGTCTCGCGCCGGATCGCCTCGGCCGTCGCTTCCAGCGTCGGCGCGGTTCGCGCGTTGATGGTGAGGTCGACGCCCTCGCGCGCCAGCGCGATCGCACAACCCCTGCCCAGGCCCTGGCTGGCTGCGCAGACGATCGCCTTTTTGCCGCGAATGCCGTAGTCCATCGACGTCTCTCCCGTCCGGCTTCTAGGCCGCCGCGCGGCGCCGCTGCCCCAGGTCCGGCGGCGGAGCCTTGTGGAACACGCCGTTCTGCATGATCGCCAGCAGCCGGCGGCGATCCTGGAGGATGCGCACGTCGGCGAGCGGGTCGCCGTCGACGAGCAGCAGGTCGGCGAGGTAGCCGTTGCGCACCCGTCCGAGCGAATCGGGCATGCCCATGATCTCGCCGCCCAGCCGCGTCGCACCGACAATCGCCTCCATCGGCGTGAATCCGAGCAGGTCGACGAAGTAGGCGAGGTCGCGGGCGTTGCTGCCGTGCGGATTCCACAGGAAGCCATAGTCGCCGCCCGGAAGCACGCGCACGCCGCGCCGATGCAGGTCCTTCATGCACTCGACGGTGAGCTCGAGATCTCGAGCCACGCGTGCCTTGATCGCGTTGCTGGACGGCAGGCCGAAGCTCTCGGCCTCGTGCAGCCTGGTCCATGTGACCGAAAGCGCGGGCGCCACGAATACCCGGTCTCTGTGTTCTTCCAGCATGTCCTTGGCTTCTTCATCAGCACAGGTCGCGTGGTAGATCACATCGACACCGTGCCGCAAGCACATCTTGATCGACTCGGCGCTGCGGGCGTGCGCCGCCACGCGGCGTTCGTGCTGGCGCGCGACTTCTGCCACGGCAGCCACCTCGTCGTCGGCCATCACCGTGCGCGCCGACGGTATCGCCGGCGTCGAGGTGTCTCCCGAGGCGACGATCTTGAGCACGTCGACTCCCTCGCGGCAGGCCTCGCGCGCGGCGCGGCGAAATTCGGCCGGGCCGTCGCAGGGCAGCGTGTACATTGCCTCGCCGGGGTCCAGATGAAGTTGACGCAAGTCGCCGACGCCGCCGGTGACCGTCAGCTGCACGCTCGCCGCCAGCAGCCGCGGCCCCGGGTAGTCGCCCGAACGGATGGCGTTGCGCACGACGACGTCGAGGCGCGGCTTGGTCGCCGCAGCACTGAACGCGGCGGTAAATCCCTGGTCGAGATAGAGCCTCGCATGTTTGAGCGACAGCAAAAGGTGCTCCTCGACCGGCAGCGAGGAAAAGGCGTGCGGCGTCGCTTGGTCGACGAAGCTCAAGTGCGCGTGCGGCTCGATCAGCCCCGGCATCAGCGTCGCGCCGGCGCAATCGATGACGTCGCCTTCGGACAGCGGCAGGCGCCGCTCCGCGGGCACGACGTCGACGATGCGCTCGTCGTTCACCCGCACTTCACCGCGGTACGGCTTGGCGCCCGAACCGTCGAGGATCATCGCATCGGCAAAGATCGTATTCACCTGTGGTTCCCTGCTAGCCGGCTCCGACGACAGCGGAAGCTGGCTGGGCTTGGACGTGATCGCGCCGCCACGCCGCCAGCATCGCGTCGATACCGTCTTCGAGACGCATCGCCGGCACGAAACCCAGCGCCAGCCCGAGACCGTCATTGCGCAGCGTCCAGCCGCTGGCGGGCACAGCGACCGTTTCGCGCTCGACCTCTACACCCGGATGACGCAGCTGCAGGTGCGCGACGGCATCGCGTATCGTGCGCCGATCGCCGACGACATTGAACGCGGCGAAACGCGGCAGCGGCGCCGCGAGCCCACGCACTAGCACTTCGGCCGCGTCGTCGACGTACGTCCAGTCGATGGGTCCGGGAAAGTCGGGGACGACAACGTGACGATCGCCGCAGGCGAAGCGCTCGACGACCTCCTGCGCCACGCGCCAGCCGCGCTCTCGGCCCGGGCCGTAGACCCAGCCGAACCGCAACGCGACAGAGGCCGGATAGCCGTCGAGAGCGCTGAGCGCGCGGCACAGATGCTCGCCGGCGGCCTTGGTCACGCCGTAG
>DATNAR010000013.1:0-6341 GCA_035607385.1 Casimicrobiaceae bacterium
CAGGCATTTTTGCGTCGCGCCGGACCGCCTGCTGATGCTCGGCGATTCGGCCAACGATACGCAGGCGGCGCGTGCCGCCGGATGCCCGGTGTTCTGCGTGCCTTACGGCTACAACGAGGGTCGGCCCGTGCAAAGCCTCGATTGCGATGGTATAGTTTCCTCGCTGGACGAACTCCCGGAACGGTTACGACTGGGCTGAACATGGGCTTCGACGTTCACAACTGCAAAAGCGGCCGATGGTCATCGCCGCGCGGCAACGATAGTCGCTGGCGGCGATCAGTGTAGGCCGCCCCGGCGTCGCGCGCCGAGCGCGACGCCCTCGCAATACCGTTGCAGTTGTAGAAAAACCGTTGGAGCATCATGACCGAAGCCGAATTCCGCGCGCTCGCGGCGCAGGGCTATAACCGCATCCCTCTCGTGCTCGAGTCGTTCGCCGACCTCGACACGCCGCTCTCGCTCTACATCAAGCTCGCCAACCAGCGCTTTACCTATCTGCTGGAGTCGGTCGTCGGCGGCGAGCGCTTCGGGCGCTACTCGTTCATCGGCCTGCCGGCGAAAGTCCGGATAAAGAGCCGCGGACGCTCGATCGAGGTCGAGGACCGGGGCGGCATCGTCGAGCGGCACGAAGGCGATCCGCTGGCGTTCGTCGGCGAGTTCCTGCGCCGCTATCGCGCCGCGCCGCGGCCCGGCTTGCCGCGCTTTTGCGGTGGCCTCGCCGGCTACTTCGGCTACGACACCGTCCGCCACATCGAGCACCGGCTCGCCGATTCCGCCCCTGCCGCTTCGCCCGCGCTTGCCGACGTGCCCGACATCCTGCTTCTGCTCACCGAGGAGCTCGCGGTCGTCGACAATCTTTCGGGCAAGATCCTCCTGATCGTCTACGCCGATCCGGCCGAACCGAATGCGTACTGGCAGGCACGCGATCGGCTGCAGGCGCTGCGGCGCAAGCTGCGCGACCCGGTGACGATCCCTTATCAGACGGCGACCGAGGTCAGCGTCGCCGAGAGCGAATTCGGGGCCGAAGGCTACCAGGCCGCGGTCGCGCGGTCGCGCGAGTACATCGCCGCCGGCGACGTGATGCAGGTCGTGATATCGCAGCGCATGCAGCGTCCGTTTGCCGCCCCCCCGCTGTCCCTGTACCGCGCGCTGCGCTCGCTCAATCCCTCGCCGTACATGTTCTACTACGACTTCGGTGACTTCCACGTCGTCGGCGCCTCGCCCGAGATTCTGGTGCGCAAGGAGGGCGCCGCCATCACGCTTCGCCCGATCGCCGGCACGCGCCCGCGCGGCGCCACGCGTGAAGCCGACGAGGTCCTGGCGACCGAGCTCCTCGCCGACCCGAAGGAGATTGCCGAGCACGTGATGCTGCTCGATCTGGGGCGAAACGACGTCGGGCGCGTTGCGCAAACCGGCACCGTGCAGGTCACCGATCGCATGGTGATCGAGCGCTATTCGCACGTGATGCACATCGTGTCGAATGTCGAGGGCACGCTGAAGCCGGGGCTTACCAGCATCGACGTGCTGCGCGCGGCGTTTCCCGCCGGAACCGTCAGCGGCGCGCCGAAGGTGCGCGCGATGGAAATCATCGACGAGCTGGAGCCGACGCGCCGCGGCATTTATTCGGGCGCGGTCGGCTACATCAGCTTTCAGGACGACATGGATACGGCCATCGCGCTGCGCACAGCGGTGATCAAGGATGGAATGCTCTACGCGCAGGCCGGCGGGGGCATCGTCCACGACTCTTCCCCCGAAGGCGAATGGCAGGAGACGATGAACAAGCTGCGCGCCCTGTTGCGCGCCGCGGACATGGTGCAGCTTGGACTCGATGCCGAAGCCTAGCGACGGCGGCAGCGCCGTCAGTCTATCGTCAGCTGGCGCGCGGCGGGCGGACGCCGCCGGCGTCGCCGCCTCCCTGCTCCGCGCCCGTCAGATATTGCGCCTTCAGCCGCTCGAACGGCGACTGCGCGCCGTACCGCGCATGCTTGTCCAGCCCGTTGCGGCGCCACATTTCGTTGAAGCAGTGGAGGGTGAGCGACGCGTCGGGCCACTGAATGCCTACGTCGTCGATCAGGCGCCCGAACTCCCACCAGCCGAGAGGAGAAAAGCGCCAGGGCGGCGCAAGAAACTTCTCGATCGCGTGCTTGCGCACCAGGACCGTCATCATGGCCGGGCCCAGCTCACCCCAGCCGGCAGTCTCCATGTCGGCCTGCATCGCGGTCGCGTTGCATTCGGCGATGAACGGGGATCCTGCCGGCGCCTTGATCAGGCAATTGTTGGCAATCGCGATCTGCCGTCGGCGGTCACGGTACTCGGTGGCGATCACGTAATCCGCTGCGATAGCGTCACCGAGCGGCTTGAGGCAGACGATGTCGCAGTCGCTCCAGATACCGCCGTTCCGGTTGAGCAACGCGTAGCGAAACACGTTGGCGAACAGCGCGAGGCTGCCCTCCCCCGGTCCGGCGGCCGCGCCATAGCGGCAGATGCGCCCTTCCGGGAGGATCGTGCGGCCATCGAGGACCGTCACGCCTTCCGGGACGCCATCGACCGGTCCGTAGATATACAAATGCACCGGGTGGCCGCACCGGATGAAGCTGGCCATCGAAAGCCGCTCCAGCGGGCTCAACCGCCCCTCCACCCACAGCATCTGAATCGGCGCAGGCATCGCAGCACGCATGTCGATGCCGGCATGATGCGCTGCCGATGATCAGCCGGCAACACGAATGCATCTTCATCCATCAGCGCAAATGCGCCGGCATGGCGGTGATCGAAACGTTCGGACTTCTGCCGGACAATCCGGATTACCACTTCATGAACGACGGCGTGCTGAGCCCCGACTACGCGCGTCGCCCGGCCGGCTACTTCGTCTTTTCGGTCGTGCGCAATCCCTGGGATCGCTTCGTGTCAGGATGGAAGTACTGTGCGAGCACGCGGTCGCGAACGCTGCGGGACGTGCTGCTCGACCCGCCGCGCGAAGGCCACGACTACCGGCACCTGACGCGGCCGCAGGTCGATATTCTCTTCGATGCGCAGGGCCGCTGCGTCGCCGACTTCCTGATGCGCTACGAATCGCTGCAGAGGGACTTCGACACGGTCTGCGATCGGCTGGCCAAGTCCCGCGTCAGCCTTCCGCGGACCAACGTCGGCGAGCACCTGGCGTACCAAAGCTATTTCGACGACGAATGCCGCGCGCTGTTCGAGCAGCGCTTCGCCCGCGACATCGCGGCGTTCGGTTATCACTATTGACCGCGTACGGAACCAAGCCATGCTGCTGATGATCGACAACTACGACAGCTTCACCTACAACCTGGTCCAGTATTTCGGTGAGCTCGGCGCGGACGTGCACGTCCACCGCAACGACGCGATCACGCTCGAGCAGATAGCGGCATGGCAACCGGAGAAGATCGTCATTTCGCCCGGGCCGTGCACGCCGGATCAGGCGGGGATCTCGGTACCGTTGATCGAGCGCTTCGCCGGCACGATACCGATACTCGGCGTCTGCCTGGGCCACCAGGCGATCGGGCAGGCGTTCGGCGGCCGGATCGTTCGCGCGCAGCGCGTCATGCATGGCAAGGTCTCGACGATCTCGCACAGCGGCGGCGGCGTCTTTTCCGGCCTCGCCAACCCGCTGACGGCTACCCGCTATCATTCGCTGGTCATCGAGCGCGAGTCGATGCCGGCGTGCCTCGAGGTGACCGCCACCAGCGAGGACGGCGAGATCATGGGCGTGCGCCATCGCGAGCTTGCGGTCGAGGGCGTCCAGTTTCATCCGGAGGCCATATTGACCGAACATGGTCATGCGCTTCTGGCCAATTTTCTCGCTGCGCATTAGCGGAAACCAGACGGAGCCACGATGTCCATCGACTTGCAGCAGGCGTTGCAGCGCACGATAGAGCACCGCGAGATATTTCACGACGAGATGCTTGCGCTGATGCGCAAGATCATGAGCGGCGAGGCGTCGCCCGTGATGGTCGCCGCGCTGACGGTGGGCCTGCGCGTCAAAAAGGAAACGATAGGCGAGATCGCCGCGGCGGCGCAGGTCATGCGCGAATTCTCGACCAAGGTCGAGCTCGCCGACCACGAGCATCTGGTCGACATCGTCGGCACCGGCGGCGATGCCTCGCACACATTCAACATATCCACCGCCGCGATGTTCGTCGCCGCCGCCGCGGGAGCGCGCGTGGCCAAGCACGGCGGCCGGTCGGTGTCGTCGCGATCGGGCAGCGCCGACGTGCTGGAGGCGCTCGGCGCCAACATCATGCTTAGCCCCTCGCAGGTTGCCGCCTGCATCGGCGAGACCGGCATCGGTTTCATGTTTGCGCCCAACCACCACAGCGCGATGAAGCACGCCGCGCCGGTTCGCAAGGAACTGGGCATCCGGACGATATTCAATATCCTGGGGCCGCTGACCAATCCGGCCGGTGCGCCGAATCAGCTGCTCGGCGTGTTCCATCCGGATCTGGTCGGCATCCAGGTGCGCGTGCTGCAGCGGCTCGGCAGCAAGCACGTGCTGGTCGTCTACGGCAAGGACGGGATGGACGAGGTTTCGCTCGGCGCCGCGACGATGGTCGGCGAGCTCAAGGACGGCGAGGTGCGAGAATACGAGATCCATCCCGAGGACTTCGGCTTGAGGATGATTTCCAACCGCGGGCTGAAGGTCGTCGATGCGCAGGAATCGAAGACGATGCTGCTGGAGGCGCTGAACAACATCGAGGGCACACCGCGCGAAATCGTCGTGCTCAATGCGGGTGTCGCGCTGTATGCGGCGAATGTGGCCTTGACGATTCCCGAGGGGATCGAGCGGGCGCGCGCGGCCGTCGTATCGGGTGCCGCCAGGCGAAAGCTCGACCAGTTCGTCGCGGCAACCCAAAAGCTCGGCGCCGGCGCCAAATGAAACCGCCGCAGCATCGCGATCGCGACATCCTGACCAGGATCATCACCACCAAGGCCGAAGAAGTCATCGCCGCTCAACTCGCGCATCCCTTCGCCGAGGTCGAGGCGGCCGCGCGCGCCGCCGCTGCGCCGCGCGGCTTCGAGCGCGCGATCCGGCAGCGCATCGCCGCGGGTGCGCCGGCAGTCGTCGCGGAAATCAAGCGGGCGAGCCCGAGCCGGGGCATTCTGCGCGATCCTTTCGACCCTTACGCCATCGCCGCGTCGTACGAACAGGCGGGAGCGACCTGCCTCTCGGTGCTGACCGACCGGCCCTTTTTCCAGGGTGCTCCCGAATACCTGGTCGAGGCGCGCAACGCATGCACGCTGCCGGCGCTGCGCAAGGAGTTCATCATCGACGAATATCAGGTCGCGGAGTCGCGCGCTCTGGGCGCAGACGCCATCCTGTTGATCGTCGCCGCGCTCGAAGACGCCCGTCTTGCAACGCTCGAGGCGTGCGCGCTCGACTATGGCATGGACGTGCTGGTCGAGGTGCACGACCGGGCCGAGCTGGAGCGCGCGCTCGAGCTCAAGACCTCGCTGGTCGGCATCAACAATCGCAATCTGCGCAGCTTCGCCGTCTCGCTCCGGACCACGATCGATCTCTTGCCTAGCGTGCCCGCGGGCAAGCTGGTGGTCACCGAAAGCGGCATTCTGACGCAGGGCGACGTCGCGACGCTGCGCCGGCACGGCGTGGGCGCCTTTCTGGTCGGCGAGGCTTTCATGCGGGCGCCCGATCCGGGCGCCGCGCTGCAAGCGCTGTTCGGCTGAGCCGACGCTCGAAGGCGGCCCGGACGCGGAGGGCGTTCGATCTCTGCCGGCCGCACGCTGTTTGCTATGATGGCAAGCCGGAAGCCGCATGCAAGGCCGCGTCAAGCGCGGCTGGCCTGCCGGTGTCAGGGGGAGCATTGTCGGCAATCGTCGTCGAGAACGTCAGCAAGCACTGGACGACTCCAGCCGGCATGGTGCGGGCGGTCGAGGGGCTTTCCTTTTCGCTCGATGCCGGGACGCTCAACGTCCTGCTGGGACCGTCGGGCTGCGGCAAGTCGACGACCCTGCGGCTGATCGCCGGGCTCGACCTGGCGGACCACGGCCGCATCTCGATCGACGGACGCGACGTCACCCGGCTGCCGCCGGCGCAGCGCAGTATTTCGATGGTGTTCCAGAACTACGCGCTGTTTCCGCATTTGAGTGTGGCCGAAAACATCGTATTCGGCCTGCGCGTGCGTCGCGTCGGCGCAGCGGAGCGCGACCGGCGCCTGCAGCGGGTGGCGGGGCTCCTCGGGCTGACCACGCTTTTGGACCGGCGGCCATCGCAGCTGTCGGGCGGCCAGCAGCAGCGGGTCGCGCTGGGCCGGGCGTTCATCGCCGAAACGCCGGTCTGCCTGATGGACGAGCCGCTGTCCAATCTGGAT
>DATNAR010000051.1:0-27788 GCA_035607385.1 Casimicrobiaceae bacterium
CGCGTCAGGCGAGCTCCGCCAGCACCGTCGTCGTCGCATGGACGACGTCACCGACGGCGACCCTGGGCGCCGCGCTGGCCGGAACGTAGACATCGACCCTCGAGCCAAAGCGGATAAACCCGTAGCGCTGTCCGCGCCTGAGCGTATCGCCCGGTTCCACATAACACAGGATGCGCCGCGCGATCAGGCCGGCGATCTGCACGCAGGTTACATCGACGCCTGTTGTCGTGGCGATATGGAGAGCGTTGCGCTCGTTTTCCAGCGACGCCTTGTCCAGCGCCGCGTTGACGAAGCTGCCGGCGTGGTACCAGCGTTTCCTGACGACACCGTCGACCGGGCTCCGGTTGGAGTGCACGTTGAAGACGTTCATGAAGACGCTGATCTTGAGCGCGTCGCGCTCGAGATACGGGTCGCGCGCGCGCTCGACCGACATCACCTTGCCGTCGGCCGGCGAGAGCACGGCATTCGGCTGTCCGGGGACCGCGCGCGGCGGATCGCGGAAGAACTGAACGATGAACACGACTGCGAGCCATGCGAGGAGCGCGAAAAACCACCAGCCGAAATACGACAAGGCGATCGCCACCGCGGCGGCGATCGCGATGAAAGGCCAGCCCTCGCGAGCGATGATCGGGTGCGGGTAGTCGCTGTTCATCACCGGCTGTTGGCGGTGTCGTCGATCTGCCTGCCGAGATCGTCGGCTTGCTGGCGTACGGCGTTTTCCACGCCCCGGGCACGCTCGAGCGCGTTGCGCGGCGTCGCCGCCGCGGCATCGACCTGGCCGGAGGCATCGGGTGCCTGCAGCCGAGCCCGCTTGTTCTCCGCCGGGGTATCGGCCGGCGCCAGCAGGCCATAATGCTTGAGCGCCGTCTGCGCCAGCACCGCCACGATCACCAGCGCCAGCAGCAGCACGACCAGCCCGACCCAGCCGCGCTGGCGCCGCGGCATCAGTTGCGGGACTGGTCGACCAGCTTGTTCTTGCGTATCCACGGCATCATTTCGCGCAGCTTGCCGCCGACCTGCTCGATCGGGTGCTCGCTGGTCATCCGCCGCCGCGACAGCAGCGTCGGCGCGCCGGCCCGGCTCTCGAGGATGAAGTCCTTCGCGTATTCTCCGCTCTGGATCCGCGCCAGCGCATCGCGCATCGCCTGGCGGGTCTCGGCGGTGATGATCTTCGGACCGGTCACGTATTCGCCGTACTCGGCGTTGTTCGAGATCGAGTAATTCATCGTGCCGATGCCGCCTTCGTACATCAGGTCGACGATCAGCTTCAATTCGTGCAGGCATTCGAAGTACGCCATTTCCGGCGCGTAGCCGGCGTCGACCAGCGTTTCGAATCCCGCCTTGACGAGCTCGACACAACCGCCGCACAGCACCGCCTGCTCGCCGAACAAGTCGGTCTCGGTCTCCTCCTTGAACGAGGTCTCGATGACGCCCGCGCGCGCGCCGCCGATCGCCGCGGCATACGAGAGCGCCAGGTCGCGCGCCTTGCGGCTGACGTCGCGATGCACGGCGATCAGCATCGGTGTCCCGCCGCCCTGCACGTAGGTCGAGCGCACCGTGTGCCCGGGCGCCTTCGGCGCGATCATCACGACGTCGAGGTCGGCGCGCGGCTGCACCTGCCCATAATGGATGTTGAAGCCGTGCGCGAACGCAAGCGTGCCGCCCTGCTTGATGTTCGGCTCCACCTCGTCGCGATAGACGGCGGCGATGTGCTCGTCGGGCATCAGCATGATGACGAAATCGGCGCCCTTGACCGCGTCGGCGACCGGGGCGACCTTGAGGCCCGCCTTCTTCACCTTGTCCCACGATGCCCCGCCCTTGCGCAGACCGACGGTGACCCGGATTCCCGAGTCGTTGAGGTTCTGCGCATGGGCATGACCCTGCGAGCCATAGCCGACGATCGCGACCTTCTTGCCCTTGATCAGCGACAGGTCCGCGTCCTTGTCGTAATAGACCTTCATCATTGCCCGACCCCTTTTCAAATCCGCAATATCCGTTCGCCGCGGCCGATCCCCGATGCTCCGGTTCGCACCGTTTCCAGGATGACGCCCGGCTCGATCGCCTGCAGGAATGCGTCGAGCTTCGAGCCGGTCCCGGTCAATTCGATCGTGTAGCTCTTGTCGGTGACGTCGAGGATGCTGCCGCGAAAGATTTCGGCCAGGCGCTTCATCTCGTCGCGATCCTTGCCCGCGGCGCGCACCTTGACCAGCATCAGCTCGCGCTCGATGTGGTTGCCATCGGAGAGGTCGATGACCTTGACGACCTCGATCAGCTTGTTCAGCTGCTTGGTGATCTGCTCGATCACGTCGTCGGAGCCGGCGGTGACGATCGTCATGCGCGACATCGTCGCGTCCTCGGTCGGCGCCACCGTCAGCGATTCGATGTTGTAGCCCCGCGCGGAAAACAGGCCGGAGATGCGCGACAGCGCACCCGCCTCGTTCTCGACCAGGATCGACAATATGTGCCTCATGGCGATGTCCTCACAGTTCCTCGGCGAGGATCATCTCGGTCAGGCCCTTGCCGCCGGGGACCATCGGAAAGACGTTCTCGGTCTGATCGGTGATGAAGTCGAGGAAGATCAGGCGCTCCTTCTGCTTGAACGCTTCCTTCAGCGCGCCTTCGACGTCGCCCGGCTTCTCGATCTTCATGCCGGTGTGCCCGTAGGCTTCGGCGAGCTTGACGAAGTCCGGCAGCGCGTCCATGTACGATTCGGCGTAGCGGTTGCCGTAGAAGAACTGCTGCCACTGCCGCACCATGCCCATGTAGCGGTTGTTGAGGTTCACGATCTTGATCGGCAGATGGTATTGCTTGCAGGTCGACAATTCCTGGATGCACATCTGGATCGACGCTTCGCCGGTGACGCAGGCGACCGTCGCGCCTGGATTGACCAGCTGCACGCCCATCGCCGCCGGCAGGCCGAACCCCATCGTGCCGAGCCCGCCCGAATTGATCCAGCGCCGCGGCTTGTCGAACTTGTAGTACTGCGCGACCCACATCTGGTGCTGGCCGACGTCCGAGGTGAGGAAAGCATCGCCTCCCGTCACCTCGAACAGCTTCTCGATCACGAACTGCGGCTTGATCAGCGCGCTCTTGCGGTCGTAATTGAGGCAGTCCTTGCGCTGCCACTCCTTGATCTCGGCCCACCAGGACTTGAGCGCCGCGGGATCGGGCCGCTGCCCCGACGACTCGAGCAGCTTGAGCATCTCGTCGAGCACGTCGGCCACATAGCCGACGATGGGGACGTCGACCTTGACCCGCTTCGAGATCGACGAAGGGTCGATGTCGATGTGGATGATCTTGCGATCGGCGCGGTAAAAGTGCTCCGGATTGCCGATCACCCGGTCGTCGAACCGGGCGCCGATCGCAATCAGCACATCGCAGCTCTGCATGGCCATGTTGGTTTCGTAGGTGCCATGCATTCCCGGCAGCCCGGTGAACTGCGGATCGGTGCCCGGGAAGCCGCCCAGCCCCATCAGCGTCGTCGTGCAGGGAAAGCCCAGCAGACGCGTGAGCCGCGTCAATTGCGGCGCCGCGTTGTTCAGGACGACGCCGCCGCCGGCATATATCATGGGCCGCTTGGCCTCGAGCAGCAGCTGCACCGCCTTTTTGATCTGTCCGGTGTGGCCGCGCGTCACCGGGTTGTACGAGCGCAGCGACACCGTCTTCGGGTAGCTGAATTCGGCCTTCGCCTGGGTCACGTCCTTCGGAATGTCGACCAGCACCGGCCCCGGGCGGCCGGTCGCCGCCAGATAGAAGGCCTTTTTGATCGTCAGCGCGAGATCCTTGACGTCCTTGACCAGGAAGTTGTGCTTGACGCACGGACGCGTGATGCCGACGGTATCGCATTCCTGGAAAGCATCCTGGCCGATGGCGTGCGTCGGCACCTGGCCGGTCAGCATCACCATCGGGATCGAGTCCATGTACGCGGTGGCGATGCCGGTGACCGCATTGGTTACGCCTGGACCCGAGGTCACCAGCGCGACGCCGATCTTGTGCGATGAGCGCGAGTAGCCGTCGGCGGCATGGACCGCGCCCTGCTCGTGCCGCACCAGGACGTGCTTGACCTTGTCCTGCTTGAAAAGCTCGTCGTAGATGTTGAGCACCGCGCCGCCCGGATAGCCGAAGACGTACTCGACGTCCTCTTCCTGCAGGCAGCGGATGACGATCTCTGCACCCGTCAGTTGCATGACATGCCCTTAGCTTCGCTCAATTGAGCTATGTAGCCATCATCCGGTCCGCGACAGGCGGACCGTCGGAAACTGCGTGGACGCGAAACGGGTAGCCGCGTCCGACCAAGGCTTGGATCGGGTAGAAAGCCGCGATCAGATCAAAGCCGTCCGCATTCCGAAGGGTAGCCGGAAGCACTTGTGGCGCCGCCGGACGGACTACGAACAGCCGATTTGCAGTGCTCTTATCGGCCGAAATGCGCAGCCGACGCCCAAACAGTAAAGGCTCATCCGGTTTTCGTCAACGCTTTCGCCTCCGCGGCCCGCGTTTCGCGGGCGGCGGTGTGCTTATAATCCAGCGATGTCACGGTGCCCGGAAGACTGAGCTGGCCTCCTACCAGGAAATCTCGGCCTTTCTCGCCGAAGTGCAGCGTCGCGCATTCAAACAGGCGATGTTCGCAGTCAAGGACGAGGATGCCGCGCTGGACGTCGTTCAGGATGCGATGCTCAAACTGACCGAAAAGTACTCGGCCAAGCCTGCGGCCGAGTTGCCGATGCTGTTCCAGCGCATCCTGCAGAACACGATAAACGACCATTTCCGCCGGCAGAAAGTCCGCTCGACCTGGACGACGCTGCTGTCGGCGTTCGGGCAAAAGGACGAGAAAGACGACGATTACGATCCGTTGGAAACCATGGCGGCCAAGTCGGACTCCAATATCGCTGCCGACCCTGCCAGCCAGGTCGAGCAGGGAGAAATCGTCAACCTGATCGAGCAGGCCGTTTCGCGACTTCCCGCGCGTCAACGGCAAGCCTTTCTGCTGCGTTACTGGGAAGAGTTGGATGTGGCTGAGGCTGCCGCGGCGATGGGCTGCTCGGAAGGCAGCGTGAAGACGCACTGCTCCCGGGCGGTCCGGGCGTTGGCCGATACGCTGAAGGCCAAAGGCATTTCTCTATGAACGACGAACGCGAAATCGCAAAAAAAATAACGACTTACCTCGACCGTGGCTCTGCCGAGCTCAAGGCGGGCACCGCTTATCGCTTGCAGGTCGCCCGGCGCGAAGCCCTGGCCGCCCTGGCCGAGCCGGAGCATGCGGCCGAGCTCGCGCTGGCCGGCGCCGGTGGCGCTGCCGGAGGCCCGGGCAAGCGGAATATCCTGACCGACGCACGGGTCTGGATCGGGGTCCTTTTGATCGTCGGCGCAGCGCTTTACTTCCAATACTGGCAATCCGTGCAGCAAGTACGGGACATCGAGGAAACCGACGCGGCCATCCTGACCTCGGACTTGCCGATCGAAGCGTATCTTGACCGCGGATTTCCGGCTTGGTTGAAGTACGGCACCGACAACTGACATCGCTGTCCGTCCGGGTGGCCGCCGCGCTGCTCGCGGCGGCCTGCTACGGCGCGTCGATAGCTGCGGCTGCCGCGCCGCCGGTCGCCGCCCGCTCGCCGACCTGGGCCGAGCTCTCACCCGCGAATAAGGCAGCCCTCGCACCCCTTGCCTCGCAGTGGGACCAGCTGGATCCCCCGCGCAAGCAGAAGTGGCTGGGCATCGCGCAGCGGTATCCCAAAATGCCCCCGGCGCAACAGGAGCGCGTCCAGCAGCAGATGGGCGCGTGGGCGAGCCTGACGCCCGAGCAGAGGCGAATAGCCAGGGAGCAATACAAGTCGCTGAAGCAGCTGCCGCCGGAGGAGCGCCGGGCCGTGCGGGAAAAATGGCAGGAATACCAGCGGCTGCCGCCGGAAAAGCGCCGCGAGCTCGCGCGGAAAAGCGAAAGCGCCTCCACCCCCGGCAAACCGGGCGCGGCCGTTCCCAGGCCCGCTCCTGCTCCTGCCCCAGCGCCGGCGCCGGCCCCGCCGCCAGCCAACCGATAAGCTAAGCACCGGTGAGCCTCGGGCCCGCGGTAGGGCCAGTCGATCCGCCGCAGGCGGGCCTCGCGCGGCGCCTCGCGGCCAGCCTGTACGAAATGCTGCTGCTCGCCGCTCTGGCCGTGGTCATCGGCCTCATGCTGCTGCCCCTGATCGGCACCGGCCCGGCGACCGCGGGCGGTGCGCTGGCCTTGCCGCGTCCGGGCGCGCGTGCGCTGTTGTTCGCAAGCCTGTTTGCCGCTTTTGGGGCCTATTGCGTCTGGCTCTGGAGCGGCGGCAGGCGCACGCTGCCGATGCGCACCTGGGGGCTCATGCTGGTAACGGCCGCCGGCGCCCCCTTGAGCCTGGAGCGGGCGGCTGCGCGCTATGTTGCCGGCTGGGTGGGGCCGGCCTGTGCGATCGCCGCCTACGTCGCCTTGAGACCGTTCGGGTATCGCCGCTGGGCCCTCGCCTTGCTCGCGGCGAACTACGTCTGGGCACTCGTCGATCGCGACCGCCGGTTCCTGCACGACCGCGTGGCCGGCACCCGGCTGGTGCGCGGGGGTCGGCCAAGACAGGGCGCGACGGCGCCGGGCGGGCCGCCGGAGCCCTGAGCCTAGAAGGGCGGCTTCGGTTGCGCGGCCTGATACCGCGCAACGCTGGCCATGATCTCCGCCTTGGCTTCGTCCGCGCCCGCCCAGCTCGAGACGCGCACCCACTTGCCGGGCTCGAGATCCTTGTAGTGCTCGAAGAAGTGGGCGATCTGCCGCGTGCTGATTTCCGGCAGGTCGTCGGGCGAATGGATCGCCCGGTAAAGCCCGGTCAGCTTATCGATCGGCACGGCCAGGATCTTGGCGTCGCCACCCGCTTCGTCGTCCATCTTGAGCATGCCGATCGGGCGGCAGCGCACGACGACGCCGGTGATCAGCGGCACCGGCGACAACACCAGCACGTCGGCCGGGTCGCCATCGTCGGACAAGGTGTTCGGGATGTAGCCGTAGTTGCACGGATAGTGCATCGCGGTCGACATGAACCGGTCGACGAACACCGCGCCGGTCTCCTTGTCGACCTCGTACTTGATCGGGTCGCCGTGCATCGGGATCTCGATGATCACGTTGCAATCGTTCGGGACGTCGTTGCCGGCACGAACGCGGTCGAGGTTCATCGCTGAGGATATGGCGCAGGGGAAGGTGATTATAGCGGCGCGCCGGAGCTGCCGGCTTGCCGTATCATTGCCGCCTCACTCCCGCCCCCGCTTCGATGCTCTACGCTCTCGGTCCGCGCAAGGTGCAGCTCGTGGGCAGCGGACACTATGTCGCGCCCAACGCCACCGTCATCGGCGACGTCGTCCTCGAAAGCGAGTCGTCGGTCTGGTTCAATGTCGTCATTCGCGGCGACAACGACACGATCACCGTCGGGTCGCGATCCAACATCCAGGACGGCTCGGTGCTGCATACCGATGCGGGCGTGCCCTTGACGCTGGGCCCATCGGTTTCGGTCGGCCACCTGGTGATGCTGCACGGGTGCACGATCGGCGAAGGATCGCTGATCGGCATCAAGGCGGTCATTCTCAACGGTGCGCGGATCGGCCGCGACTGCCTGATCGGAGCCAACACGCTGATCGCCGAAGGCAAGACGATCCCGGACCGCTCGCTGGTGCTGGGCTCGCCGGGGAGGGTGCTGCGCGCGCTGGGCGACGAAGAGGTCGCCCGCCTGCGCGCCATCGCCGACCATTATGTCGACAACGCCCGCCGCTATCGGGCGGATTTCCGGCCTGTTTGACGCGGCCCCGGCGAGAAAACATGAATCTGCCGGCGCCGCCCGGCGCATCCAAACGGTATCGCCGCCATCGGGAAGCCGCCGTGAAAAACCTGTTGATCGCCGTCGCTGTTGTCTGCACGAGCCTGGCCGCCGCCAGCGGCCACGCCGCGGACGTCTTGCGCGAAACGCGGCCCCTGACCGCCTTTTCGCGGATCGAAGTCGACGGGCAAGCCGATATCACGCTGCGCCAGGGCACGACCGAGGGCCTGACGCTGGAGGCAACCGCGCAGGGGCTCAAGCAGATCCGCACCGAGGTCCGCGGCCGAACGCTCTTCATCAGCCTGGTCGACCAGGGCCACTGGTGGCAATGGATGACCGGGGGCAGCGCGACGCGCACGCCGCGGATTGCCATCGATCTGATCCAGCTCGAGCGCATCGAGGCGGCCGGCGCGGTCAACATCGTTGCCGACAGCCTGAAGGTGAACGAGCTGCGGCTGGATTTTGCCGGCGCCTGCAAGCTCAAGATCGGCGACCTGCAGGCCACCAAGCTGCGTCTGGACGGCGCCGGCGCGATCAAGGCCGAGATCGCGGGCAAGGTGACCGATCAGGACATCGATCTGTCGGGTGCAGGGTCCTATCTGGCTGCCGAGCTGGTCAGCGACACCGCGGGGGTGCGCGTCAGCGGTGCGGGCAAGGCGATCGTCAACGCCAAGACGCTGCTGAGGGCCGACATTTCGGGCGCCGGATTGGTCGAGTACACCGGCAACCCGCGGCTGGAGCAGGAGATCAGCGGCATCGGCAAGATACGGCGCCGGTAATCCGAACCGCGAGGGCCTCTAGGTGCCCTCGGTTTTCCGGTTTTCTCAGCCTTTGTCAGGCTCCCCGCCTTCGGGCCCATAGAAGAAAACCCACGCCTCGAAGTCGTCCGAAAACTGCTCGAAGCGATGCACGACGCCGGCCGGCACGAACAGCACGTCGGTCGATGCAAAGCGGTGGCGGACCTCGCCGTTGACGAACCATCCGGCACCGCGAGCGATCACATAAACCTCATCGCGCGTGTGCGGCGACTGCGGGTCGGCGCCGCGGGGAGCATAGAGCTTCACCTGCAATGTCCCGTGCTCGAACAGCGCTACCGATCGCTTGCCGTCCGGCGTCGGCAGCAGCGACGCCGCTTCCTGCAGCGTGATGCGGCAGCGCTCTGCCGGATCGCGATTGCCGTGGAGCTTCGCCATCGATGGCCTCAATGCACGATCGACAGACGCGCCTCGGCGACGGCGTCGGCTTTGAACAGCAAGGTCAGACCCGTCGCCGGATCGCGATCGGCGTGCACGCCGGCAAGCACCTGGACGTCGCTAACGCGGCAATCGCGCATCAGGTCGGCGAGCATTCTCACCACGTCGGCGGCGCGATCGCTGGCGAACAACGGACAGCGAAAGCCCTCGGCCCGGCGCGGATCGAATGGGCTGGACAGCGACAGGCGCAATTCGCCGCCGCCCGGTGCGCCGACGCAGCGGTGCGCACTGATCACCGCCGACGGCTCGCCGACGCTGGCGCGCAAGCGGCGAATCGCGTTGCTGGCGAAAAGCTGGGCGCCGATATCGCGTTGCGCGGCGCGTCCCTGCTGCAGCGCGGCCAGCGGCGACTGCGCGGCGCGAGGCAGCGCCAGCACCGAATAGCCGGGCCCGGCGAGCTGGCGGCCGAGCTCCTGCGTGAGCGCCATCGCACCGGCGGCGCCGTCGGCGTCGCGCAGCACATCGGCCTGCGGCGCGGCCAGGGCGACGCCGACGACAAACCGCAGATGCACGCCTTCCTGCCCGCCCTTGGTCGCGATCGGCGTCGGATCCAGGTCGAGGTGATCGACGCCGCCATCAGCAGCCTGCCGTTGCCATTTGAGAAGCTGCGGCAGACGCACAGGGTCGAACGCCTCGGACGTCAGCAGCTGGGGAGCGAGCGCGAACGCCTGGCTTCCGCCCAGCGCGCGATGCTCGCGCAGAACCGCGGCGATCCGCAGCGTGTCGCCGAGCGCGCCGGCGATCTCGCCGTCGCCATCCTTGCCCGCCGCGACCAGCACCAGCGGAATCGCGAACAGCGTCGCCGTCAGGCTGTCGTCCTCTTCGCTGCGCGACGCTTCGCGCCACGCTTCGATCAAGCATCGCCACAGGTGCCGCATCACCGGCGCCGATGGAGCCGCGGCGAGCAGCGCCGCCACGAACGCTCCGTCGCCGGCGATCAATCGCCGCGCCAGCGCCACGACCAGCGCACGATCGATTGCGTCGGCGCGCGCGGTGCTGGAGGCGGCCATGCTCGCCGCTGCCATTTCGAACAGCGGCGTCTGGGAGGATTCGGCGTGCGCTGCGAACAAGCGCGGATCGTCGATGTCCATGACGGTGATTGTCGCATGCGGCCAACGGGCGTCCAAGCTCGCCACCGCGGCGCATAATGGTTCTCGCGCGCTGCCGCAGCCAACCGCAGGGCGAACGCATCTTTCAGAGGAGGCAGGACCATGTACAAGAACATTCTGGTCGCGACCGACGGCACGCGGCTTTCCGGCAAGGCGATCACCCAGGCCGTTGCGCTGGCCAAGGCACTCGGCGCCAGGCTCACCGCGTTCTATGCTTCGCCCGATTACCCGCTTCCCGTGTACGCCGAAGGTGCGATCGTCGAGCCGATGTCGCGTCGCGAGTACGCGGCGATCTGCAAGGAGGAAGCCGACAGGATCCTCGGCGCCGTCGCCGCCAAGGCGAAGTCGGCCCGGGTCGCGCTCAATGCCGTGCATGTCGTCAATTCGACGCCGTGGCGCGCGATTCTCGCCGCGGCGCGAAGGCATCGCTGCGACGCGATCGTGATGGCATCGCACGGTCGCCGCGGCGTGTCGGCCCTGCTGCTCGGCAGCGAGACGCAAAAGGTGCTGACGCACTCGAAGATCCCGGTCGTCGTCGTGCGCTGAAAGCGGGGGTGCCGCCGCCGCATTGCCGGCCCGGCGCGAAGGGGCCGCGCGTTTCACGTAAAATGCATGGTTTGCCGAAACGCCGGGCAGCCGATGCACGTATCGCGGTTTTTTCTTTCGACGCTCAAGGAAGCTCCTGCCGAGGCCGAACTCGCCAGTCATCGCCTGATGCTGCGCGCCGGCATGATCAAGCGGCTCTCCGCGGGGATATACACGTGGATGCCGCTGGGGCTGCGCGTTCTCCGCAAGGTCGAAGCGGTGGTGCGCGAGGA
The DNA here is from genome assembly GCA_035607385.1 of Casimicrobiaceae bacterium. Taxonomy (GTDB): domain Bacteria; phylum Pseudomonadota; class Gammaproteobacteria; order Burkholderiales; family Casimicrobiaceae; genus PALSA-1003. The sequence continues at coordinate 10,992 of DATNAR010000051.1, forward strand.
AATGAACCGCGCCGGCGCCATCGAGCTCCTGATGCCATTCGTGCAGCCCGCCGAGCTGTGGCAGGAATCGGGACGATGGGACAAGTACGGCCCCGAGCTGTTGCGGCTGAAGGATCGCCACCAGCGCGACTTCATCCTGCAGCCGACGTCGGAGGAAGTGATCACCGACATAGCGCGCAAGGATCTGAAGAGCTACCGGCAGCTGCCGGTGAATCTCTACCATATCCAGACCAAGTTCCGCGACGAGGTCCGCCCGCGCTTCGGCGTCATGCGCTCGCGCGAATTCATCATGAAGGATGCGTACTCGTTCGATGTCGATAACGCCGGCATGCTGAAGTCGTACCGCCTGATGTACGACGCGTACGCCCGGATCTTCACCCGGCTCGGACTTCAGTTCCGCGCCGTCGCCGCCGATACCGGACAGATCGGGGGCAGCGCGTCGGACGAGTTCCAGGTGCTGGCCGACTCGGGGGAGGACGCGATCGCCTGGTGCCCGGGGTCCGATTACGCCGCCAATGTCGAGCTCGCCGAAGCGGTCGCGCCGCACGCGCACCGCGCGGCGCCGGCCGAGCCGATGCAGAAAGTGCCGACGCCGGGCATGTCCACCTGCGAGGACGTCGCCGCGTTATTGCATCTACCTCTGGGCCGCACGGTCAAATGCATCATGCTTTATGCCGGCGGACGAGTGCATATGCTTCTTTTGCGCGGGGACCACACCCTCAACGAGGTCAAGGTTGGAAAGCTCGATGGACTGGAGGGATTTCGCTGGGCGAACGACGCGGAGATCGCGGCCGCGACCGGCTGCGACCCCGGCTATCTCGGGCCGGTCGGCATCGCTGCCGACATGCCGCTGATCGCCGATCGCACCGTCGCCGTGATGAGCGATTTCGTCTGCGGCGCCAACGAAGTCGACTATCACCTGCGGGGCGTCAATTTCGGACGCGATTGCCGCGAGCCCGATCGCGTCGCCGACATCCGCAAGGTCGTCGCCGGCGATCCCTCGCCCGACGGCAAGGGCGATCTCGCGATCGCGCGCGGCATCGAAGTCGGCCACGTCTTCGCGCTGGGAACCGTCTACTCGGTGGCGATGGGGGCCACCTTTCTCGACGCCGCGGGCCAGCCGCAGCCGATGCAGATGGGCTGTTACGGCATCGGCATCACCCGCGTCGTCGCCGCCGCGATCGAGCAAAATTGCGACGACAGGGGAATCGTCTGGCCCGAGCCGCTGGCGCCGTTCACCGTCGCCATCGCGCCGATCGGATACGATCGCAGCGATGCGGTGCGCGCCGCCGCCGATCAGTTGCATGACGAGCTCGAATCGGCCGGCGTCGAGGTGCTGCTCGACGACCGCGGCGAGCGTCCCGGCGTGATGTTCGCCGATCTCGAGCTCATCGGCATTCCGCATCGCATCACGATCGGCGACCGCGGCCTGAAGGACGGCAACGTCGAGTACCAGGCCCGCCGCGACACCCAGGCGACGGTGCTGCCGCTCGCCGACGCCGCCGCGCTGCTGCAGGCGAAGCTTCATCGCCGATGATGCGCCCGGGCCCCGTTGCCGTCGTCTTCGCCGCGCTGCTGCTCGCGCCCGCGGGCGCGCGTGCGGGAGCGCAGGTCGAGGAAGCGCTGGCGGCCAACGTGCAAAACTCGCTGCATCGCTCGGTCAGCGACTATCCGGCACCGCGCCTGGTGTTCGCGACCGAGGGTGAAGGACGGGCCTGGCTCGCCGACATGGCATCCCGACTGGCGAAAAAGATGCCGGACTGGCCGACGCGGCGCGACTTCCTGGTCACCGTCCAGTACGAAGCTACGCGCGCCGGACTCGACCCGCAGCTCGTCCTCGGCCTGATCGAGTACGAGAGCAATTTTCGCAAGTACGCGGTGTCGAGCGCGCAGGCGCGCGGCTACATGCAAGTGATGCCGTTCTGGGTCACCAAGATCGGCAGCCCCGATCACGACCTTTTCACGCTGCGCACCAATTTGCGCTACGGCTGCACGATCCTGCGCTACTACCTGGATCGCGAGAACGGCGATTATTTCCGCGCGCTGGGACGCTACAACGGCAGCCTCGGCCAGGCCGAGTATCCGGAGCGCGTGATCGGTCTGATGCTGTCCAAGTGGCGCTGGGACCCGCCGAAGCAAGGCGCGGCGGCGTCCTCCGCGGCCGTCGGCACCAGCGCCGCCAAGTGAGTCCGCCGCGCTATCGCGGCCGATTCGCACCCTCGCCCACCGGGCCGCTGCACTTCGGTTCGCTGATCGCCGCACTCGCCAGTTACTGCGATGCGCGCGCCCACGACGGCGAATGGCTGTTGCGCATCGAGGACGTCGACTTGCCGCGCCGCCGCGCCGGCGCGGCCGAGGCGATCGCGGCCACGCTGTCGGCGTACGGCTTTGCCTGGGACGGCCCGGTGCTGAGGCAAAGCGAGCGAGGCGCGCTTTACAGCCAGGCGCTCGAGCGCTTGCGCGAGCAGCGGCTGTTGTTTGCCTGCGCCTGCACCCGACGCGAGCTCGAAGCGACGCCACCGGGCTCGAGCGGAGAGCGCATCTACCCGGGCACCTGCCGGCATCGCGCCGTCGCGGGCAGCGAGGGACGCGCCTGGCGGGTCGCCGTCGACGATGCTCCGGTCGCGTTCATCGATCGCCTCCAGGGACGACAGCAGCAGCGACTGGATCGCGACGTCGGCGATTTCGTCGTCAGGCGCTCCGATGGCCTGTTCGCCTACCAGCTTGCGGTCGTCGTCGACGATGCGCTGCAGGGAATCACCGACGTCGTGCGCGGCGCCGATCTGCTCGCATCGACGCCGCGGCAAATCTGGCTGCAGCAGAAGCTCGGATTTGCAACGCCCGCTTACCTGCACCATCCGATTGCGATCGACCGGTCCGGGCGGAAGCTCTCCAAGGAGACGGGCGCGGCGCAGCTGCCCGACGATCCGCTGCCGGCTTTGTGGCAAGCGTGGCAGTTTCTCGGGCAGACTGTCCCCGCCAGCCGGCCGCCATCGCTGGCTGCGTTCTGGCGCTTCGCGCATCGCGCCTGGGATGCGCGCGCTCTGCCTCCGGTGGCGATGCTGCCGGCGGATGCCGACGCGGCATGCCCTCCGTTCGCTCGCTAGCTGCGCCTGGCTCAATCGCCCAGCCGCCGGCCCTCGAGGAGCGTCGCGTTATAATCTTGCCATGCGCGGGTCGCTTTCCGGCGGCAGTGCGCTTCCCGTTCGATCCCATCTGGCCATGACCACACTTGTCGTCGTCCGCAAGAACAAGGAGATCGCCATCGCCGCCGACTCGTTGACGACGTTCGGCGACACGCGGCTCTCGGCGTATTTCGACCGCGCCTACGAAAAAATCGTCCACCATCGCGGCACCTACATCGGCTTGTGCGGCAGCGCCGCGCACCAGCTGGTATTCGAAAGCCTGCTCGCCAAGCACGAAGACCTCGATTTTTCGACGCGGCGCGCGATATTCGAGACGTTCCGCAAGCTGCACCCGATCCTGAAGGAGCAGCACTTCCTCAATCCGAAGGAGGAGGAGGACGATCCTTACGAATCGACGCAGGTTACCGCGCTGATCGCCAACGCGAACGGCATTTTCGGCGTCTATTCGATGCGCGAGGTCTTCGAGTACAACCACTTCTGGGCGGTCGGCTCGGGCCGCGAGTTCGCGCTCGGCGCGATGCACAGCATGTATGGCCGCCTGCGCACCGCCGAGGCCGTCGCCAAGGCAGGCATCGACGCCGGCACGACGTTCGACAAGAATTCGGCGCTGCCGCTGACGATTTACACCTTGGCGCTGCGATGAGCCTGTACCGGCCGGCGGCGTTCGCGAGCGACGACGAGGCGGCGATCGCCCGCCTGTTCGACGAGCACCCGTTCGCCACGCTGATCACTCCCGGGCCCGACGAGCCTCAGGTCAGCCACTTGCCGCTGCTCCGGCGGCGCGAGCCGGGACCGCACGGCAGCCTGATCGGCCATATGGCGCGCGCGAACCCGCACTGGAATCATTTCGAAAGCGGCGCGTCGCTCGCGATTTTCCACGGTCCGCACGCCTATGTTTCGCCGTCCTGGTATGTGCAGCCGGCGATACAGGTGCCGACGTGGAACTATGCGGTCGTGCACGTCCGCGGTCGCGCGCGGATCGTCGCCGACCGCGCCGCCACGCTGGCGACATTGCAGCATATGGTCGCGCGCTTCGAGGGCGGCCGGGCCGCGCCATGGCGCCTGCAACTCGAAGGCGCACGGCTGGATGCGATGGTCGGCGCGATCGTCGCGTTCGAGATAGAGATCGAGCGGATCGACGCCAAGTTCAAGCTGTCGCAGAACAGGGACGAAGCCGACCGCCGCAGGGTGGCGGCGGCGCTGCGAACCGAAGCGTATGCCGACGCGACTGCCACCGCGGACTGGATGGATCGTGAGGCCGGCAGCGAGTGACCCGGCCGCGCCGGCGCGCGTCCGCCTCGACAAGTGGCTATGGGCCGCGCGCTTCTACCGCACGCGAAGCCTGGCGGCGCTCGCGATCACGGCTGGACACGTGCGCGTCGACGATCAGCGGATCAAGCCGTCGCGCCTTGCCGCCGCGGGGGAGCGGGTCGTGCTGCGCAGGGACGGCCTCGTATGGGACATTGTCGTGCTGGCGCTTTCGGACCGGCGCGGCGACGCCGCCGCTGCCGCGCAGCTCTACCGCGAGTCGCCGCAGAGCATCGCCACCCGTACCGAGGAAATCGCCCGCCGCAAAGCCGCGGCGGCCACGGCGCCGACCAGCCCTGGGCGGCCGACCAAGCGCGAGCGCCGCAAGCTCAGGGCGTTTTTCGAGGAAAGATGAGCGCTGTTTCCGGCAAAGACCGCGGTCGCCGGTGAGAGTGGGCCGACGGCCGGGCCAGGCCGGGAGAGGCCGCCGGACGATCGACGCCGGCGCGATGATGCGCCGGGCCGACGGGCATCAGTGCCTCAGGCGCGCTGCGGAACTTGCGCGACCGCGCCGACCGCGCCCAGCTCCCGCATGGCGACCATCACCGAGCTGAAGTCTGCGGCGGTGCGAACATCGGCGATCGGCTTGGCGAGCAGATTGACGGCACGGCCGCTGACAACCAGCGGCAGCTCGGCCGGCAGCGCAGCGCGCAGCGACCGTATTTCCTGCCCGGCAATCTTGCCGGAAATGCCGCGATCGAACAGCAGGATCGCCAGGCACACCTTGTAGGCCCGCGCCGCGCCGGCGACTTCCTGCGGCGGCACGCCGCTGCCCAGCGTCAGGCAATTGATGCCTTCGGTGAACAGCAGCAACTCGAGAATGGCGAGGCCCAGCTGATTGGGATCATTCGGCGGCGTCGCCAATAGAATCTGACGCGCATCGCGGGTCGGCCGTACCAGCCGCGTGACGTCGCGCAGCAGCCGTTGCGCGAGGTCGGCGAAGCGCAATTCCTGAAAGTTCTGCATTTCACCGCGAACGACACGCTCGTGGACGGCCTCGTTCAGCGGGATGAGCGTTTGCTCGAGGAAGCGGCGCAGACCCTGTCCGACCAGCAGCTTGGACAGGTGGTTCTGCAACTCGCCGACGCGGTGCTCGCCGAGCAGGGTGACCGCGGTCTCGATTTCGCCGGGAAGCGGGGCGGGCGCGTCGACGGCGATGCCCAGCATCGACTGCAGCGCCGGCTCGGCCAGCGGGACGACGGCTCCTGCTCGCCAGCCTTCGGACAACAACTGCTTGATGACCTTGAGTCGCGCCACTTGGTCAGGCGGATAGACGCGATCGCCGAAACCGTCGCGAGCCGGATGCGGAAACCCGTAACGACGCTGCCACATGTAGAGCTGCTCGCGCCGCAAGCCGGTGATTCGCACGACTTCGCGAATGTGCAAAGCGGCCCGTCCCTCGTCGCCGCCGGCAGACGCCGGGGCGGCGATTTGCAGTCCCGGATTGCTGCGGCGCGTCGGCGCCTTGATCAAGATTCCCATGACAAACCTCAGCTTCCTGTTGGTTACAAGTATAAAGACTTAACTTGTGGATTTCAGCTGGTCGCACTGCGGCATAGGCTGCCGCAGCACGTCAGTCCCGATCACCACACGCAGCCGCGTATTGCTAGCGCTGCGGCTTTGCTCCATCATCCGGCTTTACGAACAAGGGCTTCCGGCACAGTTCTACCGCCAAGTCTTTGCTCATCTGCTCACCACAATCAGGCTAGTGCAAATATCGTACCGGCCGGGGGAAGCCCGCTCGAAATGTTCGGTTTCGGCAAGTCGATCAAGGACCCCCTGGCGGATGCCCGGACCGCCGAACGGTGGCTTTCGACCTTTCCGGCGAACGATCCGCTGGCCGCGCACTCGGCCATCCTCACCGAGCTCGGCGCGCTGTCCGAGCGTGCCGCCCACCGCGCCCCGGCGCGGCTCGAGGCGGTGTTCCGTCTCGACGTGCAGAGCGAGGCATTGCGCCGCACGCTCACCTCGCAATACCACGAGCACGGCACCCGCTCGAGCCGCGTCGAAAGCCAGCTCTGGCAGGCGATGTTCGATCTGACCCAGGGTTTTCTGCTGTGCTACCAGGCGTTCGCGCGTGAAGTCAGCGACCATGCCCAGAGCAATCGGTGGCGCGCGCTGCTGCCCGAGCTGATCGCGCGGCAGATCATCCACCACGGACTCGACGCCAAGATCCGGCTGTATCGTTACGAGCAGTGGATTCCGGCACGCTGGTCCGATCTGCATTCGCTGTTCCAGATCGCCTGTTCGATGGAGCTCGAGCGGCAGCCGATTGCCGCGCTGGCCGACGGCGGCCTGACGACGATCGAGCAGGAGTACCTGCGCGTGCTGCTGCTGCAGCTGATGAACGCGGGCAACCTCTCGGCGCGGCACGTCGAATGGGTCGCCGAGCAGTTGTCCGAATGGTGCGCGCCGCTGCGTCTGAACGTTGAATCGTCGACGGCGACCAGCTTCTACGTCGATCTTGGCGCGCGCAACGGCTTGAAGCGTCGCGGCCCGGAGCCGCTCGAGGGGCGCGTCCTGTTCCTGGATACGCGGCCGCTGCATGCGCTGCTGATGCAGAACGTCGTCATGCTCGAGCAGAAGGTGCGCAGCGACCCGCTGTCCGAGCGCACGCTGCGCCGCACCGAGCAGCTCAACCTGATGACCAAGCTCGCCGCGCAGGTGGATCCGGAATTCCGGCCGGTGCCGAGACGCGGCGAGCGCATCAATGCGTCGGGAGCGGTCGACGCCATCATGGGCTTCACCAAGATCGCCGGCTATCTGCACGACGAGGAGGCGCACCCGCTCGGCGAAAAGCGGCACCGCGGCGGAAGTTTCGACGATTCGATCGAGCTCGCGACCTTCGGCCACATGCGCAACGAAAATGCGCGGGTGCAGGAAGTCGCGCGGCGATTGCTGGCGACCTATGCGGCGCCCGGCGGCGCCTGGGACATCCGCGACGTATCGCACACCGGTTACCGGCTGGTCGCGCCAATGAGCGTGATCAACTCGGTCACCCTTGGAACGCTGGTCGCGATTCGCGCGCATGGACAGCCGTTGTGGACGCTGGGCATCGTGCGACGCATGAAGCGCCTGACCAGCGAGCGCGCCGAGATCGGGCTGCAGGTGATCGCCAACAACCTGGTCGGCGTCGAGTTGTTCGAGCAGAAGCGCGGCGACGCCGACTATTCGGTCGACGGCGTCGTGCCGACGGTCAGCGGCCGGCGATTCCCGGGGCTGTTCCTGTCACTGCGCCGGCGCGACAGCGAGGCGACGATCCAGACGTTGATCGTGCCGGCCGGTGAATACCAGCCGGGCAAGCGCATGCAGATGCGCGTCGCGCGGGTCTCGCAGCAGATCGCGTTCGGCCGCCTGCTCGAGCAGCAGCCGGAATGGATCTGGGCGACGATCGAATCGCAGGACAACACGGCTCGCGCCGCCGCGGCGTCGGCCGCCTGAAGCCGCAGGCCGGATGACGGTCGATCGCTATCGCGACATCTGCGCGCGGCATCGCTGGAACGTGCCGCATGAGTTCAATATCGCGGCGGCGGTATGCGGGCGCCATGCGAGCGACGGCGCGCGCGTTGCGATCTACTGGGAAGACGAATCCGGCGCGACGACGAGCCTGAGCTTCGGCGAGCTGCAGCGCCAGGCCAATCGCTGCGCCAACGCGCTGGCCTCCCTCGGCGTGGGCCGGGGCGACAAGATCGCTATCATGCTGCCGCAGCGTCCCGAAACCGCGATCGCCCACATCGCCTGCTATCAGCTGGGCGCCATCGCCGTGCCCTTGTCCTTCCTGTTCGGCCCCGACGCGCTGGAATACCGGCTGCAAAATTCGGAGGCTGCCGTTGCCATCGTCGATCCGGCGTCACTGCCGAACCTCGCCCCGATCCGCGACCGCCTGCCCGCGCTCCGCCATGCGATCGGCGTGGCGGGCGCCCGCGAGGCCTGGCTGCTCGACTGGGATCACCTGCTGCAAAAGGCGCCGGACCAGTTCTCGCCGGTGACGACGCGCGCGACGGACCCGGCGATTCTCGTCTACACCAGCGGAACGACCGGGCCGCCGAAGGGCGCGTTGATGCCGCAACAATGCCTGCTCGGCAACCTGCCCGGCTTCGTCTATTCGCACGATGAGTTCCCGAAGGCGGGCGACGTCTTCTGGTCGCCGGCGGACTGGGCGTGGACAGGCGGCCTGATGGATGCGCTGCTGCCGACGCTGTATTTCGGCTGCCCGGTCGTAGGCTATCGCGGCCGCTTCGATCCCGAGCGCGCGCTCGCGCTGATCGCAAAATATCGCGTGCGCAATACGTTCCTGTTTCCGACGGCGCTCAAGATGATGATGAAGGCGGTGCCGCGGCCGCGCCAGCGCTACGACCTCGACCTGCGTAGCATGATGAGCGCAGGCGAGGCGGTCGGAACGACGGTGTTCGGGTGGACGCAGGAAGCGCTCGGCGTCACGATCAACGAAATGTTCGGTCAGACCGAGATGAACTACATCGTCGGTAATTCGCACACGTTGTGGCCGGCCAAACCGGGATCGATGGGGCGGCCCTATCCCGGCCACCGGATCGCCGTGCTCGACGACGAAGGCAGGCCTTCGTCCCCGGGCGAGATGGGCGAAGTGGCGGTCAACCGTTTTGCGCCCGATCAGACGCCGGACCCGGTCTTCTTTCTCGAGTATTTCAGGAATCCCGAGGCGACCGCCAAAAAATTCAGCGGCGACTGGTGCCGCACCGGCGATCTGGCGACGCAGGACGACGATGGCTACCTCTGGTACCAGGGCCGCTCCGACGACATGTTCAAGGCCGCCGGTTATCGCATCGGTCCGTCCGAAATCGAGAATTGTCTGGTGCGGCACCCGGCGGTGGCCAATGCCGCGATCGTTCCCAGTCCCGATGAGACGCGCGGCAACGTGATCAAGGCGTATATCGTGCTGGCGCCCGGCCACGATCCCTCGCCGGCGCTCGAGGACGCGATCCAGCGCCATGTGCGCGAGCATCTGGCACCGTACGAATATCCGAAGGAGATCGAATTCATCGACGCCCTGCCGATGACGACGACCGGCAAAGTGCAGCGCGGCGTGCTGCGCCAGCGCGAGCTCGAACGCAAAAAGGATTCGATCGCGCGCTAGATCTCACGCGGCTGACGGCGTGCGATCGTCAGGCGCGTCCGCGTGCGAAGCCTTCGAGCAGGCGGCGGTGCATCAAGACCCAGACGACGGCGGGCACTACCGTTGGCAGGATCAGCGTGCCGAACTGGTAGGCGAACGCGATCGCTTCGCGTTGCCAGGCGCTGAACCCGGTCTGCGACGCAACGCCGGGTCCCAATCCGCCGGCGATATCCTCGAGAAATTCGGCGATCACGCCCCAGGTCTGGAAAGGCAGCAGTATCGCGTAGCCGATCAGCAGGTTGCGGGCGCGATGCGGCGCCCCGGCCGCGAGGATCAGCGCCGCCAGCAGCGGCAAGCCGAAGGTGAAGTGCCGAATGTCGATGTCGTCCGACACGACGCCGCCGGCCGCCGCGGCGACCGTCGCCTTGGCACCGTGCAGCGTAGTGACGAAAGTGATCACGTCTCCGTGCTGCTCCACCCCCTGGACCAGATCGGCCAGCGCGACGCGGCTTACGAGCTCGGCCAGCAGCCCGATCGGCCAGGCGAGCAAGGCCGAGGCCAACCACCAGACAAACAGCGTGCAGGCGAGCCACGCGAAGACCAGAAGGATGAATCGCCCAAACGAACCGGATGGCATCGAATCAGGCGGCGACTGCAGGCAGCTCGGCTTCCGGCCGCGGCAATGTGCGCACCCAGAGCAGCCAGACGACCAGCACATCGAGCATGATCAGCGCCTGCCAGACATACAGATGCGCCCATTCGAACACGTTGAAGTTCCATTGCCCGAGGTAGAACAGGCTGATCACCCGGACGATGTTGAGCCCCTGGACGGCGACGATGCCGATGGCGAGCCCGGCGAGCTTGCGCTGCCACGGCGCCGGAAACGCGAGGATCGCCGCCACCAGGACGATCGTCGCCTCGACCCCGTTGCATCCGGCCTCGATCGAGACCGCGAAGCCGTTGCTTGCGCTCTGCAGCACCTTGCCGTGCGCCAGGACCTGGGGATCGAACAGCTTGACGACACTCGCGCTGATCGCGGCCAGCGTGTTCGTCCACGGCACGACGAACCATTGTTGCGCCCACGGCGTCAACTCCAGTCCGAACAATGCCGCTTGCACAACAAGAAACCAGAGGAAGAAACGTACCATCGCTTGCGATTGTACGTGATGGTCCCGGCAAGCAGGAACGCTAGCTCAGCTTCGCCCGCGCCAGGGCCGGATTCTGTGCGAAATAGTGCTTGATGCCGCCGACGATCGATACGGCGAACTGCTGCTGATGCCGGTCGCTGCGCAGTTTGAGCTCTTCGTCGGGATTCGAGATGAAGGCGGTTTCGACCAGGATCGACGGGATGTCGGGCGCCTTGAGCACGGCGAATCCCGCCTGCTCGACGCTGCCCTTGTGCAGGGGATTGATCGCGCCGATTCCTTCCAGCACCGAGCGCCCGACGCGCAGGCTGTCGCTGATCTGCGCGGTCTGCGACAGGTCGAGCAGCGTCTTGGCCAGGATCGGGTCCCGATTGTCGAGGTTGACGCCGCCGATCAGGTCGGCCTCGTTCTCGCGCTGGGCAAGCCAGCGCGCCGCCGAGCTCGTCGCGCCATGCTCGGACAGGGCGAACACCGACGAGCCGCGCGCAGTCGGTGTGGTGAAAGCGTCGGCATGGATCGACACGAACAGATCGGCGCGCACGCGACGCGCCTTTTCGACGCGCACGTTGAGCGGCACGAAATAATCGTCGTCCCGGGTCAGCATCGTGCGCATGCCCGGCTCGCGGTCGATCAGCGCGCGGATCTTGCGCGCGATGGCCAGCGTCACGTTTTTTTCGCGCGTGCCACGGCGACCGATCGCGCCTGGATCTTCGCCGCCGTGCCCGGGATCGAGCGCGACGATGATCGGCCGTCGCGACGCCGGCGCCGCCTTCGGCCGGTCGCGCGGCGGCGTCTTGTCGGAATCGCGCGACTTGGGCTTATCGGCTTGCGCGTCGGGCGCGCTGCTCGCGCCGGTTTTGTTGTCGCCCTCGAGCAAGGCCATCAGCGGATCGGGCGGCGTCAGCGGATAGATGTCGAGCACCAGGCGATGGCCGTACTCGCCGACCGGCGTCAACGCGAAAATCTGCGGCTGCACCTCGTCCTTGAGGTCGAGGACAAGCCGGACGATCCCCGGCCGGAAGCGCGACAGTCGTATCGACCGAATATGCGGATCGCTCGGTCGCAGCCGCTGCACCAGTTGCGCCAGCTCGCCGTCGGGTTCGACACCCTCGAGATCGAGGACCAGGCGCTGCGGATCCTTGAGCAGCATCATCTGGTGCGCGATCGGCGACGGCGACTCCAGAATCAAGCGCGTGTATTCCTGCGCCGGCCATATGCGCGCGGAAGCGACCGTTGCGGCGGACGAGAATCCCGGCAGCAGCAACTGGCCGGCCGGAAGCAGCAACCATTGGCAGACGCGCCGCCGCTGCAGCGAGATTCGCGTTACGGCACCGTCGAGTCGAACGCGGCGAGGCATGCGCTACCCGCGGGCGTCCCGGCTTCGAGCAACAGTTCGCGACCCGCACCCCGATAACGCAGCGACAGCGCGACATCGGCGGGTGGCAGCATGCCGCGAACTCTTTCCGGCCATTCGATCACGCACAGCGCGTCGGGGCGGAAGTACTCGGCGAAGCCGGAATCTTCCCATTCGGCTGGTTCGTCGAAACGATAAAAATCAAAGTGATACAAGTATAAGCTCGAAATCGGATAATGTTCAACTAGCGTATAGCTCGGACTTTTGACCGGTCCGGTCCAGCCCAGGCCCCGCAGCAGTCCGCGAACGAGCGTCGTCTTGCCCGATCCCAACTCGCCTGAGAGCGTGACGATCATCCCTCCGCTCAATCCCGGTGCCAGCGCCGCGCCGGCGCGCATCGTGGCGTCGGCGTCGGCCAGATACTTGCGCGACATTGGCATTGTCGTCATCGTTGAACGGGGCGCGCGACATCGCGCGTGCCCAGCGAAGGTCTGAACTTATCTTGGCCACTACATCGTCCGGCGCCGTTGCACCCGACTTCCGCGCGCTCGTACGCGATATCCGCAGCTGGGGTCTCGAGCTCGGATTCGGCGAGATCGGAATCGCCGACACCCGCCTCGAGGCCGAGGAGGCGCATCTGCTCGCCTGGCTCGATGCGGGCCGTCATGGCGAGATGGATTATATGGCACGTCATGGCGTGCGCCGGGCGCGGCCGGCCGAGCTCGTTCCCGGCACCTTGCGCGTGATCACCGCGCGGCTCGACTACCTGGCGCCCGGGGCGCGCGACGCGGCGGCGACGCTGGCCGATGCGGGCAAGGCTTACATCTCGCGCTACGCGCTTGGCCGCGACTATCACAAGGTGCTGCGGCGCCGACTCGGCCGTCTGGCGGCGCGCATCGCCGAAAGCGTCGGCGATTTTCGCTATCGTGTCTTCACCGACAGCGCGCCGGTGCTCGAAGTCGCTCTCGCCGCCAAGTCGGGCCTGGGCTGGCGCGGCAAGCACACGCTGCTGCTGACGCGCGATGCCGGCTCGTTCTTCTTTCTGGGCGAGATCTACACCGATCTGCCGCTGCCGGTCACGCCCGCGGCCAGCGCGCATTGCGGCAGCTGCAGCGCGTGCATAGCCGCCTGCCCCACCGGTGCCATTGTCGCGCCGTACGAGCTCGACGCGCGCCGCTGCATTTCCTACCTGACGATCGAGCTCGAGGGCAGCATTCCGGAAACCTTGCGCCCGCTGATCGGCAATCGCGTCTACGGCTGCGACGACTGCCAGCTCGCGTGTCCGTGGAACAAGTACGCCCAAGCCGCGGGCGTTGGGGATTTCGCCGTGCGCAACGGTCTCGACGACGCCGACCTGGTGACGCTCTTCGCCTGGACCGCGGATGAGTTCGCGCGTCGCATGGAAGGCAGCGCGATCCGCCGCATAGGCTACGCGCGCTGGCTGCGCAATCTTGCCGTGGGCCTCGGCAATGCGGACTACGACGCCGCGATCGTCGCGGCACTCGCCGCACGACGCGATGATCCTTCGCCGCTGGTGCGCGAGCATGTCGCCTGGGCGCTGGCGCAGCAGGCGCAGAAGCGCACCGGCGCGGGCACGGGTTAGCGGATCAACTGGTTCATCGAAACGATCGGCAGCATGACGGCCAGCACCATCACCAGCACGATCGCGCCCATGAACACGATCAGCAGCGGCTGCACCAGTGCGGCGAGCCACGTCAGGCGCCGTTCCACGTCGATCTCCTGCTCGCGCGCGGCGCGGTCGAGCATCGCCGGCAACTGGCCGCTCTGCTCGCCGTTGGCCACCAGATGCACGAGCAGCGGCGGAAATACGCGCTGGCTCGCCAGGGCGCGCGCCAGCGATACGCCTTCGCGAACCAGGCCGGCGGCATCGTGCGCCGCCCGCCGCATCGGGCGGGCCCAGACGACGGCCGCGGCCGTTTCGAGTGCGCGCAACAACGGAGCGCCGCTGCCGGTCAGTATGGCCAGTGTGCTCGCGAAGCGGGCGGTGTCGAGGCCGCGCAGGACGCTGCCGGCCACCGGTGTGCGCAGAAGCAGCCGATGCCAGCGATCGCGCCACGCTTCGGCGCGCAACAGCACGATGGCGCCGGCGACGAGCACCGCGACGGCGGCAAGCCAGTAGACGCCGGTTGCCCGCAGAAAGTCGCTGCTGGCGATCAGCGCGCGCGTGAGGAAGGGCAAGGCCTGGCGGCTCTGCTGATAGACGGCGACGATCTGCGGGACGACATACAGCAGCAATGTGGCGATGACGGCGAGCGCGATCACCGTGATCAGCGCCGGATAGATCAGCGCCGCGGTGAATTGCGCGCGCAGGACCTGGCGCGCTTCCAGATAATCGGCCAGCCGGCTCAGCACGCCGCCCAGCTGGCCGCTTTCGGCGCCGACCGCGACCAGGCCGCGGTAGAGATCGGAAAAGGTGCGCGGGAAGCGCGACAGCGCAGCCGCCAGCGGCTCACCCGCCGCGACCTGTTCGCGGATCGCGGCGAGCACGCGCGCCGCGCGCGGTTGATCGGATTGCTCGGCGACGGCGGCCAGCGCCTGGTCGAGCGGCATGCCGGAGGCGACCAGCGTTGCGAGCTGGCGCGTCAGCAGCGCCAGCAACGGCGCCGCCAGGTGCGTCGTCGCGGCGCGCACGGAGGAAGCTGTCCCGGCCGGCTCGATCGCGGTCGGGAACAATCCATCGCCGCGCAGCTGGTCTCGCACGGCGCGCGCGCTGGCGGCATCGAGCAGTCCGCGTTGGGCGCGACCCGCGCCGTCGACTGCCTCGTAACGAAACGAGGGCATCGTTGGGCCCGTTCCGCGGCGCGGCTAGCGCCCGAAGCCGCGCAACGGCGCGCGCAGAAGAAACTGGCTCGGCTTGCCCAGCATCAGATTGACCAGGTCGTCGAGCACCGGGGTCTCCAGCGCATCCGGATGGAAATCGAAAACCACCGGCTCGAACCGGTCGACATTGCGCAGCGTGACGATGATGCTCTCGTTGACGAAGTCGGGGTCGAAACGAACCTCGCAGCGCATGCCCGGCGCGATGCGGATCGTGTTCTTCGTCGCCGCGCCGCGCACCGTCGAGTCCGACTCGCAGCTGAATTCGATATTGGCCATGACCAGCGCGCGCTCGATCTCGCCGGAGCGGCGCATCGCCACGTGCAGCGGCGGCGGCGCCGGCCCGGTCAGCGTGTAATAGACGACGACATGCGCATAGACCTCGTGCTTCTGCAGCGGCTGCTTGCGGAACATCACCAGGCCGCGATCGAACACCATGTCCGAGTAGCGCGCGATCTCGGGCAACACGAATTCGCGCTCGATGCGCGGCGCGATTACTTGCAACAGCTTGCAGGCCTCGTCGAAATACTGGAACACGGCGTGCAGGCGGCGATCGACCCGCTCGATGACTTCGCGCGACAGTCGCTGCTCCTGGACCCGGCGCGCGCTGACCGAGTCGGCTTGCAACCGAAGCTGCTCGAGCAGGTAGGATTTCGGCGGATGGGCCATCGACCGAAGGGGCTTAAGCGGCGCCGGTAACCCGCAGCAACTCGGCGAGCGAGGTCGTGCCGTCGGCCAGCCACCGCGCACCGTCGCCGCGCAAGCTGCGCACGCCGGCGCGCGCGCACGCTTCGCGCAGCGCCGCCTCGCCGGCGTGATCGTGTATCAGGCGGCGCAAGGTTTCGTCGACCAGCATCAGTTCGTAGATCCCGGTGCGGCCGCGATATCCGGAATCGCCGCACTCGGCGCAGCCGACCGGCTTGTACAGCGGCTGTCCCGCCGGCAGGCCCAGCTCGCGCAGCAGCGCCGCTTCGCCCGCGGTCGGTGGCGATGCCGCGCGGCAGGCAGGACAAAGACAGCGCACCAGCCGCTGCGCCAGCACGCCGAGAAGACTCGACGCCATCAGGTAGGTTTCGACGCCCATGTCGGCGAGCCGGGTCACGGCGCTGACCGCGTCGTTCGTGTGCAGCGTCGCCAGCACCAGGTGGCCGGTAAGGCTCGCCTGCACGGCGATCTGCGCGGTTTCCAGATCGCGTATCTCGCCGATCATCACGATGTCCGGGTCCTGCCGAAGGATCGAGCGCAGCGCTCGCGCGAACGTGAAATCGATCCGCGGATTGACCTGCGTCTGACCGACGCCGTCGAGGGCGAACTCGATCGGATCCTCGGCGGTCATCACGTTGAGCTCGCCGCGCGGCAGCCGCGACATCGCTGCATACAGCGTCGTCGTCTTGCCCGATCCGGTCGGGCCGGTGACCAACAGAATGCCGTGCGGCTCGCGCACCAGGGCATCGATCGCGTCGCGCGTCGGCTCGCTCATGCCCAGCGCCGCGAGGTCGAGCCGCGCCGTATCCTTGTCGAGCAGCCGCAGCACCACCCGCTCGCCCGGGCCGGTCGGCAGCGTCGACACCCGCACGTCGACGCTCTTGTCGCCGAGCTTCAGCGCCATCCGCCCGTCCTGCGGCAGGCGCTTCTCCGCGATATCGAGGCTCGCCATCACCTTGAGCCGCGACACCAGCGCGGCGTGCAGCGCACGCGGCGGCTCGACGACGTCGCGCAACACGCCATCGACGCGGAAGCGCACGACCGAGCGCGCTTCGTACGGTTCGAAGTGCAGGTCCGACGCACGCTCGCGCAGTGCCTGCAGCAACAGCGCGTTGATCATCCGGATCACCGGCGCGTCGGACGTGGCGCCGAGCAGATCCTCGGCCTGCGGAATATCCTGCAGCAGCCGCGCGAGGTCGGCGTCGCGCG
>DATNAR010000202.1:0-3297 GCA_035607385.1 Casimicrobiaceae bacterium
ATGACAACATCGTCGCCTATTGGGTGCCGGACAGGACGCCGGCGCCGCAGCAGCCGTACGACATCGAATACCGGATTCTGTGGCAAAAGGACGCCTGGGTGCGGCCCCCGACGTCGTGGGTGACGCAGACCCGACGCGGGCGTGGCTACGTCCGCAACGACGACGGCAGCATCGGCTTTGTCATCGATTTCGACGGACCGGCGGTGCGCAAGCTGCCGGCCGACGCCAAGATCGAGGGCATCGCCTCGGCCGATGCCAACGGCGAGGTCGTCGAGCTGATCGGCCACCGCAACGATGTCGAAGGCGGCTGGCGTCTGGCGTTGCGCGTCAAACGCCGCGATACTAACAAGCCGGTCGAACTGCGCGCGTATTTGCGCGGCGGCAACAACGCGGTGTCGGAAACGTGGAGCTACATCCTCCCTCCCGAGTAGCCGGCGCCGACGACGACGCCGAAGCCTGCATCCGCTATCTGGATCGATTGCCGCTCGCGCCCGAGCAAAGGGCCGTATTGCTGCGGCGGGTCGCCGGCGACGTCGGAACGATCGACGACTCCGTTCGCGCGAAGATGCTGCGCTTGCACGAGGCTCTGGCCGGCGGCGGCGTCGATGCCGACAATCCCGCGTTGGCATCGATCCGCCAGCGTCTGGAGCTCGCGTACGGGGCGAGCGATGCCGTCCATGCCCCGCCGCTGACGCACGACGCTCTCGGGCGCGATCGCCTGGTCACCGCACCGCCGCTGACGCGCACCTCGATGGTGCCGCACGCCTGGCCGCGCGGTCTCTTGGCGCGATGGTTCCTGCGCTTTTCCCGCCAGGACGCAGCACGTGCGGGCACGGCTGAGCGATCGCATGCCGCTGGCGGCGATCCGATTCAGCGCGCACCCAAGCATCGCGAAGCATGGCGCCGCGCCGCGACACTGCGGCGCCTCGTCCTGATGGGACTGATCGTCTCGCAGACCTACATCGCCAGCAATTTCATGGTCGCCGTCCTGCCCTATCACGGCCGCCAGCCGCTGGAGATCGCGATCCTCGTTCTGTTCGCGATCCTTTTCGGATGGGTTTCGGCGGGCTTCTGGACGGCAATGGCCGGCTTCGTGCTGCTGGTGTTCGGCAGCGATCGCTACGCGATCAGCGACGGCGCAGGCCCGGACGCCGCGATCGATCCCGCTGCACGGGTCGCCATCATCATGCCGATCTGCAACGAAAACGTGTCGCGCGTCTTCGCCGGGCTGGCGGCGAGCTACGAATCGCTGGCCCGAACCGGAGAACTGCAGCATTTCGATTTTTTCGTGCTCTCCGACAGCAGCAAGCCGGACATACGCGTCGCGGAGCTCGATGCATGGCTGGCGCTGTGTCGCGCGGTGAACGGCTTCGACCGCGTGTTCTACCGCTGGCGGCAGCACCGGATCAAGCGCAAGAGCGGCAACATCGCCGATTTCTGCCGGCGCTGGGGAAACCGCTACCGCTACATGGTCGTGCTCGACGCCGACAGCATCATGAGCGGCGCCTGCCTGACCGCGCTGTTGCGGCTGAGCGAGTCCAATCCCGACGTCGGCATCATACAGACGGCGCCGCACGCGGCCGGACGCGAAACGTTCTATGCTCGCGTCCAGCAGTTCGCAACCAGCGTTTACGGCCCGCTGTTCACCGCCGGCCTGCATTTCTGGCAGCTCGGCGAATCGCATTACTGGGGGCACAACGCGATCATCCGCGTGGCCCCGTTCATGCGCCATTGCGCGCTCGGCCGGCTGCCCGGGCACGGCACGCTGTCGGGCGAGATACTGTCGCACGATTTCGTCGAGGCGGCGCTGATGCGACGCGCCGGGTGGCAGGTGATGATCGCCTACGACCTCGACGGCAGCTACGAGGAAATGCCGCCGAACCTGGTCGACGAGCTCACTCGCGACCGGCGCTGGTGCCGCGGCAATCTGATGAATTTCCGCCTTTTCCTGATGCGTGGCCTGCATGCCGCCCACCGCGCGGTTTTCATGAGCGGCGTCATGGCCTATCTTTCGGCGCTGCTGTGGTTCCTGTCGCTGATTCTGTCGACGGCGCTGCTGGCGGTTCACACTCTGAGCGCGCCGAAGTATTTCACTCAGCCTTTCCAGCTGTTCCCGCTGTGGCCGGAATGGCATCCCGAATGGGCGATCGCGCTTTTCTCGGCGACGGCGATCCTGCTCTTTCTGCCGAAAGTGCTCGGCGCGCTGCTCGTCGTCGTGCGCGGCGCGGCCGAGTACGGCGGCGGCCCGCGTCTGGGCCTGAGCATGCTGGGCGAGATGCTGATATCGGCGATGCTTGCGCCGATACGCATGCTTTTCCACTCCCAATTCGTCGTCGGCGCTTTTCTCGGCTGGGCGATTCACTGGCAGTCGCCGACGCGCGAGGATGCCGAGACGACGTGGCGCGAGGCACTGCGGCGGCACGGCGCGCACACGCTGCTGGGAACGCTTTGGGCCGCCGGTGTTTATTGGCTCAATCCCGCCTTCCTCTGGTGGCTGTTGCCCATCGTCGGTGCGCTGATGCTCTCGATACCCCTGTCCGTTTACACGAGCCGGCTGCGCTTGGGCCGCCGACTGCGTGCGGCGCGCCTGTTTCTGATTCCGGAAGAAACGCGGCCGCCGGCGGAAATACGCGCGATGATGCAGGCGGTCGCCTCCGCACCGTCGCCGCCGGGATTCGTCGACGCGGTCGTCGACCCTGCCACCAACGCCCTCGCCTGCGCCGCCGCCGTCGCCCGCTTTAGCCGCACGCCGCTGGCGCAGAATCAGCGGACGCAAAAGGTCGATGTCGCGCTGGTCGAAGGACCCGACGGCTTGAGCGAGTCGTCGAAGCTCCGCTTGCTCGGCGATCCGATCGCGCTGTCGCGTCTGCACTGGCGCGTGTGGACTTCGCCCGATGCGCATGTCGCGTGGCGCGAGGCGATGGCGTCGGCGCGCCGCACGGCGGTCGCTGTGACGGTTCCGGCGCACCGCGCAGCGCGCACCGACCAGCGATCGCCGGCCAACGTCTAGAAACCCGAGATGACCGGGCCCGTGACAGAGCAGCCGGCGGCCATCGACGGCGCTATCGGTCTCTACCGAGCCGGCGATTTCCGGCTGACGGACGGACGCTGCACCGATTGCGACGCGATACCGCAGGCCTTGTGGTATTTCCGCGACGAGGCGATCGCGGTTCCGCGCCCCGGCCTTCCTGTCGCGGGATTCAGCCGCGGCGCGACCGCGTTCGACGATGTCGCCCGCTGGGCCGCGAGTCACCCGCCCGGAGCCCCGGCTGATTACCCGACGCTGATCTGGGTCGG
>DATNAR010000205.1:0-3336 GCA_035607385.1 Casimicrobiaceae bacterium
TCGACCCACTCCGACGGACTGCTGACGCCCGCCGCCGTCGCGCAACGCGCGGCGCTGCGCGGCGTCGATGTCTGGGCGCTGACCGACCACGACGAGGTCAGCGGGCTGCCCGAGGCGCGCACCGCCGCGGAGAACGCCGGCATGCGCTTTATTCCCGGCGCCGAGCTTTCGGTCAGCTGGCGCGACGTCACGCTGCACGTGGTCGCGCTGGGCATCGACCCCGGCTGTGCGTCGCTGCTCGCCGGACTGGCGTCGATCCGCGACGGGCGCTCGCATCGCGCCCGCCGCATCGCCGATTCGCTGGCAGCGGCCGGCATCCCGGGCGCGTACGAAGGCGCGATGAAATATGTCACCAGCGAGCGGCTGATCAGCCGCACGCACTTCGCGCGTTTTCTGGTCGAGACCGGCCACGCGCGCGAAACCAAGGAATGCTTCAAGCGCTTTCTGGTCAGCGGCATGCCCGGTCACGTCGAGCACGAATGGGCGACGATGACCGAGGCGCTCGGCTGGATCCACGAAGCGGGAGGACAGGCCGTACTGGCTCATCCGGCGCGCTACAAGGTCGATGCGAAGGCGATGCGCGAGCTCCTCGCCGAGTTTCACGACACCGGAGGCGATGCGATCGAAGTCGTCTCCCCGAGCCACACGCTCGAGCAGACCGCCGAGTATGCGCGTCACGCGCGGACCTTCGGCCTGCTCGCCTCCAGCGGCTCCGACTATCACGGCCCCGGCGAGGGCTGGGCCGATCTCGGCGACATGCCGCCACTGCCGGCCGGCCTCTCGCCGGTCTGGAAAGACTGGTAGGGATGCCTGGCCGGCGTACGGTATTTTTTGTTTCGGACCGGACCGGCATCACCGCCGAAATGCTCGGCAACAGTCTGCTGTCGCAATTCGAGGGACTGAGCTTTCATCGGCAAACGATCCCGTTCGTCGATACGCCGGAAAAGATCGACGAAATCCTGCGCCGGATCGACGAGAACGCCGCGGCCGAGGGTCGCCGCCCGCTGGTGTTCAGCTCGATCGTCGACGATACGATGAGCGCGCAGCTCGGGCGCGCCAACGCGCTGGTGCTCGACCTGTTCCAGGTCTTCATCGCGCCGCTGGAGTCCGAGCTGGGCGCCAAATCCTCGCATGCGGCCGGGCGCACGCACGGCATCGCCAACAGCCTCGAGTATTTCGCGCGCATGGAGGCGATCAACTTCACGCAGGCGCACGACGACGGTGCGACGACGCGCGATCTGGCCAAGGCGCAGCTGATCCTGATCGGCGTCTCGCGCTGCGGCAAGACCCCGACCGCGCTCTACCTGGCGCTGCAGTTCGGGATACTGACCGCGAACTTCCCGCTGACGCCCGACGATTTCGTCGACAAGAAGCTGCCGGCGTCGATCCTGCCGTATCGCGACAAGCTGTTCGGCCTGACGATCGATCCCGAGCGCCTGCAGCAGATCCGCGAGGCGCGGCGTCCGGCGAGCAAGTACGCGTCGCTGGAAAATTGCCGCTACGAGGTCCACCAGGCCGAGGTGCTGATGCAGCGGGAAAAGGTCGCGACGCTCGATACGACCGCGCGGTCGATCGAGGAGATCGCGACAACGATCCTGCATCGCGCCGGACTGCAGCGCCACATCTTCTAATCCAGACCGTAGAAGCGACGCGCGTTGCCGCCGTAAATCGCGTCGCGCTCGCCTTGGGTCAGGCCCGCCAGCAGCTCGTCGCCGGCTTCGACCCATTCGGCATAGCTTGCGGCCAGCGTGACCACCGGCCAGTCGCTGCCCCAGATCACGCGCTCGCTGCCGAAACAGGCGAGCACATGCGCGACATAGCGCCGCAGCGTCTCGACGCTCCAGCCGCGGCCGGCTTCGGTGACGAGGCCGGAGAGCTTGCAGTGGGCGCGGGTCTCCCGCGCGATCGCCGCAAGGTCTTCGGCCCACGGCTGCCATGCACCGCGGGCAATGTCGGGCTTGGCGCAATGATCGATGACGACCGCGAGATCGGGGTGACGTTCGAGCGTTGCGAGCAAGGGCTTGAGCTCGCGCGGCTTGACCAGCGCATCGAATCGCAGCCCCAGCGCCGGCAGCGCTGCGAGCGCGGGCTGTATTTCCGGTCGCAAAATCCATGATGGATCCGGAAGGTCCTGCAGCATCGGACGCACGCCCTTGAGCAGCGGCTCGGCCGCGAGCGTGCCGAGCGTCGCGACAGCGCCGTCGGCGGCGAGGTCGGCCCAGCCGACGACGCCGCGCACCAGTCCGCCGCTCGCCTTTGCGACCTCGAGCAAGAAGCTCGTCTCCGCAAGCGTCGGCGCCGCCTGCACCAGCACGGTGGCGCCGACGTTCGCGCTGCGCAGCATCGGCCGCAACTCGCGCAGCATGAAATCGCGATGGATCGGCAGGAGCTCCGGGGTCGGCTTCAGCCAGCCATAATCGCCGCGCGAAAGACGCCAGACATGGTGGTGTGCATCGACCCGCATCAGGATCTGCCTTGCGGCAACGGCGCATCCGGCGCGATCAAGCCGCGATCGGACAACGCCTGCCAGAACGCCCGCGGCACCGCGCGGGTCGCAAGTGCGAAGTTCTGGTCGAATTCGGCAATCGTGCGCGCGCCGGGAATAATGCTTGCGACGACCGGATGCGCGAGCGGAAACTGCAGCGCCGCCGCGCGGAGCGGCACATCGTACACGGCGCAGACCTCCTCGATCGCCTCCACGCGCGCGACCAGATCGGCCGGCGCCGGCGCGTAGTTGAAATACGGCGCGCTGCCGTCGGCCGGATGCGCACCGGTGGCCAGGATGCCGGAGTTGTAAGGTCCGCCGATGACGACCGCCACGCCGCGCCGCGCGCACAGCGGCAACAGCTCGGGCAGCGCACTCTGGTCGAGCAGCGTATAGCGGCCGGCAAGCAAGACGACGTCGAGATCGGCTCGCGACAGCACCTCGACGCAGACGCGCCAGTCGTTGACGCCGAGGCCGAACCCGCCGATCGTCCCGTCGTCACGCAATTCGCTCAGCGCGGGAATCGCCCCGGCCAGGACCTCGTCGAAGCGCTGCGCGAATGCCGCACCGTGGGTGTCGCGATCGATATCGTGAATGTAGACGATGTCGAGGCGCGTAACACCGAGGCGCCGCAAGCTTTCATCGATCGAGCGCAGCGTTCCCGCGCGGGAGTAATCCCAGCGCTGCCGGTAGGGCAGCACATCGACGTAGCCATTCTGCTCGCGCGGCGCGGCGCGGTCCGGAACCAGCAGCCTCCCGACTTTCGACGAGAGGACGTACTCGTCGCGCGCGATGCCGGCGAGCGCCCTGCCGATGCGGATTTCCGAACGGCCGTTACCGTAGTGCGGCGC
>DATNAR010000108.1:0-4679 GCA_035607385.1 Casimicrobiaceae bacterium
GATGAAGAAAGGCTGGTTCGCGCAATTCGCGATCGCTGCCGGTTACCGGGTGGATGGGCTCGCCAAGGCGCCAAAGGCGAAAGAATAAATCCAGCCGGCTGACCCAGGACTCCTATCGCAGCGTTGCGCCGGCACCGATCATTAAAGCGAGGCTCCGACCCAGTGTCGCCCCGAACTTCCTCGCGACGCGCTCCAAGAGGTTTTCCTGGGGCGTGAAGTTGACTATATCCGCCGCCTTGATGACGTCGCGCGCGACGTAGTCGACGCTTCCGAGCGCATCGGCCAGCCCCAGATCGATGCTCCGCTGTCCGTTCCAGATGAGACCCGAAAACAACTCGGGCGATTCCTTCAGCCGTGCGCCACGCCCGTCCCTGACGGCGGCAATGAACTGTTCATGTATTTCGGTCAGCATCTGCTGCGCATAGGCGCGCTGCTTGGCGGATAACGGCGAGAACGGATCGAGAAACGTCTTGTTTTCACCCGAAACGATCGCCCGTCTCTCGATGCCGAGCTTTTGCATCGAGCCGACGAAACCAAATCCATCGATGATGACGCCGATCGAACCGATAAGGCTCGCCTTGTCGACGTAGATCTTGTCCGCTGCAACCGCCACGTAATACGCGCCGGACGCGCAGATCTCCTCGACCACCGCGTAGATCGGCGTATCGGGATACTTGCCGCGCAATCGTCGAATCTCGTCGTTGATCTCGCCTGCCTGGACCGGGCTGCCGCCTGGGCTGTTGATGCGCAGCACGACGCCCTGCGTCGTCTTGTTCTTGAATGCCGCGCGCAATCCCTGTATGACGTTCTCCGCACTGGCCCGGCTGTCGCTGTCCAGCTCGCCGTCGATATCGACGACTGCCGTGCATTTGTCCGTGCAGCTTCGTTCGCCGCCGGCAAACGATCCCAATGCTGCGATCAGCGCTATGAACAGCAGGCCGAAGGTCAGGAGTCTGAAGAAAATGCTCCACCGCCGCGCGCGCTGTTGCTCGCGCAACCCCTCGGTCGCAAGCCGCTCGATGACCCCGCGTTCCCAATTATCGTCAGCCATTTAGTCCTCGGTGCAGTAAACCCCGCCGTGATGCTCGGCAAGCGTGACCGCTTTGAGGCGCGCGCCGCGGCACGGACCCGCTACACAAAGCCCGCTGTCCGGCTCGTACAGGGCGCCGTGCGTCGCACAGACCAAGTATAGCTTGGACGCATCGAAGAAATCGCCCGATTCCCAGTCGAGCTCGCTCGCCTGATGCCGGCATTCGTTCAGATAGCCGTGGACTGCACCGCGCCAGCGAATCGCAAACGCCGGCCGCGTAACACCGCCCGATCGCACGTCGAAGCGAACGCCGCCGCCGCCCTCGCGCAGCGCGTCGCTGGCGCAGATCAGGCGTTGTTCGCCAGCCA
This sequence comes from Casimicrobiaceae bacterium, assembly GCA_035607385.1. GTDB lineage: Bacteria > Pseudomonadota > Gammaproteobacteria > Burkholderiales > Casimicrobiaceae > PALSA-1003. Next base: position 1,399 of record DATNAR010000108.1, read on the forward strand.
CGAGCGTAATTCTGCGATCGAATGCACGGTTGCGAGGGGCCCCAGCGCCGCCAGTCCCGCGGCCGGATGCGCGCCGTACGCTACGGCGACGGCCCTCACGCCGGCGTTACGCGCGAGGTCGAGGTCGTGCGTGGTGTCGCCTATCATAAGCGTTTCCCCGGCAGTCACGCCGGCGCGCTCCATCAGCGACAGAAGCATCTCCGGATGCGGCTTTGGAAAAGTCTCATCGGCGCAGCGCGATGCGACGAAATGGTGGCCGATGCCGTGCTGGGCGAGTGCGCGCGTCAGGCCGGCTCGACTCTTGCCGGTTGCCACGCCGAGCAGGAAGCCGCGCCGATCGAGCTCATCGAGCATGTCGCGGACCCCCTCGAACAACGGAATGTCCGCATCGCCAACGAGGTAATGCGTGCGATAGCGCTCGGAAAAGCGTGCGACGTCCGCTGCCGGCAGCGTCGGTGCTACGAGGGTGATCGCGTCGCGGTGGCCGAGCCCGATCACGTGCCGCGCACTGCGATCATCCGGCGCGGGGAGTCCCAAGTCGCGGCAGGTCTGCTGTATCGCCCCCGCAATGAGCGATGTCGAATCCGCCAGCGTCCCATCCCAGTCGAATACCAGCAGGCGATAGCGAACTGCCGGCTCAGGCATCGACGGAACCGCCAAGTTGCAGCCGCGCGATGAAATTGGCCAGGTCGGGCGGCAGCGGCGCTTCGAACGCGATGTCGCGCGTCTCGACTGGATGCGGCAGGCCCAGGCGCCAGGCATGCAAGAACATCCGTTTCAGCCCCTGACGGCCCAGCGCCTTGTTCCAGGCGAAATCGCCGTATTTGTCGTCACCGGCCAGCGGGAAGCCCAGGTGCGTCAAATGAACCCGGATCTGGTGCGTCCGGCCGGTATGCAGCTCGGCTTCGAGGAGGCTGAGCGGCGGGGAAGCGTCGGGCCAGGTTTCGCGCCGGTAAAACACCGTCCGTGCGAGCTGGCCGCCGGTCCGCTCGACGCGCACTCGCCTCTCGCCTTCGCCGGTCACGAACCGGGTCAGCGGCAAGTCCACCTGCCGCTTGGCATCGCGCCACCTGCCGCGCACGAGCACCAGGTAACGCTTGTCGACCCGTCCTTCGCGCAGGGCGGCGTGCAATGCGAGCAAGGCGGCGCGTTTCTTGGCGACCAGAAGCACACCTGAGGTATCCCGATCCAGCCGGTGCGCGAGCTCGAGAAACTTCGCCTTCGGGCGGGCCGCGCGGAGTTGCTCGATCAATCCGTAGGCAACGCCGCTGCCGCCGTGGACGGCAAGGCCAGCCGGCTTGTTGACGGCGATCAGCGCCTCGTCCTCATAGAGGATCGGAGGATCGACCGAGGCAAGAGGCGGGCCGCGGCGAATCGCACCCGGTGTCGCGGTGCGTATCGGCGGAATCCGAAGCTCGTCGCCGACCGCGAGTCTTGTGTCCGGCTGGACTCGCTTGCGATTGACGCGAACTTCGCCGCTGCGGAGGATCCGATAGATATGACTCTTCGGAACCCCTTTGAGCATCCGCAGCAGGAAGTTGTCGACGCGCTGCCCGGCGCCGGCCTCTCCCACTGCAAGGCGGTTCACAGCATCCTTGCTTAAATCATTCATTTCATTATAATTGTGGTTGGCAGCGGCAAGCAGCTGACGGTTTTAGCGTGGCTAGAGGCCCGCGCCTTCAGCGTACGGAACCTCAAATCGAGGTCTGCAGGCGCTTGCCGGCTCCGGCGACGGGGCAGGCTGTAGCAGCGAGGTTAAATCGGTTCACCGTCCGGACTCTGCGTGCCGGAAAAGTAACGATGTTAATGGAAGAGCGCGGTCTCCGCACCGGCCAGTGGCACGATGAAGCGGCATGACGCGCGGCGCAACGCAATTTAAAACGCGACGAATTCTGTACCTGGCTGCACGCCTCCGGTATCCGCCGGCGAGCCGATTCAGCCACCAGACCGTTTGAGCGACAACGCGAAGAACACCATCCACGCTCCCGAGACAGGCGATCCTCCAGTGCGCAACCCAATGAGCAGTGCCGGAGCCGCCACCATGATGCCCGATTTGCGCATCCGACCCCTCGTAGCAAGGCAGCCGATGCTGCCTGCGTGGCCACCCTCGCCCTCGCCCGCCGCCCGCTAGCCTCAAGCGCCCGCAAGGGCGCCGCCTGCTTCGTCCTGCGCTAGGCCCCTGCAAGATTGGCGCCGGGGAAGAATATGAAACGCATGCTGTTCAACGCCACCCAGGCCGAAGAGCTTCGGGTGGCCATCGTCGACGGCCAGAAACTGGTCGATCTCGACATCGAGTCCGCCAGCAAAGAGCAACGCAAGAGCAACATCTACAAGTCGGTGATCACGCGGGTCGAGCCCAGTCTCGAGGCCTGTTTCGTCGATTACGGTGCCGATCGCCACGGCTTCCTGCCATTCAAGGAAATTTCCCGCGACAACCTGCGCGAAGGCGACGGCAAGTCGCGTATCCAGGATCAGCTCAAGGAAGGCCAGGAGCTGATCGTCCAGGTCGACAAGGACGAGCGCGGCAACAAGGGCGCGGCGCTGACGACCTATATTTCTCTCGCCGGACGCTACCTGGTGCTGATGCCGAACAACCCACGCGGCGGCGGCGTCTCGCGCCGCATCGAGGGCGAGGATCGCAACGAATTGCGCGATACGATCAATCAGCTCGACGTGCCAAACGGCATGAGCGTGATCGCCCGCACCGCGGGCATCGGCCGCTCGCTCGAAGAGCTGCAATGGGATTTGAACTATCTGATGCAGCTCTGGCAGGCGATCGACGGCGCCGCCAAGACGCAATCCGGGGCCTTTCTGATCTACCAGGAGTCGAGCCTGGTGATCCGCGCGATCCGCGACTACTTTCAGCCGGACATCGGCGAGCTGCTGATCGACACCGAGGCGATATTCGACCAGGCACAGCAGTTCATGAGCCACGTGATGCCGGCCAACGTCGGCCGGGTCAAGCTGTACAAGGACGACGTCCCGCTGTTCTCGCGCTTCCAGATCGAGCATCAGATCGAAACCGCCTACGCGCGCCAGGTCCCGCTGCCCGCGGGCGGCGCGATCGTCATCGATCACACCGAGGCCCTGGTTTCGGTCGACGTCAACTCGGCGCGGGCCACCAAGGCCGGCGACATCGAGACGACGGCGTTCAACACCAACCTGGAAGCCGCGGACGAAATCGCCCGCCAGTTGCGACTGCGCGACCTGGGCGGCCTGATCGTTATCGACTTCATCGACATGGAGAGCACGAAGAACCAGCGCGAGGTCGAGAACCGCCT
>DATNAR010000113.1:0-14733 GCA_035607385.1 Casimicrobiaceae bacterium
GCGCGTCGGCCTCCTCCTTGCCGATGCCACCCGACAGGTACTGGACCGCACCGTTGCTCTGCAGTTTCGGTTCGTCGGTCGCGCTGGCAACCGGCGCCGACAGCAACGCCATCACCAGCAGCAGCAGGGTCAGCAAGACGATAGCCATCAGCTCATGCCGTACCCTGTCCCATGTCGTCATCGTTTGCTCGTCGGTCATGCCGGTCATTGCTGGCTCCTCGGTTCGCCGGCGCGAGTCAAAGCGGACGCGCCCGACACCCGGGAATTCTTGGCCTTCGACGGAGCAAAGTGAATCAGCCATAGTCTGAAACGTCTGTAGGACCGCCCGAACGGCGCTCGCCCCGGAGCCGCGCCGGCTGGCATAATATCGATCTACTTGCTGACGAAATGCCGACGATGAAAAACACCACCCTCATTGCTGCAATTACCGCGGTCGCGGTGCTGGGCGGATGCTCGAAGGCACCCGAGCCTCCGATCGCCACGCCCAAGCCCAAGACCGAGGCCGTCGCGACGATCGCTGCGCCCGCCGCGGCAAGCAACGCCGACGCCCGGCATCCCGGCGACGGCATCGCCTGGCAAAAGGGCGACGTCGATGCGGCCTTCGCGTCGGCGAAGGCGCAGAATAAGCCGGTGTTCCTCTACTGGGGTGCCGTCTGGTGCCCGCCGTGCAATCAGGTCAAGGCGACGATTTTCAACCGCCAGGACTTCATCGAGCGCTCGCGCTTTTTCGTTCCGGTGTACATCGACGGTGACAGCGCCAGCGCGCAGAGGCTCGGCGACCGTTTCAAGGTCAGCGGTTATCCGACGATGATCCTGTTCACGCCCGACGGCCGCGAGATCACGCGTCTGCCGGGCGAAGTCGAGGTCGATCAGTACATGAAAGTGCTGGCGATGGGCATGAACGGCGCGCGGCCGGTCAAGGAAACGCTGGCCGCCGCGTTGTCGCCGGACGCCGGGGCGCCCGGCCTGTCGGCGGACGACTGGCGCATGCTCGCCTACTATTCGTGGGACACCGACGAAAACACGCTGGTCGCCGCCAAGGCGCTGGCGCCGACGCTCGAGCGCCTGGCAAAGGCGTGTCCGGCCACCCAGCCCGACACCGCGAACCGGCTGCGACTGCGCGCCCTGGTCGCCGCCGCCACGGCCAAAGACGTCAAGCCGCGTGACGACCAGGCGGCGGCCGCCGAACTCACCCGCTTGCTCGCCGATGCAAGGCTCGCGCGTGAAAACTTCGATCTCTTGACCTATTACGGCGACAAGGTCGTCGCCTATGTCACGCTGCCCAAGACCGCGGCGCGCACCGCGCTTGCGGCCGATTGGAACGCGGCGCTGGAACGATTCATTGCCGATCCCGCGATATCGACGGCCGACCGGCTCTCGGCCGTCAGCGGTCGCATCGCGCTCGCCAAGCTCGACACGCCCAAAGGCGCCTTGCCCGATCCTTTGTTGCAGACGGTTCGCGACGAGGTGGCGCGCGCCGATCGCGAGACGACCGATCCCTACGCGCGGCAGGCAGTGATCAGCGCGGCGGCCGATGCGCTGTCCGACGCCGATCTGATGCGGGCATCCGACGCCCTGCTCGAGGCCGAGCTCAAGCGTTCGCACTCGCCCTACTATTTCATGCTCGACCTTGCCGCCAACGCCAAAAAGCGTGGCGACAAGGCGGCGGCCCTCGACTGGGAGCAAAAGGCCTACGCCGCGGCCGACGGCCCGGCGACGCGGCTGCAATGGGGCGTTCACTACGTCAGGGCGCTGATCGACCTCACTCCGCAAGACGACGCGCGGATCGAGCAAGCGGCCAGGAGCGTGATCGGCGAGCTCGATCCGTCACCGGACACGTTCTACGAACGCAACCGCCGCGGGCTCGAGCGCATGGGCGCCAAGCTCGCGGCCTGGAACGAGAAGCGCCGGCACGAACCGGCAATGGCGCGGATACGCGCGCAAATGGACGCCGTCTGCGCGAAGCTGCCGACGGCCGATCCGGCGCGCGCGACCTGCGACGGGGTGATGCGACCGGCAAAACACACGAGCGCCTAGTGCGGCCCGCGCTGCTCGCCGGCATGCGCTTCGCCGCGGTGCTGGCGCTCGCCGTTGCGCTGTCGCCGCCGGCCGCCGCCGAGCCCGGCGCCGCGACGGGGTCGATCAGCTACCAGACCAAGGGCCGGCTCATTTCGGTGCGGCCGAAACACGCATACCTGGTCAAGGGCCCGGACACGGTAACCGGCAATACGGTTCGGCGTGTCGTGCTATCGGTGCCCGATCTCGCGCCGAGGCTGAAGAGCTGCACGACGATGATGTGCGGCGACGGCGACATGACCGAGGGCCTGACGATAGACCTCGACGCCGGCGCGCGGATCAACTACTGGTTCGTCGCCGAGGGCCAGCGCGTCCAGTATTCGGGCACGGCGGAGCCGTCGTCGTTGACCCTTTCCTCCGACACCGATCAGCGCGTTGCCGGCGCGTGGCGCCTCGATGCGCGGCCCGCAGGCGGCCCGCAGGTCCAAATCGAGTTCGACGCCCCGCTGCTCAAAGTCTTCACCAAGGCGCACTAGCCGGGGACTTATTGCGTCACCCCGAGCCGCCGGGCCGACGTCTTGGGCGGCGCAGCGTCGCCCAGGCCGAACATCTCGGCCAGCGCGTGCCGGTACTGCTGCGCTCCGGTGCGCATGCTGTTGTTATGCGTCGCGCCATCGATCAGCAGCAGCTTCTTCGGCCCGGCCGCGGCCTGGTAGAGCGCTTCGCTGAACCGGACGGGCACGAAACGATCGGCCGCGCCGTGCACGATCAGCACCGGCACCTTGACCTTCGCCATCTTGCTCATCGAGTCGAATTTTTGCGACAGCAGCAGCCCGACCGGCAGCCAGGGATAGGTCAGCGATTTCGCCATGTCCTCGAGCGTCGTGAAGGAGGATTCGATGATCAGCCCGGCGGCGGCGGGCGTGCCCGCCTCGCCGTCGGCGCCGCTCAGCGAGGCGGCAAGGTCGACGGCCACCGCCCCGCCCAGGGAATGGCCGTAGATATAGCGCCGCTTCGGCTCGGGCTGCCGCGCCGCCAGCCAGTTCCAGGCGACATGGGCGTCCTCGTATGCCGACTTTTCGGTCGGCGTGTCGCCGTCGCTCTTGCCGAAGCCGCGGTAGTCGATCGCCAGCACCGAAAACCCGAAATCGCGCAGCTCCTCGATGCGGAACAGCTGCCCGGTCAGGCTCCAGCGGGCGCCGTGCAGGTACAGAATCGCAGGTGCGTCGGGCCTGCCGCCGGCAGCGGGCCACCACCAGGCGTGGATACGCTCGACCGATTCGCCGCTTGCCGTCACCGGCAGATCGAACTCCTGCACCCCGTCCGGCATGCCGGTGTACCAGGCGGGTGTTTCGCGGACCACGCGGAAAGTGAGGCGGGACTCCTCGTGCTGGAAGGCAGCCGTGCCGCAGGCGGTCAGCACGACGATCATCGCCAGCGCGATCGCCAGGCGGCGGAGGAACGGTTTGTGCAAGAAGAAGTCCATTACAGTTACCGGCCTCGTCGATCCGGAAGGCGTCAGGAAAAAACGCGCCGCGAGCAAAGGCCGTTGACGGCGCGGACATAGCCGCGTTTACTTGAAGCTGCGATTGCTTACCGAGCAGGCGGGTGCCGCACTCGGTCCGCGATGCCGTTCGCCAAGCCATGACCCCCGAAAACGACCACGCCGCCTCAGCCGAGATCCAACGCCTGGTCGCCGAGCTCGAGGAGGCGCAAGCCTACGAGCAGAAGCTGCGCCAGCTGATCGTCGAGGTGAGGGACGAGATGGCGGCGGGGCGAATCGAGCAGGCGCTGTCGAGGCTCAATACGGCGCTGAACGATATCGACAGCGCCACCGACGTCGTCGTTCCGCCGCACCGTTCGAAATAAATCCGCACCGGCAAACGGCGCCCGAACCACGAAAGGAATGCCATGAGCTCTCCCCGCGACGTCGCCGTCATCGTCGGCAGCCTGCGCAAGGAATCGTTCAACCGGAAAATGGCCAAGGCGATCGCCGCGATGGCGCCGGCGACGCTGAAGCTGGAAATCGTCGAGATCGGCCAGCTGCCGCTGTTCAACCAGGATCTCGAGGCCAGTCCGACCGCCGAGGTCACCGCGTTCAAGGAGCGCATTGCGCGCGCCGATGCGCTGCTTTTCGTCACGCCCGAATACAACCGCGGCGTGCCCGGTGTGCTGAAGAATGCGATCGACGTCGGGTCGCGCCCGTACGGCAAGAGCGCGTGGAACGGGAAGCCCGCCGCGGTGGTCAGCGTCTCGCCCGGAGCGATCGGCGCCTTCGGCGCCAACCACCAGCTGCGCCAGTCACTGGTGTTTCTCAACGTGCCGGCGCTGCCGCACGAGGCCTACATCGGGAATGCCGGCAAGCTGTTCGACGACAAAGGCGCACTGACCAGCGATGACACGCGCGAGTTCCTGAAGAAATTCCTGCAGCTGTTCGAAAAGTGGATCGAGACCAACGCAGCGCCGCGCGCCTAGCGGGCTGGCGCTAGTCGAACAGGTTTCGCGTCGGCTCTTCGGCGGCGACGGTCACCGCACGCGCCGCCTCGTCGGCGCGGCAAAGCGCACCGACCCTGACGCCGAGCAATCGAATGCGGCGGTCCAGCGGCACGCGCTTTAGGCATTCGCCGGCGGCGCGCCGGATCGTGCGGGCATCCTGCGTCGGCTGGGCGATCGTCCGGTCCCGCGTCAGCGTCTTGAAGTTGTCGTAGCGGAGCTTGAGTCCTATCGTCCTGCCGACGTAGCCTTTGCGCCTGAGATCATCGCCGACGCCGGCGCAGAGCTCGTCGAAAATGGCGGAAAGCTCGTCGCGGTCGCGCGATGGGTGCAGGTCCCGGTCGAACGTCGTCTCGCGGCTGATCGACTGGGGCTCGCTGTGGGTGACCACCGGCCGTTCGTCACGGCCGTGCGCAGCCTCGTGCATCCAGGCGCCGTAGTGCGGGCCGAAATGCTCGACCAGCAGCGCGGGATCGGCGGCCGCCAGCTCACCGATCGTGCGTATGCCGAGACCGTCGAGTCGTGCGCTGGACTTCGGGCCGATCCCATTGATCTTGCGCGCCGGTAGCGGCCAGACGCGCGCGGCGATCTCGTCGACCGGCAGCAAGGTCAGGCCGTCGGGCTTGTCGAGCTCGGACGCGATCTTGGCCAGCAGCTTGTTCGGCGCGATCCCGATCGAGCACGACAGCCCGGTCGCGCTGCGCACCGCCTGCTTGAGCGCGAGCGCTGTTTCGCGGGCGCGCGGCCACGCGTCGTCGCCGCGGGCGGCGGGCAGGACGATGCCGGTAAGATCGACGAAGATCTCGTCGATGCCGCGATCCTCGATCTCGGGCGCGATCGCGCCGACCGCAGCCTTGAACAGACGGGAGTAGCGGCGATAGGCGTCGAAGTCGACCGGCAGCAGGATCGTGTCCGGCGCGAGCTGCGCCGCTTTCATCAGCCCGAGCGCCGAGTGCAGCCCGAATGCGCGCGCCTCGTAGGTCGCGGTGGTGATCACGCCGCGGCCGGCGTAGCCGCGCAAGGTCGTGAATCGACGCTCGACGCGCCCGGTGTGCGGATCGACGCTCTCCTCCGGCTGGTGGCGGCCGCCGCCGCCGATGACGACCGCCCGGCCGCGAAGCTCGGGATAGCGCAGCAGCTCGACCGATGCGTAGAACGCATCCATGTCGAGATGGGCGATCAGGCGAAGCGGGGCGACGGACATCGAAGCGGCGCGATGACGCAAGGCTTCGACAGTGTAAGCGATGGGCAAAGCCGCGCGCTCGGGATTCGGCGTGCAGTCAGGGGTCGAAGCCGCAGCGGCGCCGCAACTCGGACGTCCCGGGTCCGGCGAGCAGCGCCGCGAAGCGCGCCGCCGATTCCGGCTGCCGCGCGCGCGCCGCGACCGCGACGCAATACAGCGTGGCGAGCTCGAACTCTCCCGGCAGCGGCCCGACCAGCGTGACCCCCGGCGTGAATGCGATCTCCGTGACCTGCGTGCAGCCGACCGGATGCACGGCGCGGCTATGCGCGAGCTCTCGCATCGCTGCCGCGCCATTCGACCCTTGCCGCAAATTCGGCGCGGTCTCGGCGCCGATGCCCATGCTGCGCAGCATCGCCGCACAATGCGCGCCGGCGGTCGAGCGCTCGACATCGGGCAGATAGATCGCGTCGGCGGCGAGGAAAAGCCGGCGCAGCGCCGCCGCCGTCGACACGTCGGGCACCGTGTCGCCTTGCCGCACCGCGATCGCCGTATGCACGCGACCGAGCGGCGCAATCGATTCCGGGACGACGTCGCCCCCCTGCGCCAGCTCGTCCAGCAGCGCCGCCGTCAGCACGACGACGTCGCAAGGCTCGCCGGCCAGAAGCTTTTCCATCGTGGCACCGACCGGGTGGAAGCTGGCCCGAATCTCGATGCCGTCGCCGGCGGCGAACTCCTGCTGCAGCGTTTCGATCAGGCTTTGCGCGGCTCCCGCGCTGAGGACGTGCAGGTTCGGCATCGCTTTGCTCTGGTCGCCGGCAAGCGCGCGATAGCCGCGCGCCTCACTTGTCGGGCTTCGCGCCGGAGATCTTGACGATCCGCTCCCATTTGGCGATGTCGTCGGTCAGGTAGCGGCCGAACTCGTCGGGCGTCATCGTCATCGCGACGGCGCCCTGTTTCGCCCATTCCTCGCGGACGGCCGGATTGGCGGTGATCCGGGTGATCTCGGCATTGAGCCGCCGCACGATTTCCGGCGGCGTGTTCTTCGGCGCGATAATGCCCAGCCAGAGCACCGCCTCGTAGCCGGGGACGCCGGCTTCCGACAGCGTCGGCACGTCGGGCAGGACCGACGAGCGCACCTTGCCGCTGGTCGCCAGCGCGCGAACCTTGCCCGCGCGCGCGAACTCGCTCATCGTGGTGACGGCGTCGAACATCATGTCGACCTGCCCGCCGAGCGTATCGGTGCGCGCCTGCGAGCTGCCCTTGTACGGAATGTGCACGATGTCGACGCCGGCCATCGCCTTGAACAGCTCGCCCGCCATGTGGTAAGGCGTCCCGGGTCCGGACGAGGCGTAGTTAAGCTTGCCCGGCTTCGCTTTGGCCAGCGCAATCAGCTCGCCGAGAGTCTTGGCCGGCACCGCCGGATGCACGACCAGCACCAGATCCGAATAGTTGACCGGTGCGACCGGCACGAAATCGTGCATCAGCGCGTAAGGCTTGTTCGGCAGCAGCGACTCGTTGACCGTCTGCGTATTCGACATGACCAGCAGCGTGTAGCCGTCCGGCGCGCTCTTGGCTGCGGCATCGGTGCCGATCACCGACCCCGCGCCGGGACGATCGTCGACGATAAAAGGCTGGCCGAGGGCCGCTTCCAGGCGCTGCCCGATAAAGCGGGCGTAGATGTCGGCCGGACCGCCGGCCGCGAACGGCACGATGATCTTGACCGGCCGGGTCGGATAATCCTGCGCCGGCGCGGTGGCAGCCGTCGCAAGCAGCAGCGCTCCGGCGAGCCATCTGACAAACGTTCGCATGCTGGTGCCCCTCGGTTATGCGCGTCGAGTGAATCGCGCAATCTACCGGAACTCGCGGGCTGTCGCCACTCGACGCTGTCGATCAGAAGCCGTACAGGCGCGCCGGATTGTCGACCAGGATCCGATGGCGCGTCGCTTCGTCCGGCGCCCAGTCGAGCAAGAGGTCGAGCATCGCCGGATTCGGCGGCGGCGGCTTGATGTTCGGATGCGGCCAGTTGCTCGCCCAGACGCAGCGCTCGGCATGCGCGGCGACCAGCGCGCGCGCCAGCGCGCTGACGTCGTCGTAGGCGGGCGCACCCGATCGGGATGTCTCGTACGGCGCCGACAGCTTGACCCAGCAACGCCCGCCGTCGAGCAGTGCGAGCAGCGCGCGAAACGCCGGATGCGACGGCGGCACCGGCTCGAGGAATTTGCCGTTGTGGTCGATGACTGCCTCGGTCGGAAGCCGCGCGATCCGCGCGGCGTACAGCGGCATGTCGCGGCCGTCCAGCTGCAGCTGGACATGCCAGCCGAACGGCGCGACGCGCGCGGCGATCGCATCGACATCGTCCCACGACAGAAGGCCGCCCTTGAGCATGAAGCAGCGTGCGCCGCGAAATCCGGCGCGCGTCAAGCGCTCGATTTCAGCGTCGGCGATGTCCGGCGGTATCGTCGCCACGCCGCGTGCATTCGTGCCGACGCGGACGATCGCGTCCTCGGTGCACGCGTTGTCGAACGCATACGCGTTCGGCTGTACGACGACCATGCGCGTGAGTCCCAGTTGCCGTTGCACGGTGCGATACGCATCGAGCGGTGCATCGGGAGGCGGAAAGAGCGACGTCGGTGCCGGCCTGTAGCGAGGGTCGTACACGTGCATGTGACAGTCGCAGGCACCGGCCGGTGCCACCAGCCGCGGTTTGTCGTCCATCGAGGTTCCTTTCGGCGCGCGACCGCGCAACAGATCGTTTTCTTCCGGCGTGCTGGATGAGCGCTAGCCGGCCCGCTTCTTGCGTTCCAGGTCGATGTCCATGAATTGCCAGTAGGTGCTGAACACCTGCGGCCTGAAACCGAGCAGCCACGGCTGGACGAAATCGTTCTCGCGCCGAAATATCGTCGGCAGCAGCGGCATGTAGGCGCGCGCCATTTCGTTCATGCGGCGCGCTGCCGCGACCTGTTCGGACGGCGTCGTCGTGCGCAGGAATCGATCGACCCATTGGTCGTATTCCGCCGACTTGAACCGCGACTGGTTGGCGAACGGCGGCTGCCTGCTGTCGAGCAACTCGAGGATGCCGTCGCCGGTCGGAATGCCGCCGAATCCGGCAGCCGACATCTGGTATTTCCCCGCGATCAGGTCCTTGACGAAATCCTGGAATGGCGCGACGCGGAAATCGATGCGGATACCGATCGCGTCCATATCCCTTTTCCACAACGTCTGCATTTCGCGTGAGATCGCCGCGGCCCGCAGCGACAGCACGACGGTCAGCGGCTTGCCGTCGGGCATCTGGCGGTATCCGTCCGCGTCGCGCTTGTGGTAGCCGAAACGATCGAGCAGCGCTTGCGCCGCCGCGGGATCGTACAGCGACTTCGCCGGCGCTTCCGGATCATGGCCGCTGACGCCCGGAGGAATCATCTGGTTGGCCGGCTGTCCCTGGCCGGCGTAGACCACGTCGACCAGGTTCTGCGTGTTCAACCCCATCGCGATCGCCCGCCGCAACGCGATCTTGTCGTTGCTCATGCCGCCGATGACCGGGTCGATCATGTTGAAATCGACGAAGAACAGAAAAGGCTCGAGCCGAGCATGCCGGACGATGCCGCGCGCGGCGTATTCGGGCTTGAGCTTGTCGTTGGCGAGAAGACGGTTGGCGATCTCGGCGCGGAGCTCGACATAGTCGAGCGCACCGCGCTCGAACTCGAGCAGCAGCGTCGTGTCCTCCTCGATGATGCTGATGTCGATGACGCCGATCTGCGGCAGTGCCCTGCCGCGCATCGTGCGCAGCAGCTCGGTGTCCGCCGGGCTGCTGCTTGCCGGAAATCGCAGCGTGCGATAGTCCGGATTGGCCTCGAGCACGATTTTCGATCCGCGCTTCCATTCGCGCAGACGGTACGGGCCGGTGCCCACCGCGCGCGTGCGGATGTCACCGCCTGCGGACTCGAGCACCTCGCGCGCGACCGCCTGCACCGTCAGGAAAACCTGCACCGACGGATAATTGATCGCGTTGAGCTTGATCTCGATCGCGTAGCGGCCGAGCGCGCGCAGTCCCTCGATCGGACGGTCGTAGTCGAATTTCGCGCCCGGTCGCTTGGCCGCATCGACCGCCGCTCGTGCGCCGATAATGAGGTCGGCCATCACCGTGTCGCCGCCGCGGCTCAAGTTCGGATCGAGCCGGCGCTTCATCGCGTAGATGTAGTCGTCGGCCACCAGCTCGCGCGTTTTGCCGTGGAACGCCGGGTCGTCGGTAAAATGGATTCCCGGCTTGAGATTGATCCGCCAGGTCTTGCCGCCGTCGGAGATTGCCGGAGGCCCCGTTGCGGTCACCGGCACCAGCCCGGCCGGCGTATTCAGATAATCCCAGTTGTACAGACCTTCGTAGATCGCCTGGATGACGCGCTGCGCCGAAACCGTCGTCGCCTGCTGCGGATCGAGCGTATCGACGTCGGGCAATGCGACGCGGAGCACCTTGTTGGGGTCTGCCGCCGCGGCGGCGCAAGTGGATAACAGCGCCAACAGCAACAGCGCCCACCGCCTTCGCTTTCCCGCGCCAGCGATCATGGATTCCTTTTGCGGGTCGGTCCCGCACCGCGCCGACGATTATGCCTGATGCGGACTGAGGGATCCGCGGCGAGCCGTATCCGCCCTGCGAATGGCCGTGCGACGTGTCGACGCGCTCGAGTTTTGGATCAAGACGCAAAAAAAACGGGCCCGACGAATCGGGCCCGTGATTGCAGCGATTGCGGTGGATCAACCTGCGGGCGGTCCGTAATACGCAGGCGGCGGCGCGCGATAGCGCGCGGGGCCGCGGACCGGGATCTGATTGCCCTTGGCGTACATGCATTGCAGGTAGGCGCCGTCATATCGGCGCTGGATCTGGTAATAGCCGGCGCCGTATGCATTGCTGCCCGCGGCGCTACCGACCAGAAGCCCGGTACCCGCACCGATCGCGGCGCCAGGTCCCGCGTTGCCGGATGCCGATCCGATGATGGCGCCCGCGGCGGCGCCGATCGCCGTCCCGGCGATGGCGTTCGACGCGGCGTAGTTGTTCGCCCGCTCGGCGGAGCCGCCGACCGACTGCTGCGCGAACTGCTGGCATGCGTAGCTATCAGCCTGGAACTGGTCGAAGGTCTTGTTGTTGCCCGGCAGCGCAACGACGCTGGGCGCTGTCGGCACGGTGACGCAGGCCGCGAGCAACAGGGCCGCGGTCAAAGGAAGATAAGTTTTTATGGCGTTCATCGCTTCCTCACGTCTCAGCGTGGGGCCGGCGCGGTGCGCGGCGCGTTATTCGGAACGACGGTCAGCCAGCCCGACGGGCAGGTGGCGACCTGCGGATAGTACCCTGCCGGATTCGTGCAATAGTAGGAATACTGGCTGCGCTGCGCCGGAGCGGTCGGCGCAACGGCGTCGCCGCTGTCGCGCTGGATGTAGGTCTGCGGAACAGCGTCGTCATACGCATAACCGTCGTAGTAGCTATAAGGGTACGGATAGGCGTAGGCGTACGGGTAGGGATAGCCGTAATACGCCGGGCCCCAGTAGTAGGGGAAGCCGAAGCCGAGCGAAAGACCGATGCGGCTCCCGTGCCAGCTCCCGCCATGCCAGTGGCCGCCGCCGTGCCAGTTGCTGCCGCCGTGCCAGCTGCCGCCGGCATGCGAGCCGCCACTCCAGCTCCCACTGTGCGACGCACCGCCGTGCTGCGCCGACGCCGCGGTGGCGACGGTCGCCAATGTCAATGCGGCTGCTGCCGCGATCAAAAGTTTTTTCACGAGACCCTCCAGTATCAATCTGCCCGTTAGACTTTAACGCGCCAAATGAAGTTCGGCTTACAGTGAACAGCTATTGTGGGGGCGATTCGGCGCTCGTCAATGTAACAGTGTGTAACGCGGGCGTTTCGAGCTCGCGACCCGCCTCGCCCCACCGCAGCAAGGGTCTGCGGTACAAGGCGCGCCCTTTTTAGTATCCTTGTGGGTTCCATTCGACGACAAGGACGTTCCCCATGGCCAGCGATCCCGGACTGCGCACCGCGGACATGAAAATGGACGCGACTTCGCTCTACCGCGAGGAAATCTATACCGATCGTGCCGCCGGCACCATTCGCGTCCTCGTTCCGGTGACGCGCGATGGCGGTCCCGACCAGACCCGGGCGACGATCTACACCGGCGAAGCCCAGATCCTCACCAACGTCGGGCCGCTGCCGATCAGTTTCGACATCCCCGCGACGACGCTGGGCGAAGCGGTGCAGAAATACGCCGACGCAGCCAAGGAAGGCGTCGAGCGCGCGATGCGGGAACTGCAGGAAATGCGCCGCCAGGCTTCCTCGTCGATTCTGGTCCCCGGCTCCACCCCGGGCCTGGGCGGCGGGCTGCCACCCGCGCCGGGCAAGCTCAAGCTGCCCTGATCTATCGCCTCGGGCGGCGCCCGCCCGGGGCACCGGCCGGCTCGAGCGCCCACTCCGCCGGCGCAAAACGCTCACGCAGGAACTCGGCGAACGCGCGCACCTTGGCCGACAGATGCCGCCGGCTCGGGTAGACGAGCTGTATCGACGCAGGCGCCGGCCGAAAGTCGAGCAGGATGGGCACCAGCCGTCCGGCCCGGATGTCCGGGCCGCAAATGAAGTCGGGCTCGTAGGCGATGCCCCGCGCCGCGACCGCGAGCGTCGCGAGAAACCGGCCGCTGTTGGCGTGCACCGCGCCCGAGACCTTCACCTGCCGCAGCGATCCATCGCCCTCGCGGAACAGCCACACATTGCGCTGCGACGCGTATTCGTAGGTCAGGCACTCGTGGCCGGCCAGCTCTTCGGGCCGCTTGGGCACGCCGCGGCGCAGCAGGTAGTCGGGCGCGGCGCAGCACACCAGCCGCGTCTCGCCGACCGGGCGCCCGACCAGGTTCTGGCTGCCGATCGCGCCGATGCGCAGTGCGGCGTCGAATCCTTCCTCGACCAGGTCGACGGCGCGGTCGGAAAGCTCGACATCGAAATGCATGTCCGGATAGCGCTCGATGAAAGCGGCTATCGCCGGCGCGAGATGGCGCTCGCCAAACGTAACCGAGGCCGACAGGCGCAAGGTCCCGCGCGGGGCAATGGCCGAAGCGGTCGCCGACTGCTCGGCTTCGTCGAGATCTGCCAGCAACTGCACGCAGCGCTGGTAGAACGCCGTTCCGCTCTCGGTCAGCGACAGGCGCCGCGTCGTGCGATTGAGCAGACGAACGTCAAGATGCGCCTCGAGCTCGGCCACGTG
Source organism: Casimicrobiaceae bacterium (assembly GCA_035607385.1). Taxonomy (GTDB): domain Bacteria; phylum Pseudomonadota; class Gammaproteobacteria; order Burkholderiales; family Casimicrobiaceae; genus PALSA-1003. Next base: position 12,925 of record DATNAR010000113.1, read on the forward strand.
ACGGGACACCGCGGAGACCGAGGTCGCGAGCCGTTCGGCGGCACGGACGAAGCTCCCGGCCTCGACGACCTTGGCGAACGCGGTGATGGCCTGGAAGCGGTCCATTCCATATTATTGCATATTTCAGAAGAATCATTTGCTGATTGGCCTATTTATTCTGAATCCAACAAGGCCGATGATTCATCCATCGCGCCGGCCTGCGGCGCCCAGTGGAGAAACAATCATGAATGGTCAGACCCGCATCGATGTTGCCGCCTTGCTGCTGCGCGGCGCGCTCGGCGTGATGTTCATCGCGCACGCACTGCTCAAGTACTTCGTCTTCACGCCGGCCGGCACCGTGCAGTTTTTCCAGTCGCTGGGGCTGCCGGGCCCGCTCGCCTACGTGACGATCGCTGCCGAACTGGTCGGCGGCGTGCTGCTGATCGTCGGCGCCTACACGCGCATCGTCGCCTTTGCATTGCTGCCGATTCTGCTCGGCGCCGCGTGGGCGCACGCGGGCAACGGCTGGCTGTTCACCTCGCCCAACGGCGGCTGGGAATACCCGGCGTTCCTCGCCGTGGCGGGGGCCGCCGTCGCCATACTCGGCGGCGGACGCTATGCGCTGCCCTCGCGCGCGCCGTCGCGCCGGACCGCGTTCGGGCTGCAACGTGCCGACTGAACACCTGTCGAACCAGATGGATGTCCCTGATAACTTGAAAAGGAACCTGCAATGAAACTCTATTATTCGCCGGGCGCGTGCTCGCTTTCTCCGCACATCGTCCTGCTCGAAACCGGTTTGCCGGCGACGCTGGTCAAGGTCGACACCAAGGCGCACACCTTCGGCGCAGGCGCAGACTTCTATGCGATCAACGGCAAGGGTTACGTGCCGGTGCTCGAGCTCGACGACGGACGGCGGCTGACCGAAGGGCCGGCGATCGTGCAGTATCTGGCCGATCGCAAGCCGGAGTCGCAGCTTGCGCCCGTCGCGGGCAGCTTCGAGCGGTATCGCCTGCAGGAATGGCTGAACTTCATCACCTCCGAGCTGCACAAGCAGTTCGGGCCGTTCTTCGCTGCCAACACGCCGGCCGACTACAAGCCGATCTTGCGCGACAAGCTTCGGTCGCGGCTCGCATGGCTGGCCGGCCAGCTCGACGGCAACGACTATCTGATGGGCAGCCGGTTCACCGTCGCCGATGCGTATTTGTATACGATCCTGCGCTGGTCGCCGTTCGTCGATATCGACCTCGCCCAATGGCCGGTCGTCGCCGCGTACAAGGCTCGGGTCGAAGCTCGTCCGCATGTGCGCGAGGCGTTGCTGGCGGAAGGCTTGATCAAAGAACGCGCGAAGGCTGTCGCCTGATGGAACCATCTGCGGCCAGGCCGACCGCCGGCCACCCGGCCCGCGGACGCGGCGCCAGCGTGCGGCTTCCAACGCTGTTCCTGTCGCACGGCTCTCCGATGCATGCGGTCGAGCCGGGCGCCGCCGGCCGCGCCTGGGCGGCCCTCGGGCGCGAGCTGCCGCGCCCACGCGCCGTCCTGATCGCATCGGCGCACTGGGAGACCGACGTCCCGCTGCTCACCGGCAATCCGGCGCCCCAGACGATTCACGATTTCGGCGGCTTTCCCGACGAGCTCTTTCGTTTGCAATATCCGGCGCCCGGCGACCCTGCGCTGGCGGCGCAAGCCGTCGCGCTGCTCAAGAATGCGGGCATCGCCGCCGGCATCGATGGTTGCCGCGGGCGCGATCACGGCGCGTGGGTCCCCTTACGCTGGATGTATCCGGACGCCGACGTGCCGGTCGTGCAGCTGTCGATTCAGCCGGAGCTCGGG
>DATNAR010000146.1:0-3560 GCA_035607385.1 Casimicrobiaceae bacterium
ACCTCCTGCGCCACGCGCCAGCCGCGCTCTCGGCCCGGGCCGTAGACCCAGCCGAACCGCAACGCGACAGAGGCCGGATAGCCGTCGAGAGCGCTGAGCGCGCGGCACAGATGCTCGCCGGCGGCCTTGGTCACGCCGTAGACGGTCTGCGGCCGAAGCGCGACGTCGTCGCCACTGCCTTCGGCGCACGGCCCGACGGCGGCGACCGAGCTTGCGTAGACGACGCGCCGGACCGCGGCGGCGCGAGCTGCCGCGAATACCGCGGCGGTGCCGCCGATGTTGACCCGGACGGCTGCTGCCGGGTCGCCCGCCGCGGCATCGGTCAACAGCGCCGCGAGGTGCACGACCGCTTCGGGCTTGACCTTCGCCATCGCTGCCGCCAGCGCCGGGACGTCGGTAACATCGCATGGGATGTCGGCAGCGCCGCCTCGATCGACGGTCGTAACCTCGTGTCCTGCGCCACGCGCGCGCGCCGCGAAGGCTTGGCCGAGAAAGCCGGCGCCTCCGGTCACCAGCGTTCGCACGTTCAGTACTTGATGACGCCCATGCGCAGAAAGGCGCGATGGATGCGCTCCGCGTAGGCGTTGAAGCTCGCGTCCTCGCCCAGCACGGCAGGACGCGGACGCGGCAAGTCGATCGCGATCTCGTCGACGATACGGCCGGGATTCGGCGACATCACCAGCACGCGATCGGACAGGCCGATCGCCTCCTCGATGCTATGGGTGATGAACAGCACGGTCTTTCGCGTTTCCATCCACAGGAGCTCGAGATCGTGGCGGATCTGCGTCCTCGTGATCGCATCGAGTGCACCGAACGGCTCGTCCATCAGCAGGATCGACGGCTCGTGGATCAGGGCCCGGGCGATGGACACGCGCTGTCGCATGCCGCCGGACAACTGGCGCGGGTAGCGGTCGCGAGCGGGCTCGGGGATGCCGAGCTTGCCCAGGATGCGCGATGCCTGCTCGCGGGCGCCCGCGAGCGGCAAGCGGCGAATCTGCGCCTGCAACAGCACGTTGTCCAACGCGCTGCGGAATTCGAGCAGCAGGTGGTCCTGGAAGACGATGCCGACGTCGGTCAGCGGCCGCTGCAGCACTTCGCCGCCGACGACGAGGTCGCCGGTGCTGGCGGGGATGAGGCCCGCGGTGATCAGCATCAGCGTGCTCTTGCCGCAGCCCGACGGGCCGATGAGGCTCACGAATTCCCCGCCGCGAATGTCGAACGACACGTCGGCGAGCGCGGTGAACACGCCGCTCTTGCCGGCGAACTGCTTGCCGACATTGCGGGCGACGATCGGGGCGCCGCCTGCGGTCGCGGCTGCTTGCGCCTCGAGCGTCGCCTGACCCTGCATGATCAGCACTTCGGCGCGTTGGCCGGCAGGAAATCGTTGCTGTAGTAATCGCCGATCGGCTTGTCCTTCGGCAGATTGAGGTACGTCGTCAGCAAGTCGAATGTCGTCTGCCAGTTCTTGTCGGGCACGCGGCCGAGCGAGGTCGCGCCGGGGGCGCAGACCAGCAGCAGGTCGACGTTGAGCTGCTTCAGTATCTGGTCCTTGCTGGCCGACGGGAACTGCTCGATCACTGCGACGGCCGCGGCGTCGGGGTTCTTGCGCGCTTCGTCCCAGCCCTTGAGGCTCGCCGCAACGAAATTCCGGTACAGATCGGGATTTTCCTTCAGTCGATCGTCGCGAGCGACGATCGACAGGCCGACGGTCGGCACGCCGACGTCGCGATAAAAGATGTCGTTGACCTTGAAGCCACGGTCGCGCATCTGGACGCTCTGGAAATCCGCCCCGGCAAGGATCGCGTCGACCTTCTTTTCCAGCAGCGCGCCCACGAGCGCCGCCGGATCGATGTTGACGATATCGAGCTTCGTCTTGTCGAGCTTGTTTTCCGCGAGGATGGCGTCGAGCAGCGTCGTTTGCGCGGTGCCGGGCTGGACGGCCAGCTTCTTGCCGACCAGGTCCTTCGGCGACTTGATGCCGGAGCCCTCGATCGAGATGATCGCGAAGCCGTTGGTTTGCAGGATCGGCGCGATGATTTTCAGCGGCGCGCCCTTGGAGCGGATCTGCATCGCCGCCGGCGCATCGGCAAAGCCGACGTCGGTCTGGCCGGTCGCGACCTGTTGCGCCGTGGTCGCCGAGCCCTTGCCTTCCTCGATCGTCAGATCGATGCCGACGTCCTTGTAGTAGCCGAGCTTCTTCGCCAGCATGAACCCGGCCTGCGGGCCGCCGGCGAGGAAGTTGAGCGTCAGCCGCATCGGCTTGCCTTGCTGCGCCGCGGCCGGCAGCCCAACGCTGGCGATCACCGCGACCAGCGCGGCTGCGAATAGCTTTTTCATCATCTTCCCCTCCGGTTTGGTTTTGTGTCGAATGCCGCTCAATTCCCGTGCAGCCAGGGCATGCACAGGCGCTCGAGCAATTGTACGGCGTAGCTGAACACGATGCCGATTGCCGACAGCGCCACCAGGACCGCGAAGATCAGCGGCATGTCGAGATAGCTGGTGGCGCGCAGCAAGAGGTAGCCCAGGCCCGAGTTCGAGCCGACGAACTCGGCGACGATCGCTCCGGTGGCGGCGAAGACGATCGAAACCTTGAAGCCGCCGAAGATGTGCGCGATCGCCGACGGAAGGCGGATGTAGCGGAACGTCTGTCCGGCGTTCGCCCCCATCGACCGCGTCAGATACAGCACGCGTTCGTCCAGAGCGCGAAATCCGGTCATGCTGGCGACCAGCGTCGGGAAAAAGCAGAGCATGAACGTCAGAAGTACCTTCGGAAACGGCCCGAATCCGAACCAGACGACGAACAGCGGAGCAACCGCGATCTTCGGAATCAGCTGGAAGAAGACGATCAACGGGTACAGCGACCGCTCGAGCCACCGGAACGACACGATCATCAGGCCGAGCGGCACGCCGATCGCCGCCGCAAAGAGGAATCCGAGCAGCACTTCGCTTGCCGTCACCAGCGTGTGCTGCCAGATCAGCGCTCGCGACTCGACCAGCTTGGACAGAAACTCGGTCGGCAGCGGCAGAATGTATTCCGGCACGCCGAACAGCCGCACCAGGAATTGCCAGGCCACCAGCAGCGCGGCGAAAGTCGCGATCGGAAACAGCACCGCGGAAATGCGATCGCGCGCCTTCGTCGGTGGCGGGGCGGCGACCGCCAGCTGATCTGCCGCCGCCGTGACGGCCGGCGTTGCCGCGCCCTGCGGCGCGGGCGGCGCGACCGGATCGAGGCTCACGCGCGCGCTCCGGCCGCGCCCGGCTCGGCGCGCAGTGCCCAGGCGCGAGGGCCGTCGCGCGTGAAGTCCCCGTCGCCGCGGGCGAGACGCGTCAATGCCTGCGCGAGCATCCGCGGCCCCTCGTAGCGCGGCGGCAAGCTCTCGCCGCTGTCACCCTGACGATAAGCGCGTTCGCCGGCGGGGATCGACTCGTGGACGGGATCGGTCATTGCGGAAACTCCGGATCACAATAAGCTGCGCCGCTGCGAACGGTCAAGCTGCGGCGCAATGGCGCGTCAATCGAGCGTGCTGCGGAATGTCCGGAGTCCGATGGCCATGATGACC
>DATNAR010000149.1:0-5119 GCA_035607385.1 Casimicrobiaceae bacterium
CGCGTCAAGAACATCCGCGTGCAGATCGACGAAGCGACTTCGGACTACGACAAGGAGAAGCTGCAGGAGCGCGTGGCGAAGCTCGCCGGCGGCGTGGCGGTGATCAAGGTCGGCGCAGCCACCGAAGTCGAGATGAAGGAAAAGAAGGCCCGCGTCGAAGACGCGCTGCACGCGACCCGTGCGGCCGTTGAGGAAGGCATCGTCGCCGGTGGCGGCGTCGCTTACCTCCGCGCACGCGCCAACCTGAAGAACCTGAAGGGCGACAACGCCGATCAGGAAGCCGGCATCAAGATCGTGCTGCGCGCCCTCGAAGAGCCGCTGCGTCAGATCGTCAACAACGCCGGCGAAGAGCCGTCGGTCGTCGTCAACAAGGTCGTCGAAGGCAAGGGCAATTTCGGCCTGAACGCGGCCACCGGCGAATACGGCGATCTGGTGGCGATGGGCGTCGTCGATCCGACCAAGGTCACGCGGTTCGCGCTGCAGAACGCGGCGTCGGTCGCGAGCCTGATGCTCACGACCGAGGCGATGATCGCCGAGCTGCCCAAGGACGAAAAGCCGATGGGCGGTGGCGGCGGCATGGGTGGCATGGGCGGTATGGGCGACATGGACATGTGATCCCGCGTCAAGCGGCATCCCAAGCTCCAGACGAGGGCCCCGCGATTGCGGGGCCCTTTTTTTCGTGCCGACGCCTGCGTGCCGCACCGGGTGCGGCGCGGGAGCGCGGACGCTTAAAATCGATTAGACTAGGCACCGGCATGGCGCGGCGGGGCGCTCGCATCGCGGATAGGGTACGCACGCCGCACCCCGATGCGTCGGACCGATAGGCCTTTCGACGAGGGACCCGTCCGCATGACCTCCGGAATTCTCGTTGCCCTTGCATTCGGCGCGATCGCCGTAGGCGTACTGTATGGCTTGTTTCGCCAGCGCACCGGACGGCGCGCCGGCGGCGACTCGCCGAACACGGTCGCGCAATGGACCGAGGGCGAAACCACCCGCCTGCTATCGAGCGCCGAGCTCCCTGGCCTCTACCTGCTTCGTCCGCGCTTCCTGTCGAAGGCCGAGAACGTCGTCTACCTGCTGCTCAAGGCCGCCTTTCCACGGCACGACATCTTCGCGCGGGTCCGGCTGGCCGATGTGCTCCAGGTCAAGATCGGGCCGCAGGGAATGGAGCGGTTGCGGGCATTCCGCAAGATCGCCAACCAGCACGTCGGCTTCGTCGTCTGTGACCGCGGCATGACGATCGTCGCGATCATCGACGCCAAGGAACCGCAGCAGGTGCAGAATCCGCGCGACCAGAAGCTCGAGATCATCAAGCAGCGCTGTCTGCAGGCGGCGCAGGTCAAGTACCTGTGCGTCTATCCGCCGACCTTGCCGCGCTACCGCGATTTGCGCGAGCAGGTCCTCGGCCCCGCGGCAGAGCTGGTCTAAGCAGTCCGCGGCGCCGGCCGCGCCGTGCGCAGCGCCAGCCACGTTCCGGCGAGGATGAGCGCGCAACCCGACAGCATGCCGATCGCGACGGGTTCACCCAGAAACAGCACTCCCCACAGCACGCCGAACAGCGGTATCAGAAAAGTGACGGTCAGCGCCCGCGCAGGACCGACGTCGGCGATCAAGCGGAAATACAACAGATACGCAAACCAGCCGGGCGACATCCTGGGCCCGCACCGATGCGCCGCAGCTTCAGGCGCCGATCGCGTCGGAGACGCGGTATGTTTCGATGCCGGGCAGCGTCGGCTGGCCGCGGCCGGCGCGCGCGCGCTCGTGCTCCAGCAACCACGCTTTTCGCCACAGGCCCCCGCCGTACCCGGTCAACGTGCCATCGGCGCCGACGACGCGATGGCACGGTACGACCACCGCCAGCTTGTTGTCGCCGTTGGCGCGGCCGACCGCGCGCACCGCCGAAGGATGCCGGATCGTCGCGGCGATGTCGGCGTACGATCGGGTCGAGCCGGAGGGAATCGCGAGCAGCGCGTTCCACACCGCAAGCTGGAACGGCGAACCCTCGAGCCGCAACGGCGTGGCGAATACCAGCGATCGCCCGGCGAAGTAGGCGTCGAGCTCCGCGCCGATCTGGTCGAGATAAGGATGCTCGCCCGGAACGACGTGGTGCCTGACCCGCCGCCGCAGCGCGCGGATCTCGCGCTCGAGGCCGCGGCGGTCGACGAACTCGAGCAAATGCAATCCGGCGTCGTTCGCGAGCGCCAGCATCGCACCGAGCGGCGTTTCCAGCCACTTCGCGTACAGGCAGTCGATGGCCCTCGCGCCGCTCGGCGGGGTGCCGAATACCCTGGCGAAGGCGTCGCGAAAACCGCTCGGCGAATCGAAACCGTGATCGAGCTGCAGGTCCAGCATGCTTTTCCCCTCGCGTACTCCGGTCAAGGCGAGCCCCATGCGGCGGGCCCGGTGGTAGGCGTGAAACGTCATGCCGCAGTAGCGCTGGAACGCACGCCGCGCGGTGGTCGGCTCGATGCCCATGCGGGCGAGATCCGATTCGCGCAGGCGTCCCGCCGGATCGGCTTCGACGGCGGCGAGAAGCTTGTCGACCAGCGGTGACGGCAGCCGGCCCTGGTCGAGCGGCCGACAGCGCAGGCACGGTCGGTAGCCCGCGTACAGCGCTTCGTGCGGGTCGGCATAGAACTCGACGTTTTCGCGCTTCGGCGTGCGCGCGTGGCATACCGAGCGGCAGAATATCCGCGTGGTCTTCACTGCGACATAGAAGATCCCGTCGAAGGCAGGGTCGCGCGCGGCCAGAGCGCGGTACATTGTTTCGGCCGGAGGCAGCTTGGGCATGCAGGAATTATAGGCAGGGCGCGCTTCATGCGTCGCCGAAATTCGGGCGGCGAATTTCCTGCTCTGCGCGACGCTCGCCGTTACCGGGCGCCGCGAACGGCCCGACCGCCCTGTCCGCGCCAGCGCTCGCCGATGATTATGGCGCCGTCGCGACGACGCGGCCGGTGCGCGCCGCCTCGGCGATCGCCAGGGTGACGCGCAGCGTCTGCAGGGCATCGCGGCCTTCGACCAGCGGACTTGCCTCGCCGCGGACGACCGCGCAAAAGTGCTCGAGCTGGCGCGCGAGCGGATCGGCGCGCTCGACCGCGACGATCTCTTCACGCATCGGTTGCCACCACGAGCGCTCGCCGACGACGGTCTTCAGACGCATCGTCGGCACCGCCAGTGAGCCATCGATACCCGAGATCCAATAACAGTCCTCGTCCGGATAGCGAGCGTAGGTCGCATTTTCGCCCGAAGTCTGCTCCCAGCTTCGCGCCGCCGCGGCCGTATCGGAAAGGATGAAGCTGCCCAGCGCACCGTTGCGAAAGCGCAGGCTTAAGCTCACCGTATCCTCGACCGCAAAACCGCGGGCCGCGCTGGATGCGAGCGCCTGCACCGCATCGATTTCGCCGCAGATCGAGCGCAGATCGTCGACCTCGTGAATCATGTTGATCAGGATCGGTCCGCCGCCCGGCTCGCGCCGCCACGGGCCCTCGGTGAAATAACTGTCGGGCTTGTAGAACAAAGCGCTTCCTGCGACTGCCACCAGACGTCCAAGCGTTCCCTTCAGAACGATTTCCCGCGCCTTCGCAAGGATCGGACTGTGGCGGCGATGGTGGCCGACCAGCAAGGCAATGCCGGCGCGCTCCGCCGCGGCGATCAGCCGCTCGGCGTCGGCCAGGGAATCCGCGATCGGCTTTTCGATCAGCACCGGGACGCCATGGCGCGCGCATTCGATGCCGTTGTCCGCATGCAGCGCGTTCGGCGTCGCCGCAATCACCGCGTCGGGCCGGCGAGCTGCGAACAGCTCGGCGAGCGTGGGGTAGATAGGTACGCCGCATTCTCGCGCCAGGACCGCCGCCGCGGGCGCGGGATCGACGACGGCCGCGAGCTCGCACGACTTGCTTTCGCGGATCAGCTCGATGTGGCGCCGGCCGATGAGGCCCGCCCCGGCGACTGCGATGCTGATCGAATTCATCGCCAAACGCCGCCCCTACCGGCGGCGTGCAGCGCTAGTCATTCGCGGCGGCAGCCCTCACCGGCGGAGCGTGGCCGCCGAGGAACAGCCGGTTGAGATTGGGATCGCCCAGCAATTCCGACGCCGGACGGTCGAGGGCCAGGCGACCCATTTCCAGCACCAGCGCGCGGTTGGCGTATTTGAGCGCCGTGCGCACGTTCTGCTCGACCATCAGCACCGTCGTGCCGGCGTCGGTCAGCGCGCGCAGCAGCACGAACACATCCTGCACCAGCTTCGGCGAAAGGCCGATCGAGGGCTCGTCGATCAGGAGCACGCGCGGGCGCAGCAGCAGCGCGCGTCCGACCTCGAGCTGCTTCTGCTCGCCGCCGGACATCGTCGACGCCTGGTTGTCGATGCGCTCGCGAATGCGCGGAAACCGCGCCAGCACCTCCTCGATGCGGGCCGCGAGCTCACCGCGGGGCAGCGTGATGCCGCCGAGCTCGAGGTTGTGACGGACCGACAGCGAGCCGAACAGGTTTCGTCCCTGCGGCACGAAGGCGATGCCTTCGGCAAGGAGCTCGCGCTGCGATTTGCCGTTGACCCGCTTGCCTTCGAAGCGGACCTCGCCGCTGCGCGGCACAAGCATGCCGAATAGCGTTTTCAATACCGTCGACTTGCCCGCGCCGTTCGGCCCGATCAGCAGCGTGATCTCCGCCTTGCGCGCGTCGAGCGTCAGCTCGTTCAGGATCGTAACGCTCGGCGAGTAGCCGGCGACGACCCGATCGAATTCGATGATGGATTCGGCCATGGCTTTGCCTTCGGTTTCCTGCCCGGTACCTTCTTTAGTTCCCTAGATAAGCCTCGAGCACCTGCGGATTCGCCTGCACCGCCGCGGGCGGCCCTTCGGCCAGCACCTTCCCTTCGACCATGCAGATGACGTGCGGGCACAGCTTCATGATGAAATCCATGTTGTGCTCGATCACGACGAAGCTGCCGCCCTGCGTCTTGTTGAGCTCGACCAGCAGGGCGCGCAGTTCGTCGACCAGGCTCGGGTTGACGCCGGCGCACGGCTCATCGAGCAGCACCAGCCGCGGCGCCGGCATGAACGCCATCGCGATGTCGATCAGCTTCTGCTGTCCGTACGAAAGACTTCCCGCCGGCAGGCTGGCG
>DATNAR010000161.1:0-8778 GCA_035607385.1 Casimicrobiaceae bacterium
TTACAGTCTGCTCCCTTTGACCGCTCGGGAACCCCTCCGTCGAAACCGGGAAACCGCATAGTTTAGCAATTTCCATTCCCAAGTGTCAAACCAGGCCCCGTTTTGCCCGGATTACTGGCGTTGGCATCGGCGCCTCGCGCGGGCGCGCTTGCGTAGAATCGGGCCGATGGACTACGACTACATCATCGTCGGCGCGGGATCGGCCGGCTGCGTTCTCGCCAACCGGCTCACCGCCGACGGTCGTTACACCGCGCTGCTGCTGGAGGCGGGCCCGCCGGACAACTATCCGTGGATCCATGTGCCGATCGGCTATGCCAAGACGATGTTCCACACGCGCTACAACTGGTGCTTTTACACCGAGCCCGATCCGGGGATGAACGGCCGCAAGATCTACTGGCCGCGCGGCAAGACGCTCGGCGGCTCGAGCGCCATCAACGGGCTGATCTACGTGCGCGGCCAGCGCGAGGACTACGACCGCTGGGCGGCCGAGGGCAACGCCGGCTGGAGCTACGACGAGGTGCTGCCCTATTTCAAGCGCCTCGAGCACGCGGTCGGCGGCGACCCGGCCTATCACGGGCGCGACGGGCCGCTGTGGTGTTCCCCGATCGGTCGCAGGCACGAATTGATCGACGCGGTCGTGGCCGGCGCCGGCGAGCTCGGCATCGTCCGCAACGACGATTTCAACGGCGCGGCGCAGGAAGGCGCCGGCTACTATCATCTGTCGACCCGGCGCGGCTGGCGCTGCAGCACCGCCGTCGCTTACCTCAAGCCGGCACGGCAGCGGCGGAACCTCCGCGTTGAAACCGACGCGCAGGCGACCGGGATCGCGTTCGACGGCCGCCGGGCGAGCGGCGTCAGCTACCGCCATCGCGGCGCCCCGCGCATGGCACGCGCGCGGCGCGAAGTCCTGCTCTGTGCCGGCGCGCTGCAGACGCCGCAGCTGCTGCAACTCTCGGGTGTGGGCCCCGCGGCGCTGCTGCATAGCTTCGGCATCCCCGTCGTCCACGAGCTTCCCGGCGTCGGCGAAAACCTGCAGGACCACCTGCAGGCGCGCGTCATCTACGAATGCACGCGGCCGATCACGACCAACGACGACCTCGCGAGCTTCTGGCGCACGATGATGATGGGCATCGATTATGTTTTCACCCGCGGCGGGCCGATGGCCGTCGGGATCAACCAGGGCGGCATATTCGCGCGCGCCCGCCCGGAGGCGACGACGCCCGACGTGCAATTCCACATCGCGACGCTGTCGTCCGACATGGCCGGCTCGCCGACGCACGACTTTTCCGGATTCACGATGTCGGTCTGCCAGCTGCGGCCGCAGTCGCGCGGATGGGTGCGCATCCGCTCGGCCGACCCGCTGACCCCGCCGGCAATGCAGGCGAACTACCTGTCGGCGGAAGCCGACCGCGAGACGCTGATCGCCGGCATCCGGCTTGCGCGCCGGCTTGCCGCGACCCGCGCTCTGTCGCCCTACATCAAAACCGAGTACCGCCCCGGGCCGGCGGCGCAGTCGGACGCCGATCTGCTGGAATTCGCCCGCAACACCGGAGGGACGATTTTCCATCCCAGCGGCACCTGCAAGATGGGCGACGCCGCGCGCGACCGGCAAGCGGTCGTCGACAGCGAGTTGCGCGTGCACGGTCTTGCGGGCCTGCGCGTGATCGACTGCAGCATCATGCCGACGGTGACGTCGGGCAACACCAACGTGCCCGTCGTCATGATCGCCGAAAAGGCGGCCGATCTGATCCTGCGCGATGCTGATCGGCCGCACGCCTCGCGTTCGTGAAGGAGATTCGATGAGCTGCTGCCATACCGACTTCGCGCTGACTGCGGACAGCGACAAGGCATTCACCGTCGGGATGCCGACGTTCACCTTCGGCGCCGGTTGCCTGGCCGAAGCCGGCGCGCACGCGCAGGACCTGGCGCTCAAGCGCGTCGCGCTGTTCACCGATCGCACGCTTGCGAGCTCGGAGCACCTGGCGACGGTGCTGGCCTCGCTGGCCGCGGCGCAGATCGACGTGGCGATCTACGACGAGGTCACGATCGAGCCGACGACGGCATCGTTCCAGGCCGCCTCGCGTTTCGCCGCCGAGGGCCGATTCGACGGCTACGTGTCGGTCGGCGGCGGCTCGGTGCTCGACACCTGCAAGGCGGCAAATCTCTACGCCACCTATCCGGCCGAGTTCATGACCTACGTCAACGCGCCGATCGGTGCCGGTCAGCGGGTTCCCGGCGCGCTGCGACCGCATATCTCCTGTCCGACCACCTCGGGGACCGGCTCCGAGATGACCGGCATCGCGATTTTCAATCTGACCGAGATCAACGCCAAGACCGGCATTATTTCGCGCCGCCTGATCCCGACGGTGGCGCTGGTCGATCCGAACGTGACCTCGACGCTGCCGCCGAACGTCGTCGCGTCCAGCGGCTTCGACTGCATGAGCCATGCGCTCGAATCGCTGACCGCGCGCGCATGGCCGCGGCGGCTCAACCCCGCGCGTGGCGCCAGCCGACCGGTGTCGCAGGGCGCCAACCCGTTTTCCGACGGCCTGGCTTCCGAAGCGCTGCGCGCCGTCGGCAAGTTCCTGGTGCGCGCGGTCCGCGATGGCTCCGACGTCGAAGCACGGACCGAGATGATGTACGCGGCGATGCAGGCGGGCATTGCATTCAACGCCGCGGGCTGCCATCTGCCGCACGGACTTTCGTACGCGGTTTCCGGTCTGGCGCGCGACTTTCACGTTCCCGGCTATCCGGCCGGCAAGACGCTGGTGCCGCACGGCATGGCCGTGGTGCTCAACAATCCGTCGGTCTGGCGCTACACGGCGCCGTCGTGTCCCGAGCGCCACCTCTCCGCCGCGGGTTGCCTGGGTGCGAACATCCGCGATGCGGGGCCTGCCGACGCCGGCGAGGCGCTCGCCGGCCGCGTGGTCGAGCTGATGCGTTCCGCCGGCATGCCCAACGGACTGGCTGCGCTGGGCTTCGGCGCCGCCGACGTCGATGCGCTGGCGACCGGCGCCGAGCCGCAATATCGGGTGATCCGCAATGCGCCGAAGGACGTTTCGCGCGACGACCTGAAGAGCCTGTTCAGCGCGGCGATGCGCTACTGGTAGAAGATTCGGCGCTGTCGGCGACCGCGGGCGCGGCCGATTCCCTCTCCTCGGCGACGACGCGCCGGATCGGCAGCCTGGCGGTGAACCGGCTGCCTCGTCCCGGCTCGCTCTCGATCCTGAGCTCGGCCTGATGGCGCATCAGCACATGCTTGACGATGGCAAGGCCCAGGCCGGTGCCGCCGGTCGCGCGCGAGCGGCTGTGATCGACGCGATAGAACCGCTCGGTCAGCCGCGGGATATCTTCGGCGCCGATGCCGATGCCGGTGTCAGTGACGCTGAATTCGCCGCCGGTCGCGCTGACGCGCCAGTCGAGCGCTATGCGGCCGCCGTCGGGCGTGTACCGGACCGCGTTGCTGATCAGGTTGCCGAAGGCGCTCGCCAGCTCGTCCCGGCTGCCGCGGACCGTTGCCGCATCGTTGATCGTCAGGGCGATTTCGTGCCGGCCGCCGGAGAGGGCTTTCGCGTTCGCCGAAAGCGCAAGCAGCAAGGGAACGATCGCGAACTCGGTCTCGCGTAGCGGGCTCTCATCGCTTTCCAGCGTCGACAAGGTCAGCAAGTCGTCGACCAGACGCTGCATGCTCTGCGCCTGGTCGCCCATCAAGGCAAGACAGCGCTTGCGCTGCGCCTCGTCCAGCGGCACTTCGGCCAGCGTCTCGATGAAGCCCGACAGCACCGTCAGCGGTGTCTTGAGCTCGTGCGAGACATTGGCGATGAAGTCGCGGCGAACGCGCGCCACCGCTTCCAGCCGGGTGATATCGCGGCTCATCAAGAGCTTTTCCTCGACGCCGAACGGAACGATCTGCAGCGACAAGGTCAGCGCGGCCTCCCGCGCCGACTGCAGCACCAGCGGCTCGCCGGTCTCGCCGCCGGCCAGGTACTGGACGAATGCAGGCTGTCGCACGAGATTGACGATGGGCGCGCCGCGGTCCCTCCGGCCGTCGATGCCCAGATGCCGCTCGGCCCGGGCGTTGGCCCACTCGATGCGGTTGTCGCCGTCGAGCACCACGACGCCCTCCGGCATCGCTTCGGCGCCGCTTTCGAAGCGTTCGAGCGCGAGCCTCAAGTCGCGCTGCCGCGCCGAGCGCAGGCGCATCCTCCGGTACAGCGCGGTGAAGACGCGGCCCCAGGCGCCGCGGCCTTCGGGGACCTCGCCATCGATCGGTCCCGCCGCCCAGCGCAGCAGCCGGTCGAGCTGGAACAGATGCCACCCGATGACGATGGTCGCGCCGATGGCGACCACGGCGCAGGCGGCGCCCACGCCGCCCGACAGGGCTGCCACCAGTCCCGCCAGCGCGACCAGCGCAAGCGCGGCGAGGCCGCTCAGCCACACCGGGCTCATCGCCGCTGCCGCAGCGGCGATGCGCGGAACGCACTGCCGCGCATCGCCGGCCTACGGGCGCTTCGCCGCGGCAAGCCGGTATCCGGTGCCGCGCACGGTCTCGATCATGTGATCCTGGCCGTGCGGCTCGAGCGCGAGTCGCAGGCGGCGGATGTGGACATCGATCGTGCGCTCCTCGATGTACACGTGATCACCCCAGACCTGATCGAGCAGCTGCGTGCGCGTATGCACGCGATCCGGGCGCGCCATCAGGAACCTGAGCAGGCGGAATTCGGTCGGCCCGAGCTCGACGGTCGCGCCGGCCGCAGTGACGCGATGCGCGGCGGGATCGAGCTGCAATGGGCCGATGGCCAGCATTTCCTGCGCGGCTTCGGGCGCGCGGCGGCGCAGCACCGATTTGATCCGCGCCTGCAGCTCGCGCGGTGAAAAAGGCTTGGTCACGTAATCGTCGACCCAGGCCTCGAGGCCTGCGATCCTGTCGGCCTCGTCGCCGCGCGCGGTCAGCATGATGATCGGCAGCTCGCGCGTACGCGCATCCGCGCGCAAGGCGCGCGCCAGCGCCAGTCCGGACTGGCCGGGCAGCATCCAGTCCAGCAGGACGAGGTCGGGCAGCGCGCGGCGGATCTCGGCATGCGCCCCCTCGGCATCGGCGACCGCGTGCACGTCGAAGCCCGCTTCGCCTAGAGTAAGCCGCAAGAGCTCCTGGATCGCCGGTTCGTCCTCCACGACGAGGATCGACGTGCCTAGGCGTACGGTCATCGGCTCATTCCGCCACCTCGGCGCGGATCTGCTCGGCGGTCGCGTGGCGGACGTCCTTGCCCTTGACAACATGCACGACATTTTCGGCGACGTTCTTGGCGTGGTCGCCGATGCGCTCGATCGACTTGGCGATGAAGACGATCTCCAGCGCCGGCGTGATCGTGCGCGGGTCCTCCATCATGTAGCTGATCAGCTGGCGCAGGATCGACAGGAAGGCGGAGTCGATCGCCTCGTCGTTGCTCACGACTTGCGCGGCGGCGTTGACGTCGAGCCGGGCGAACGCGTCCAGCGCGAGCTGCAGGTTGCTCTCGGCCAGCTCGGCGGCCCGCGTGATTTCGTGAAAGCGCACGTTCGACAGCCGCTCCGGCCGCTGCATCTGCTGAGCCTTGTACGCGATCTTCTTGATCTCGTCCCCGATCCGCTCCAGCTCGTTGACGACCTTGACCACCGTCAGGACCATGCGCAGGTCGACCGCCGCCGGCTGGCGCTTGGCGATGATCTGGCTACACTGCTGGTCGATGCTGACCTGCATCTGGTTGATCGCCCGCTCGTCGGTCGCGACCGAGGTGATCAGGTCGATGTCCGGATGCTTGAGCGCGCCGATCGCGCGGGCAAGCTGCGTCTCGACCAGTCCGCCCATCGCCAGAACGCCGGAGCGTATTTCCTCCATTTCGGCGTCGAATTGCTTGTGCGTGTGATCGCTCATGGGTCCTCGCTTGGCGGCGCCGGCCGGTCAGCCGAACCTGCCGGTGATGTAATCCTCGGTTTCCTTGCGCTTCGGCTTCAGGAATATCTCGTCGGTCGTGCCGAACTCGATCAGCTCGCCCAGATACATGTACGCAGTGTAATCCGAGACGCGCGCGGCCTGTTGCATGTTGTGCGTGACCATGACGATCGTATAGTCGGTCTTGAGCTCGCTCAGGAGCTCCTCGATCTTGGCGGTCGAGATCGGGTCGAGCGCGGAGGTCGGCTCGTCGAGCAGCAGAATTTCCGGCTTGACGGCAACCGCGCGGGCGATGCACAAGCGCTGCTGCTGGCCGCCGGAAAGCGCCATTCCGCTCTGCTTCAGCTTGTCCTTGGCCTCGTCCCACATCGCCGCCTTGGTCAGCGCCCACTCGACACGCTCGTCCATCGCCCGCGCGCTCATCGTCTCGTACAACCGCACGCCGAACGCTATGTTGTCGTAGATCGACATCGGAAACGGCGTCGGCCTCTGAAATACCATGCCGATCTTCGCGCGCAGCATGTTGAGGTCGATGCGCGAGTCAAGAAGATTCCTGCCGCCGAACTGGATCTCGCCGGTCGCGCGCTGGCCCGGATAGAGCGAATACATTCGGTTCATCGTCCGCAGCAGGGTCGACTTGCCGCAGCCCGACGGGCCGATGAACGCGGTGATGCGTCCGGCCGCGATGTCCAGGTTGATGTCCTTCAGGGCATGGAAATTTCCGTAGAAGAAATCGAGGTGGCGGATCGATATCTTCACAGGCAGCGGTTCGGCGGTGGCGCTCGGCGCGGCGCGAACCGCGACAGCTTGGAGATTCATCGAGAGGCTCCGGTTTTCATTTGGCCGGCGCCTGCCGGAAGAACAGACGCGCGACGATGTTGAGCACCAGCACCGTCAGCGTGATCAGCAGCGCACCCGCCCATGCCAGCTCCTGCCAATCGCTGTACGGGCTCATCGCGAACTGGAAAATGACCACCGGCAGATTCGACATCGGCGCATTAGGATTGGTCGTCCAGAACTGGTTGTTCAACGCGGTGAACAGCAGCGGCGCGGTTTCGCCGGAGATTCTTGCGATCGCCAGCAGGACCCCGGTGATGACGCCGGCGCGGACCGCCTTCAAGGTCACCATCAGGATCATTTTCCATTGCGGCGTCCCCAGAGCCACCGCTGCCTCGCGCAGGCTGTCGGGAACGAGCCGCAGCATGTTCTCGGTGGTGCGAACCACGACGGGGATCACGATCAATGCCAGCGCCAGCGATCCTGCCCACGCCGAGAAATGGCCGACCTGGAAAACGTAGATCTCGTAGATGAACAGGCCGATGACGATCGACGGCGCCGACAGCAGGATGTCGTTGATGAAGCGGGTGACCGGCGCCAGCCACCCGCGAGCCCCGTATTCGGCGAGATAGATCCCGGCGAAAATTCCGACCGGCGTGCCGATCAACGTGCCCATCGTGGCCATCAACAGGCTGCCCATGATCGCATTGAGCAGCCCTCCCTTGCTGCCCGGCGGCGGCGTCATCTGCGTGAACAGGGTGATGCTGAAGGCGTGCAAGCCCGCCGCGAACAGCGTGTACAGAATCCAGAGCAGAAAGACGAGACCGAACGCCATCGCCAGCATCGACATCGCCAGATTGAAGCGATTGACGAACAGCCGGCGGGAGTAAAGAGACTTCATCGCGGCGCCGCGTTAGGTCTTTCTGCCCTCGCCTCGGGCGAGTTGCAGCAGCAGCAGCTTGGCCAGCGCCAGCACGACGAAGGTGATCACGAACAGGATCAGCCCCAGCTCGATCAGCGCCGAAGTGTAGACATCGCCGACGGCCTCGGTGAATTCATTCGCCAGCGCCGACGCGATGCTGTTTCCCGGCGCGAGGATCGACGGCGTCAGGCGGTGGGCGTTGCCGATCAGAAACGTCACCGCCATCGTCTCGCCGAGAGCGCGCCCGAGACCGAGCATGATCCCGCCGATGACGCCGGCCTTCGTATAGGGAAGCACGACGTTGCGCACGACTTCCCAGGTCGTGCAACCGATGCCGTACGCCGACTCCTTCAGCACCGGAGGCACGATCTCGAACACGTCGCGCATCACCGAAGCGATGAAGGGGATCACCATGATCGCAAGGACGAACCCTGCCGTAAGCACACCGATACCCTGCGGCGGTCCCTTGAACAACGCGCCGATCAGCGGGACGGCGCCGACGGTGGAGATGAGCCACGGCTGCAGGTAATCGGCGAACAGCGGGGCAAGGACGAACAGCCCCCACATGCCGTAGATGATGCTTGGAATCGCGGCCAGCAATTCGATCGCGGTTCCGAGCGGGCGCTTCAGCCAGAGCGGCGACATCTCGGTCAGGAAAAGCGCGATCCCGAAGCTGACGGGCACGCCCACCAGCAGCGCGATCAACGATGTCACGAGCGTACCCACGATGGGTACGAGCGCGCCGAAATTCTCGGTGACGGGGTTCCATTCGGCGCTGACGAGGAACCCGAAGCCGAATTTCTGCATCGCCGGCAGGCTGCCGTAGATCAAGGAGACGATGATCCCCAGCAGGATGGCCAGCACCAGGAAAGCAAAGGAACGAGTGAACCAGCGAAACAGCGCGTCCTGAAACTGCGTGCTTGTTCGCTGTCTGGGTTTGGGCATGCTGGAGGCAGCCGCAGTGGCTGCGCGTGGCAACGACGCGATTGTAGCCGGTATGCTAGCCACGCTTATCTACCGCACCCGCGCGCGCCGATCGGCCCTCGGCGCAATCGGATGGCAGCCACGTCGTCATCCGAACGCGTCCCGCCGCAGCACGCTGCAAGCGGGCACCGCTTGGTATGGACGAGTCTGCCGACGGCCGGAT
>DATNAR010000233.1:0-2642 GCA_035607385.1 Casimicrobiaceae bacterium
TTGCCGCCGCGCGCGAGCGCGAGCTCCGCGAGCAGTGCCGCCACTGCGGCCGGCTCGCGCCGCGCGGCGCGCAGTACGTCGAGACACATGATGTTGCCCGAGCCTTCCCAGATCGAGTTGAGCGGGGCCTCGCGATACAGCCGCGGCAGTGCGCTTTCCTCGACGTAGCCGTTGCCGCCGAGCACTTCGATGGCCTCGCCGGTGACGGCAGGCGCGCGCTTGCACAGCCAGTACTTGAGCGCCGGCGTCGCGAGCCGCGACAGCGCCGCGTCCGCTTCGCTGGCGCCGGGTTCGAACGTCGACGCGAGCCACAGCGCCGACACGACGGCGGCTTCGGCTTCGATCGCCAGATCGGCGAGCACGTTCTGCATCAGCGGCTGCTCGGCCAGCGGGCGGCCGAACGCGCGGCGATGCCGTGCGTGGTGCAGCGCCTGCGCCGCCGCGCTCTTGACGATGCCGGCGCTGCCGATCGCGCAATCGAGCCGCGTGTGCTGAACCATTTCGATGATGACCTGCACGCCGCGGCCTTCGTCGCCGAGCAGCCAGCCGGTGGCGCCGGCGAACTCGACTTCGCACGACGCGTTCGACCGATTGCCGAGCTTGTCCTTCAGCCGCTGCAGGCGCACCGCGTTGCGCGCCCCGTCGGGCAGCACGCGCGGCAGGAAAAAACACGACAGGCCCCTCGGCGCATGGGCCAGCACCAGATGCGCGTCGCACATCGGCGCCGAAAAAAACCACTTGTGGCCGGTCAGCCGGTACTCGCTGCCGCCGGCCGGATCGGCGCGCGTGGTATTGGCGCGTACGTCCGACCCGCCCTGCCGCTCGGTCATGCCCATGCCGATCAGGGCCGACGCCTTTTGCGCGACCGGCAACACCCGCGGATCGTAGTCGCGCGACACGATGCGCGGCAGCCACTCGTCGGCCAGCCACGGAAGGGCGCCCGCGTGCCGCCGCAGCAGCGGCACCGCGGCGAAAGTCATCGTCAGCGGGCACTGCGTGCCGTTTTCGACCTGGGCGTGCATCAGGTAGGCAGCGGCACGGGCGACTTGCGCGCCGGCGCGCGCTTCGGTCCATGGCGACGCATGTTCGCCTTCGATCATCGCCAGCATCAGGATCTCGTGCCAGGCCGGATCGAAACCGACCTCGTCGATGCGATTGCCGAAGCGGTCGTGCGTGCGAAGCTCAGGTGTGAAGCGATTGGCGCGCGCCGCCAGCGCCGACAGCTCGGCGCTGCCGAGCGCCGCGCCCCACTCCTCGAGACGATCATGCGACCATGCCGCGCCGCCGCGCTGGACCGCTTCGCGCAGCGCGCGATCGGCCAGATAGAGGTTGCGTCCCTCGTAGGGCGGCGGTTGGTTGCTGTCGTCGGCGGGCATCGCGCGCGTCACGCCGTTGGCGGGCGCAGCGCGCTTTTCGGACGGAACACCTTGCAGACGTCCTCGCGCGTCTCGATGTAAGGGCCGCCGATCAGGTCGATGCAATACGGCACGGCGGGAAAGATGCCGTCGAGCGTCTCCTTGATCGCCTTCGGTTGTCCGGGAAGGTTGAGGATCAGCGCGCCGGCGCGGATGACGCCGACCTGCCGTGAAAGTATCGCCGTCGGCACGTACTTGAGACTCACCTGCCGCATCTGCTCGCCGAAGCCCGGCAGCACCTTGTGCGCCACCGCCAGCGTCGCTTCCGGCGTCACGTCGCGCGCGGCAGGCCCCGTGCCTCCGGTCGTCAGCACCAGTTGGCAGCGCACGCTGTCGACGAGCTCGATCAATGTCCGCTCGATCAGCGCCTGCTCGTCCGGTATCAGCCGCGTTTCCATTCGCCACGGCGTCGTCAGCGCCGCCGTGAACCAGTCGGTGAGCCCCGGAATGCCCTTGTCTTCGTAGACACCGGCGGAGGCGCGGTCGCTGATCGAAACCAGGCCTATCAACAGCGTCGCGACGTCGGTCATCGGCGGATTCGGGCGAGCGTGGTCTGCGCCGGGCGTCACGACTCTCGCGGCGTCGACAACAAGGTGTTCAGCGCGCGAAAAAGCTCGCGATAGGCGTGCGGGGGCGCGGCCCGCGCCCGCTCGGCCTGGACCCGCGCCACCAGCGTGGAAAGTCGTGCGCGGTCGGCGTGGGGAACGGCCGCGCACAACTGGTCGAGTGCGGCCGGCTCCGCGAGCAGACGCTCGCGCCAGCGCTCGACGGTCGCGAGGCGCGCCTTTTCAGCTGCGGGCGCGTCGCCCCATTGCGCCAGCCGCGACCGGATAGGGTCGGGATCGACATCGCGCATCAGTCGGCCGATGTACTGCATCTGTCGGCGCCGCGCCTCGTGCTTGGTGATCGCGCGTGCCTGTTCGATCGCGTCGAACAGTCGCTCGGGCAGGCCGAGCTCGGACAGCCGCGGGGCGGAAAGTCGAACCAGCGTCTCGCCCAGCGTCTGGAGCTCGTGCATCTCGTTCTTGCGCCGCGTCTTCGACAGGACCTGCGCATCGTCGCCGGAAGCGTCACCGGCCGATGGATCGGCGGATGCGGGCGCCGGCGCGGCGCGGCGGCCGGAGGAATGCGGTCCGCGGTCCTCCTGGCCCGTCCGCCGGGCTGTTTGGTCGGATCGTCGCATGGCGGCGCCAAGGGCGCGAAAGAGGGGTTTGCTATCATAACCGA
>DATNAR010000237.1:0-20050 GCA_035607385.1 Casimicrobiaceae bacterium
GGCCAGCGAACAGTTCGACAGCATCCCGTCCGATCGCGCCGGGGCCAACGTGCGCCAGATGCTCGGCCGCTCCGGCGAGGTCTGGGGCGCGGAATCGGGACTCGATCGACTGGTGATGGTGCCCGCGCCGTAGTCGATGCCGCGCGGCGACCGACCAACGAATCGATCGCCGAGCCAGCAAATGTGCGTGCAAACCGCTCGCGCTTTGCAGAATTTACAGCGACGGTGGCTCGCAGCAATCGTTGGCCCGATCATGGCCCGTCCGATCGGCAGGCTTGCAGCCTCCTAAATGCCGATCGCAAAAGAGCCTTTGTCGGGCAGCGCTCGCCGCAGCCTGTCGTTGGTGAAGCATGGTGTCGGAGGGGCGCTGACACAGAGTCGTTTGGCGCGCGAATTGCTCCCGTGAACGAAGGAAAGCGCATGAGTGCCGGTGAAGGCCCGAACGCGCCCACGCCGCCTTTGATGGGCGAATCAACCAGGAGAAGTCATGAAGAACTCAGTCGCAAGAATCGCAGTCGCCGCCGCTTTCGGGTTCGCCGCGACGGCGGTGCTGGCCGGCGAAATCATTCTTTACGAAAACCCCGGATTCCAGGGCCGGCGCATGACGTTGCGCGGAACCACGCCCGACCTCGATCGAACGCAGTTCAACGATCGCGCCGAATCGATCGTGGTGCGGGAAGGTGTGTGGGAAGTGTGCACCGATGCGCGCTTCAGCGGCCGGTGCGTGCGCCTGCAGCCGGGCGAGTATCCGAATCTCCAGGGCGACTTGAACAACCGCATATCATCGGCGCGCGAGGTCGCGCAGTACGCACCGCCGCCGCCGGTCGCGAGTCCGGCCCCCGGCCCCGGCCCCGGCTACGGCGGCCCGGCGCGAGCGGTCCTGTACGAAGGCGAGGGATTCCGCGGCAGGTCGTTCGAGCTGCAGCGCGACATCGTGCGCAACCTCGACCGCACCCAGTTCAATGACCGCGCGGCGTCGCTGCGGGTGTACAGCGGCTATTGGATCTTCTGCAGCGACGCGAACTTCGAGGGCGACTGCCGCACTTTCGGACCCGGAGACTATCCGGAGTTGCCGGGTGACTTGAATCGGCGCATATCGTCGGGCCGCCGGATAGCCGACCGCTATCCGTACGGGGGTCCGGGGAACTGGGGCCGATAAGACTCAAGGAAATACGATGCGAACCACGACCGTGACACTGCCCGAGCTGGCGCTGGTTGCCGCGACGCGCGGCATGGCCGGCGCCGGGGCAGCGCTGCTCGTCGCCGACAGAATCGGCGCCGACAAACGCAAGACGCTGGGCTGGACGCTGTTCCTGATCGGCGTCCTGAGCACGATTCCGCTGGCGTTGCAGGTATTCGGCAAGCGGACCTAGCCCCCTCGCCCGCTCAAGGCCGCAAAGCGCGACGCCAACCGTCGCGCTTTGCGGCTGTTCCCGCTCCAGTTGATAGAATGCGGCATTGACGATTGGTGAAAGCAAGGTTTGCCGCGATGGACACCTGCCCGCATTTCTCCCAGATCCGTGGCGTCTCGCCGAGCGGCAACGGGTGCGAGGAATGCCTGAAGACCGGCGACGACTGGGTGCACCTGCGGCTGTGCCTCAGCTGCGGCCACGTCGGCTGCTGCGACGAGTCGAGGAACAAGCATGCGACGCTGCATTTCAAGCAAAGCGGCCATCCGATCATCCAGTCATTCGAGCCGGGCGAAACGTGGGGATGGTGCTTCGTCGATCGCGCTTTTTTCGACCAGCTGCCGGTAACTTACTGAGCCTAGCCGGCAAGCAGCCCAGCAAACCTGCCATGATGCGCCGATGATCACCGGCGACATGCTGCGCGCGGTGCCGTTGCTGGCCGGCGTTGCCGACAGCGAGCTCAACACGATCGCCGCGCGCGCGGCCGATGTATCGCTGCACACCAATGAATGGCTGATCCAGGAAGGTGAGCTGCCGGCATTTTTCATCGCACTCTCCGGCCGCCTGACCGTCTACAAGTCGATCGCCGGCGTCGAGCGGGCGATCAACGAGTACGGCCCTGGCGACTATGGCGGCGAACTGCCGCTCCTGCTCGGCTCGCCTTCGATCGCGAGCATTCGGGCCGCCGAGCCGTCGCGCGTGTGCCGGCTCGACGCTGCGGACTTCCGCGAGTTGATCGTCGCCTGCCCCGAGCTCAACGCGCGCCTGCTGCGAACGATGGCGACGCGAATCGAGGGACTGCAGCAGCTCGCGAGCGAGGCTCCGCTGGCGACGGTGACGATCATCGGCCACCGCTACGACCTGGCCTGTCACGCGTTGCGCGATTTCCTGGCGCGCAACCAGGTCGCGTTCCGGTGGTACGATCCGCGCGATCCCGAGGCGCGCGTCGGATTGTCGCCGACGCCGCAGCCGGACGAAGTGTATCCGGTGGTGATCTTTCCCGACGGAGCGCGGCTGATCACGCCGTCGTTTCGCGCCGTCGCCGCGCACCTGGGGTTGCAGACCGCGCCGTCGCGCAGCGAATACGACGTGGCTATCATCGGCGCCGGGCCGGCCGGTCTGGCTGCCGCCGTGTACGGGGCTTCCGAAGGCCTGTGCACGATCCTGATCGAGCGCCAGGCGCCGGGCGGCCAGGCGGGAACTTCGTCGCGAATCGAGAATTACCTGGGTTTTCCTACCGGCGTCGCCGGCGACGAGCTCGCCACGCGGGCGCTGCGCCAGGCGAAACGTTTCGGCGCCGAGATTCTGGTGGCGCGCGGCGCGACCGGCATCGACATGGCGACGCACGACGCCACGCATGCGATCCTGCTCGAGGACGGCGAGCGTGTCGAGACGCGCTGCATCGTCATCGCCACCGGCGTCGCCTGGCGGGAGCTCGACCTGCCGAACGCGCCGACGCTGGTCGGGCGCGGCCTTTACTACGGTGCGGCCCGCACCGAAGCGCTGAACACGCGCGGCCTCGATATTTTCATGATCGGCGGCGGCAACTCCGCCGGACAGGCGGCGATGTTTTTCGCCAACTATGCGCGCGCGGTGACGCTGATCGTGCGCGGCCCGTCGCTCGAACGCAGCATGTCGCAATACCTGATCGACCAGCTCGCGAGCCGGCCCAACATCCGCGTCGAATCGCGCAGCGAGGTGGTGGCGCTGGAGGGCACCGATCGGCTGGAGGCGATCGTCATCGAGAATCACGCGACAGGCCGCCGGCGCCGCGAAGTCACCCAGGCGCTGTTCGTTTTCATCGGCGCGGACGCGCAAACCGCCTGGTTGCCGCAGGCGGTCATTCGCGACGGGCGCGACTATCTTTGCACCGGCCGCGACGTGATGGATCTGGTCGCCGGCCAGCAGGGGTCATGGCCGCTGTCGCGTGATCCCTACCTGCTGGAGACCAGCGTTCCCGGCGTCTTCGCCGTCGGCGACGTGCGGCACGGTTCGGTCAAGCGCGTGGCATCGGGTGTGGGCGAGGGCAGTATGGCGATTGCGTTCGTGCACCAATATCTGGCCGATCCGCCCGCGCTCGGGGACGCGGGCGGGGACACGCCGGCGCGCGCCGCCGATGCGAGCGTATTGCCGCAGCCGGGAATCTAGCGACGCCGTCGCGCGCGCACACCGGTCCAGCCCAGCGCGAGGATCAGCAGGGCTAGCGTCCACGCGTTAAGCGCAGGGATGTGCTGGACGGCCACCGGCGGGGGCGGCGGCGGGATCGGCTGGACGGTGTCGCTGTCGGTCGCCTGGTTGTTCGCCGGACTGGGATCGGTGGTGCCGACCGGCGGTGCGATGCTTGCCGAGTTGGACACCGTGCCGCTCGCTGCGGTTACCGTCGCGACGACGGTGAAAGTCACGCTGCCATTGGCCGGCAGCAGCGGAATCGCGACCCCCGACTGCAATTGGGCGATCGTGGGGCTGGTCGGACATTGCGCTCCGCCGATGGCGCTGCCGCAGCTGACGCTGGTCTTGCTCAAGCCCGTTACCGCGGGATCGGAAAGGATCGCGCCGTCGGCCGCTTGCGGTCCGGCGTTGCTTACGACGATCGTGTAACTGGTCGTCGCTCCGGACAGGACGCTCGATACGCCGTTGCTCTTGGTGATGCCGAGGTCGGCATTGCTCGCCACGGCCGCGACCGTGTCGGTGTCGGTTGCCTGATTGTCCGTGAGGATCGGATCGGTCACTCCCGCCGGCGCCGCCACGCTTGCGGTGTTGGCCACGGTTCCGCTCGCGGCGGTCACCGTCGCCTGGACGGTGAAGGTCACGCTGCCGCCCGACGGCAGCGTCGGGATCGCCAGCCCGGCCTGCAGCTGTGCCGGCGTCGGGCTGCTCGGGCATACAGCGCCGCCGCTGGCGCTGCCGCAGGAGACGCCGGTCTGTGTCAGGCCCGCGGCGGCCGCGTCGGTGACGATCGCGCCGTCCGCGGCTTGCGGTCCGGCATTGCTTACGACGATCGTGTAAGTGGTTGTCGCCCCGGACACGACGCTCGATACGCCGTTACTCTTGGTCACGCCGAGGTCGGCATTGCTCGCTACGGCCAAGACCGTGTCGGTGTCGGTCGCCTGATTGTCGGCCGCATCCGGATCATTGACGCCGGCCGGTGTGGCGATGGTCGCGGTGTTGGCCACGGTTCCGCTCGCTGCGGTCACCGTCGCCTGGACGGTGAAGGTCACGCTGCCACCCGAGGGCAGCGTCGGGATCGCCAGCCCGGCCTGCAGCTGCGCCGGCGTCGGGCTGCTCGGGCACACGGCGCCGCCGCTGGCGCCTCCGCAGGAGACGCCGGTCTGCGTCAGGCCGGCGGCAACCGCGTCGGTGACGATCGCGCCATCGGCCGCTTGCGGCCCGGCGTTCGCTGCGACGATCGTGTAGGTCGTGCTGGCACCGGAATTGACGCTCGCGCTGCCGTTGCTCTTGGTGATGCTGAGGTTGGCGCTGGCCGCAACGACGGGCGCCTGGAATCCCATCGCTGTCGTCGCGGTGCTCCCGGTCGTCGCCGACACGGTCTGCGGATCGTTCGCGGTCGTGAGCGAGTATCCCGATGGACCGGTTACGGTGATCGTCGTGCTTCCGGCCGGGACTTGCACCGAGTAATTGCCGCTCGCATCGGTCGCGGCGGTGAGCGTCCCGCCGTCGCTGGTCGCGATGCTGACCGGGAGACCGCCAAGCGCGGGTTCGACGCCGTTTTGGGTCCCGCCGCCATCGTCGTCGCGGAAAACGTGACCGGTCACGAAGCATTGGCATGGATCGATCGTCGTCGGATCGCTGGCGCTGTCGTTCGAGGTTTCGAGCTCGCCGCCGCCGGACACCGTCGCGCCGTTCGACACTGACGCGGCAGCGTCCAGCGCCACGTCGACCGTCACCGTGATCAGCGGATAGCTCGCCCCGCCAGCGAGCGAATCGCTGCGCGTGCAGGTCAGCGTATTGAGCGTGCAGGTCCAGCCGTTGCCCGCGATATCGGTCGCGGTGAGGCCGGAAGGCAGATTGTCGACGACGCTTACAGTGCCGGCGCCCGGTCCCGCGCCGGCGTTGCTCACCGTCAGCGTGTACGTCGCCCCGCTCTGGCCCTGGACGAAATTGCCGGTGTGCGACTTGAGCATGATGAAGTCGGGGACCGTGCCGGACGCCACGTACCCGGTGTCCTTGGCCACGCTGCCGCCGTCGGGCACCGCGACGCTCACCGGATCGGTGAAGCTCGCCCCCAGCGCGAGGCCGGGCGGGATATCGGTATCGTCCATATCGAGCGTCGCACTGCCCGACGCGACGACGCGGGTGAATGCACCCGAGGCATCGGTCGTTACCGTGTAGACAGTCGAGCTGCTGTCGGTGATGGTCACGTCGACACCGGCGAGCGGCATATCGATCGAAGGATCGAAGACGCCGTTGTTGTCCTTGTCCCAGAAGACGATGCCCTGGACGACGCCGGTTCCGCTGGCGAGCACGGTGACGTCTTCTGCCGTCGTGCTCAGCGCATCGAAGGCGACGGTGCTGCCGAGCGGCGTCGCGCCCGCGTCGTTCTGGTAGGTCGCAGCGCCGGTCGAGCTCGCGATCGCCGCGACAAAAGTCACCGTCAGCCGCTTGCCCGCCTGGACGGTGAAGTTGCCCCAGACCAGCACCGTGTCGCCGCCCGATGGCGAGGTCGCAGCGGACACGGCAGCGCCGTCGTTGACGATCGAGGTGGTCGACGCGTAACTGAAGCCGGAGGGAAGCGTGTCGGTGACGGTGACACCGGAAATCGCCGCACCCGAGGTGTTGTCGACGTCGATGATGTAATTGGCGCTGCCGCCCGCGCTGGCCGTCGGCGTGGTCGTGCGCTTGGTCACGCGGAGTCCGCCGGCCGACGTGGTCGCGCTCGCGAGTGGCGTGTTGCAGGAGCCGCAGCCGATCGATGCCTGGTTGACCAGCGTCCCCGCGGCACCGGGAATGAGCGTCACCTGGACAGTGCCGCTGACGCCCGGATCGACATCGCCGAGGCTCCAGCTCACGACGCCGCCGCTTTCGCTGCCGCCGTTGGATGCGGAGACGAAGACCGCTCCGGCCGGCAGCGTGTCGTCGAGCGCGGTTGCGGTCGCGGTCGCTGTCCCGGTGTTCTGATAGGTGAGCGTGTAGCTGATGCTGCCGATGATCGTCGCGCCGGCGGATGCGACGACCGGCGCGTCGGTGGAAATCGTATTGGACGTCGTCCCGGTGACGACGACTGGAGCACTGCCGCCGACCGCGATCGTTTGTCCGATCGAAATCTGCGTCGTATCGTTGACGAACAGCAGCGTGCCGTTGGCGGCCTGTACCAGAGTCGCGGCCGGGTAGGCGATCTGCGCCGGCGCGAGCTTCTGCAGCGTGAGCAGTGGCTGCGCGCTGGCGCTGGCCGGCGCGTTTGCCGTCTGCGAGGCCGCGTTGCCTGCGCTCGCGGTCGCCGTGTTATTGATCGTCGTCGGGCCGGCGGGCAGGTTGCCGATCGTGACGTCGAAGCTCGATGTCGCGGTCGCGCCCGGCGCCAGTGTCCCGACGTTGAACGTCACGCGGTTGGCGACCGCGTCGAAGCTGCCGCTGCCGAGTGAGGCGACAATGTTTCCGGCGAAGCTCGTTCCGGCCGGCATCGGATCGATCAAGACGACGCCGCTTGCCGCAGCACTGCCCTCGTTGGACAAGGTAAGCGTATAGGTGACCGTGTCGCCAGGCTCGAGGCCGCTGTTCGGGCTGGCTGCCTTGGACAAGGCGAGGCTGGGATTCCCGTTGAGACTGACGTTGACGGTATTGCTGCCGATCGGCGCGATCGCGGTGGCGCTGGTGCTCGCCGTATCCGGAATGACGGTGATGCCCGCCGGCAATCCGCTGCTGCCGGCAAGCATCGTGAACGTATGACTGACCGACGCGCCGGCAGCCAGCGCACCGACGTTCCAGGACAGCGTTCCGCTGCTGTTGACGCAGCCCCCGCTGCAGCCGCCGAAAACGTAGTAGCTCGCGATCGGCAGCACATCGCTGATCTGGACGCTGCTCGCGCCGCCGGTGCCGGTGTTGACGACGGTCACCGTGTAGGTGACCGTGTCTCCGGGGACCGCCGTCGTGGTGTCGGCGGCCAGGCTGATCGCAAGCGCCGGCGTCCCGCCGCCTCCGGCGCTGGCGACCGTCGTCGTCGCCGTCGCGTTGACCGCGCTGGTTTGCGTGCTGCTGATGCTCGCGCCGTTGACCAGCGAGCCGGAGGCGCCTGCGCCTACGGTCGCGTTGATGACGATCGTGCCGGAAGCGCCGCCCGAAATCTGTCCCGCGGCGGCATCGGTCGACGATTTGACCCCTGTGAACGTCAGCTGCTGTCCGGCTTGCGTCGGCGTCACCGCCGAGCCGTTCAGCGTGGCGCTGACGAAGGTCACACCGGCCGGAAGCGTGTCGATGACCTGGGCACCGGTGGCATTGCTCTGGCCGGTGTTGGCAAACGACAGCGTGTACTGGATCGCGGTCGACACGCCCCCGGGAACGCTCGCCTTGTCGACCGTCTTGGCCAGCGTCAGATTCGCCGGCGGCGTCACGCAAAAATCGGCGCGCGAATTGGCAAACGTCGTCGCGATCGGCGGCGAGGTATCGCTGATGCTGTTCGGGACCGTGCCGTCGTACTGGAACAGGATGCTGGTCGATTGCGAATTGTTCGACGTCGCCTCGTAGGTCCAGAGCAGCCGATGGTTGCTCGCCAGCGTCCCGGTCAGCGGCACGGTGAACGTCAACAGCCCCGTCTGGCTGCCGGTGAACGACTGCGTGGACTGGCCGAGCTGAAGCCTCGCGCCGGTCGTCGAGTTGTAGTCGTATACCGTCGTGCGTATCGTGATGCCCGGCCCGGGATTGCGGTCGATGTACATGTTCGTCGTCAGCGTGTTGCCGGCGAGCACGACGTCGGTCGGGGCGGCGGGGCTCTCGTAAAAACTCAAGACAGTCGACGAGTAGGTGTTGGCGCCACCCGGTACGACGATCGTCGTGCTGCCGCCGACGTCGGAGGCCTGAGGCACCGGGGACACCGTCGCAAGCTGCCTGGTCCCGTCGAAGCCGACCGAGCCCGTCGTCTTGCGGAAGTAGTAGGTGTTGCAGGCGCTGCCGGTCACGCCGACCGACGCGGACGCCGCCACGGGCGTTCCCGTGTTTTCCGTCCAGTTGATGCTGCCGGTGTTCGCCGCCGGGTTGGGTGATGTGAACGGGTTGGCGGCGGCCGCGGTTACCGTGACCGTTCCGCCGGTCGCGGCCGCGACGGTGCCGATGCTCCAGCTGACGGTGCCCAGCGTATTGACGCAACCGCCGGTGCAGCTGACGAAGCTGAAACCCGCGGGCAGCGGGTCGGTAATCGTGACGCCGGTGCCACTGGCGGTGCCGTAGTTGTTGTAGCTGAACGTCCAGGTCACCGCTCCGCCGGGCGCGACCTGCACCGGACTCGCGCTCTTGGTCAGCGTGAAGGCCGGCGCGGTCGGTGGCGGAATCGCCACCGCGATCGTGCTCGACGCCGTCGTCGTGACCGGGTTGCCGGCCGGATCGGTGGCGGACAAGGTCGCGCTGTTGGTCAGCGACGAGCTCGCATAACTGCTCGCGACCGTCACGGTCAGCGTCACGCTGCCCTTGGCGCCCCCTGCCAGCGTCCCCAGCGACCACGTCACCGTGCCGCTTGCGTTCGAGCAGCTTGCGCCGGCGCAGCCGACAAAGTTGGTGCCGCTCGGCAGCGGATCGCTGATCGACGCCGCGGTCACCGTCACCGTGGAATCGTTCGAATACGCCAGCGTATAGACGAGCTGGGTCGCGCCGTCGGGAGCGATGCTGTAGGTGCTGGGGGTCTTGCTCAGCGACAGACGGGCCGAATCGACAGCGATGGCGACCGGCGCGCTGTCGAGAATGCCGAAGCTGGTATTCGCGCTGGCCGTGTTGTTGTAATTGCCCGCGGTCGCCGCTGCGGTCGAGCGGAACACCAATGTCGCGCTGCCTCCGGCCCCGATCGATGCCGGCGGCGAAAAAGTCCAGCTGACGGCGCCGGTCGCTCCGGGCGCAGGCGACGCTGTCGGTATCAGCGTGCCGCCGAGATTGCTCGCATACGCGAACCCGGCGGGGAGCGTGTCGTCGATGCCGCTCAAGGTGATCGGCGATCCCAGCGGATTCGAGATCGTCAGTGTGAAGTCGACGTTGCCGCCGGTCGCGACGCTGCTCGCGCTGGCCGATTTGCTCAGCGATGGTGCCAGGCCGCAGGCGTTGATCGCGACGCCGACCAGCGCCGTCTGCGTTCCGGTGACGCTGGGGTTGCCCCACCAGTCTTCGGCCGCGGAGGGCGAGATCGGCGGCGAGTGGGGCGGCACGGCAGCGTAGGAAGTGCCGTCGACGTAGATCCGGTTCTGCGTGTCGCCGGCGACATACGAGAACGTGCGATTGTCGATGCCCGAGGGCGCGATGCCGTCATCGACCTTGGTGTTGTCGTCGACCGCCTGCACGCCGACCAGGTACTGGCCCTTCGCCAGGCTGGTCGCGTCCCAGCTCGCCGTCCAGGTGTTGAGCGTGCCTGCCTTGAGCGTCGCGTCCGCGGCGAAGGTCCAGGCGCCCGCGTCGTCGGCCAGGCCGTTGCCATTGGTGTCGTAGTAGTAATAGAACTTCACCGCCTTGACCGAAGGCACGACCTTGCCGTTGATCACCGCCAGCGTGTCCTGCACCTTGGCCGACAGCGTGTACGTTCCGGGGCAGGTATTCGGTCCGGTCGCGGTCACCGAAGAGACGATCGGCTGCGCATAGGGCTCGCTCTGGTTGAACGAGATGTAATCGCCGAACGGCGCCGGCTGCGACGCGGCGCCGATCCAGGCCTTGTTGATCGCGCAGTCTTTCTGGAACGGATTGTTCAGGCTGTTGGCCGTGCAGAAGATCATCGAGATCGGCGTGCTGCGCGTGATCTTCGGCCCGCCCAGACTCGATGCATCGAGCATCGTGACCGGAATCTGGTAGTCGATGAAGTACTCGTTGCATGGGCTGGTCGTCACGACCTTCGAGCGCGTCGTGCCGTAATCCCAGCGCGTCTCGGCGGCGCCGTTCGGCCATGACGCGACCGGCGTATTCGTGCCCTGGAAGTTGAGGATCTTGTTGGTCGCAGGATCGATAAACGCCGTGGGGTTGTGCGCGATCAGCTTGACGTTGGTCGGGTCGCCAAGATAGTCGAGCGACTGCGTCGGCAGCTTGCTCCAGATGCCGGCGATGCGATCGATCGCCGCGGAAGGCGACCCCGACGAGCCATCGAGATGTGCCGCGAGATCGACGTAGCCGTCGCCGTCGACATCGAACAGGACGCTCCACAGTGCCGAGCTCCACGGATCGGACGCGCCGTAGC
The DNA here is from genome assembly GCA_035607385.1 of Casimicrobiaceae bacterium. Taxonomy (GTDB): domain Bacteria; phylum Pseudomonadota; class Gammaproteobacteria; order Burkholderiales; family Casimicrobiaceae; genus PALSA-1003. Next base: position 10,783 of record DATNAR010000237.1, read on the forward strand.
TGCCTGCCGAAGGACCGGTCGCATAGGTGTTCGCGATCTGCTCGACGCGCCAGCGGAACATGATCGTGTCCTGGCTGCCGTCGGGCGCCGCGCCCTGGCGCAGCGCGTAGTAGATGCTGGGGAACGTCTTGTCGACGCACGACGACGAGACGTTGACGTAGTTCTGCGGCGCGGTGCCGCCGTTGGATGGATCCTGGGTGCGCGGGTCCGCGACGTCGCTCTGGAACCGCGTATAAGGCAGCCACTCGCCGCAATTGGTGCCGCACTGTTTCGGGTCGGCGGGTTCGGCAGGCCACAGCACCGGTGGGAAGTGGACGGCGGGCGATCCCCAGAAAGGCGGGTACGGATCAGGATGCGCGGCGTTGCTCAGCACCGCCAGCAGACAGAACAATACGGTCGCGAAGCGCGATGCGGAGCTCGACTGCCGGCGACCACGGCTTGCCGGGCGGGGCTTCGATGTTTTCGGCGGGATTCCGCAAGACCGGTCGCGCGCCGGGCGAGCGGAGACGTGCCGCACCTCACGTGCGGCATGCCGACCCGTTGGCAGGCCACACGCGCTCATCCAGAACCTCCGAAGCACCCCGCGGCGGCGCCGGCGCGGCCCCGAGATGCGAGGCGCCGGCGTGCCGATTGATCGAGCCTTAATTTTCCAGGCTCGATGGCTCAGCAAGCGCTGTGCCAGATGAGCAAACGTGGCGGACGCGGCGCGATGCCCCTTTCATCCCCGTCCGAGCGCCTGCGTGCCGGGGCCGATATCGATCGGGGCGGCCGCCGGCGCCAGCGTGACTGCTAGCGGCAGTTCCTGCCCGTCTAGGCGACGCGCTGGCGCGCTGTTGCGCGGGCGAACATCTCTTCCATTTCGCGCCTGGCGCGGTAGGCGGTGAGCGTTTCGTCGATCGCCACATCGGACCAGCGTAGCACGTCCCCCTGCCTGGCGGGGCGCAGCAGGCGGACGCCGTGGGCGAGGCCGAGCGGCAGTGCCCCCGCCGCCAGCGATGCAGGCGCCGGCAAGAGCTTTCCCCAGACGGTATGGCCGCCTTCCCCGTCGAGCGTCTCGCCGGCTTTCAGATCGCGCTTGGCGGTCGCCACGGCGTCGGCATTGAAGCCGATCGCGGCGCCGGTGGCCTCGCCGCGCAAACCGACCGACGCGACCGACACGCCGACCTCGAGCCCGATCAGATGCCAGCGCTTGTAGAGGCAGGCATAGCGGCCCGATTCGTCGGTTCGGACCATGTACTCGCGAAAACAGTTGCGCAGGTACTCGGTGTCGCCTTCGAACACGACGAACACGCCGAAGCGGATGTCGTAGTCGATCGGCCGCCCGTCGCGTTCGACCGACGAGATCACCTCGACCTGGCCTTTGCCGTGCAGCACGCCGCCCTCGTCGATCGGGCGGCATACGTTCGGAATCTGATCGATCGACGCCGGCGGATACGTCAAGCCGTCCGGGGGCGCCGACAGCCCGGTCGCATTGCACACGGCCGTGCATTCGATCGCCGGCTTGGAGCCGTCGAGAAACGAGTTGAACATCTTGGCGTTGAGGCCGCCGATCTTCGCCTGCTCAGGTGTCAGGCCGTAATGGCCCCAGACCGTCTCCGGCGTCGACTGCGCGAAGTGCGGCAGCCATTTGTGGCCGCGGCCTGCCGCCACGACGCCGAAGCCGGCGGTCCGCGCCCAGTCGACCAGATCGCAGATCAGCGCCGGCTGGTCGCCGAAGGCCAGGCTGTAGACGACGCCGGCGTCGGCCGCCTTGCGGGCGAGGAGCGCGCCGCACAATGCATCGGCCTCGACCGTCACGTTTACGACGTGCTTGCGCTGGGCGAATGCAGCGAGACAGTGCTCGACCGCCGCCATCGGATTGCCCGTGCATTCGACGACGATGTCGATCTTCGGATGGCGGATCAGCGCCTGCCAGTCGTCGCCGACGTGCGTCGTGCCTTGCGCCACGGCAACATCGATCGAAGGCGCGGCGCTGCGCTCGCGCGGCCAGCCGACGCGAGCGAGATTGGCCATCGCCGCGGCGGGATCGAGATCGGCGATCGCGACGACGTGCACGCCCGGTGTCTTCGGCACCTGCGCCATATACATCGCGCCGAACTTGCCGGCGCCTATCATGCCGACCGCCAGCGGCCGGCCCTGCGCGGCGCGCTCGTTCAGCTGGGCATGAAGGCTCATTCCGGCCTGCGCGTTCAGCCGGCCAGTGCCGGCTGCAGCGCGGCTTCAGGCGTGCCGTCCCGCCACGGCAGCGCGACCGGGTAATCGCGCAGCAGGCAATCGTCGGGCAGGCATTCGATCGGCGTGAAATCTCGATGCGCGATGTATTCGGGACGCTTGAAGCGCCGGATATGGTTGGACACCGCGCACAGGCTGAGATACACACTGACGCGATTCCATGGCGACAAGTTCGACGTCGACGCGTGCACCAGGCAGGAATGGAACAGCAGCATCGATCCCGCCGGCCCTTTCGGTGCGACGATGCCGCCGCGCTCGACCAGGCTCGCGATCGTCGCGTGGTTGATCGTCCACAGCGGATAGCTGGTCGTCGAGGTGTCGTGCTCGGCATCGAGGACGCCGAGCTTATGGCTGCCCGGGATGAACATCAGCGGGCCGTTGAACTCGTTGACCTCGTCGAGAAATATCGCAATGTTCATCGCCCGCGGCTCGGGCATCTCGTCGTCGTTCTTCCAGGTGCCGAAGTCCTGGTGCCACTGCCAGACGTCGCCGTCGAAAGCCATCTTGCCGTTGATCTTGAACTGATGCATGTAGACCGGCTCGCCGAACAACGCGACGACCGGCTCTATCATCCGCGGATGGCGCGCCAGCCGCGCGAACGGCGCGCTGTACATGTGCGCGGCGAAGTTGGTGCGCACCGCATCGCTGCCCTTTTCCCGGACGTTCTCGATGCGCCGCTGCGCGTAGAGTCGCGGCACTTCTTCCTGCAGCACGCCGATTTCACGCGGCGTGAACAGAGAATCGAAGAACAGGTAACCATCGCGGTCGAAACGTTCGACCTGCTGCGCATTCAATTGCATTGTCGCGGCTCCTTCGCCGGCCGGCCGCTGCGGGCCGCCGGGCTTACGAATGACACAATGCGATGATCGGGCAAGCGCTGTCAACCGGCGGCGCCGCGAAGTGCGGGGAACGGCCGGCAGCTTGGCGCGAGGATGCCTCTGTTCTAATCTGTTGCGGCTGCGCGCCTTCCGCGAGCCGCAAAGCCTTGAGCAAGCCCCCGGGACCCTTATCGTGCCAGGCCAAGCACAGCGCCGCCTGCAGTTCGAAGGCTGGCGGTTCATCCATCACTCGTACGCGCTGGTGGCGCAGGCGCACTGCCTCTGCCTGTTGCGGCGCGGCGACATCGATCTGCGCTTTCGGGATTTGCCCTACTATTACCCGACGTGGAAGACGACGGGCGGCCTGGTAGCGCCCGAAGACGAGCGCGCGCTGGCCACGCTGCGCGCCCCCGAAGCGGAGTTCCTTCCCGAGGCGACGTTCAGCATGCGCGCGGAGGAGAGCGACTTCACTGCAGCGCGCTCGGGACGCAAGTTCGTCTTCGGGACGCCCGAATACCGGATCCTCGGCGACCGGCAACGCGGCGGCTTGTCTTCCGGCGCCGAGCTCCCCGACGCGATCGACATCGTCACGCCCTCGCAATGGTGCGTGGCCGCGTACGAGCGATTCGGCATTCCTTCATCGCGCATTCACGTCGTTCCGCACGGCATCGATCCCGTGGTGCTTCACGCCGACGCCGCGAGTCGCGCCGCCGCGCGCGCGGCGCTGAATATCGACGACCATCAGCAGGTCTTTCTCTCGGTCGGGGCGATGACGCCGAACAAGGGCATCGACCTGCTGCTCGCCGCGTTTGCGCGCCTGGCCGCATCGGACCCGGACGTGCGGCTGCTGCTCAAGGGGGCGGACGGCCTGTATCCGTCACGCGACTTTGTCCAGGCGGCGCTCGACGAGCTCTCGTCTGCCGCGCGCGACGCCGTCGTCCGCCGCATGATCTACACCGGTGGGACCTATTCGTCGGCCAAGATGGCCGACCTGTATCGCGCGGCGGACGTCTACGCGGCGCCGTACCGTGCCGAAGGCTTCAATCTCCCTGTGCTCGAGGCCGCTGCGTGCGGGGTGCCGGTCATCTGCACATCCGGCGGCCCGACCGACGACTTCACCGATCCGGCCTGCTGCGGACGAATCCGGAGCGCGCGCTATCGGCCGCGCTTGAGCGACGAGCGCGTTGGCGATGCGCTCGCGCCCGATCCGGAACACTTGTTCGAGCTGATGGCGGCAGCGGCGCGCGAGCGCGACGCCTGGCGCAGCATGGGCGAGCGGGGCGCCGCGCACGTCCACCGGCATTTCAGCTGGAGCGCGGTGACCGACCGGCTCGTCTCCTGCCTCTTTGCCGCCGTGTGAACGCGTCGTTCTTGGCGCCTTAGTCGTCGATGATGCGCCGGCGCGCCGCCTTGATCTCGCCGCGGCGCACCTTGGCATCGACGCGCTTGCGCTGCGAGCTCGCCGTCGGTTTGGTCGGCTTACGCGGGCGCGGCGCCACGGCGGCGCCGTCGACCAGCCGCTGCAGGCGTGCCAGGGCGTCGGCACGGTTCTGATCGAGGCTGCGGTAACGCTGCGCCTTGATGATGACGACGCCTTCGGCGGTGATCCGCCGATCACCGTGCGCAAGCAGGCGCGCCTTGATGGTTTCGGGCAGCGTCGAGGCGCGTACGTCGAAGCGCAGATGCACGGCGTTCGAAACCTTGTTGACGTTCTGCCCGCCGGCGCCCTGCGCGCGGACAGCCGTCAACTCGACTTCTTCCGGCGCGATGCGCGTGCTCATGTCGCACGCGCCACGGTGGCGAGCCAGGGTTGCTGCTCGCGCGGCAGGCCGGCGGGACGGTAATAGTGCTCGATCTCGACCAGGCCGGCGCCAGCGAGATAATCGCGCCAGGTTTCATGGCGAAGATAGGCGCCGTAGCGGCCGCGGTTCCAGCCTTCGCTGTCGTCGCCGTGCGGATTCGAGCTGAACAAGACACCGCGGGGTTTGAGCGCGGCGCGAATCTGCCTGAGCACGCGCGGCAATGCCTGCGTCGGCACATGGAACAGGGCGGCGTTGGCGAAGACGCCGTCGAAACGGTCTGCCGGCAGGTTCATGCTGAGAAAGTCCTGTTCCCAGACTTCGCAGCCGCTGTACTCGCGCGCCATCGCCGCGAACCGCGGCGATCCTTCCAGCCCGACCGGCGCGTGGCCGAGCTCGCGCAGCGTTTTCAGGTCGCGCCCGGGGCCGCAGCCGAGATCGAGGATCGCAAACGGGGGCTTTGCCTCGATATGCTTCAGCAGCGCCGCGATGTTCTGGCTGACGTCGTGACCGCGTGTGCCTTCCCAGAAGCTCTCCGCGCGCTGCTCGTAATGCTCGAGGGTGCGCGCTGCGATCGTCGCCAGCTCGTCCGGCGGCAGCTTCACCGGGCCGGCCGCGGACGCTTGGGATCAATCGGCCGGCCCGGCATATTGCGGCTCCGGCTGGGTGAAATACGCGTGCAGGATGTGGTAGGCGATCAGGTAATTCTTCTGCTGAAAGCTCGCATGCGATATGCCGGCCATGATCGAAAACTGCTTGTCGGGGTGCGGCAATCGCTTGAAGAACTCGATCAGGTCGTCGAGCGCCGCGATCCCGTCGTACTGGCCGCGCATGATCAGCGTGGGCATCGTCAGTCGCGCCGGGTCGACGACGGGCAGCTTCGAGCACATGTCGATGTAGGTCCCGTTGGGCATCGAGTCGTCGAGCGCGAGAATCGCATCGGCAAAAGCGTCGACGACGCGCTTGTCGGCGGTTTCCGGATGATCCCGCTCGAAAATCGAATGCACGAAGGCGCGGTCGATCGGTCGCCGCCTGGTGGCGAGAAACTCGGGCAGCCTCTTGCGGCGCTGCTCGAGTGTCGGGGCGCCGGCGCCGGTCCACACGAAGGCATCGAGCGCGAGCCGCTCGACCCTTCCCGGATGCCGCTGCGCGAACAATGCCGCGCGGAGCGCGCCCGAAGAGATCCCGTAGATCATCGACCTGCCGGCGCTGCGCGTCTTCAGGATGTATTCGGTCGCGGCGTCGAGATCGTCGGCGCCGTTGGCGATGTCGGCGTTGGTGTCGCGCCACTTGTCCGAGCGGCCGTAGCCTTCCATGTCGACGCACCAGCAGGCAAAGCCGCGGCGGGCGAACCAGTCCATGACCGACGAGTCGGGGCGGCCGGGAACGGTGAGATCGAACGTCGGCTGCGATGCCATCGACGAGCCATGGACGAACAGCAGCAGCGGCTTGTCCCGGGGCGAGTCGACGAATTTTTCCCAGAGAAAGAGGCGGACTTCGCCCTTGTGCGCCCAGTGCTCGACGCCTTCGACGCGCGCGTCGTGCGACGGAGTCGCATCGCTCTGTCGGCCCGGCACGGCATCTGCCGCTGCGGCGGACGGACTAATCAATTTTCGCTCCGGTCTCGCGAATGACTCTTGCCCACTGGTCTTTCTCGGCGCGAAAGAAAGCTCCGAATTCGGCGGGCGTCGATCCCACCGGCTCGATGCTGGCCTGCGCCATGTAGCGCTTGACCTCGTCGTCGGCCAGCACCTCCTTTACCGCCTGGTACAGCTTGTTGACGATGCTGGGCGGCGTGTTCTTCGGGGCGAGCAGCCCCAGCCATACATACGCGACATAGCCCGGAACACCTGCCTCGGCCACCGTCGGCACGTCGGGCAGCTGCGCCGCGCGCCGGCTGCCGGTGACGGCCAGCGCACGCAGCTTGCCGGCGCGGATATGGCCGAGCATGCCGGCCATGCCCGGAATCGACAGCGAAACCTGGCCGCCGATCAGATCGCTGGTCGCCTGGCCGCTGCCGCGATACGGGATGTGGTTGAGCTTCATGCCGGTCATCGAACAGAGCAGCGCAGCGAACAGGTGCTGGCCGCTGCCGTTGCCCGAAGATGCATAGTCGATCTGTCCGGGACGCGCCTTGGCGTAGGCGACCAGCTGCTGCAAGGTTTGCACCGGCAGGGCGGGATTGACGACGACGACGCCCGGTTCGCGCCCGATCAGCGAGATCGGCGCGAAGTCTTCGATCGGATCGAATCCCAGGTTCGGGTAAAGCGTCGCACTGATCGCATTGGTCTGCGACGCCAGCAGCAGCGTGTAGCCGTCGGGTGGAGACTTGGCAACGAGCTCGCTGCCGATCGTCGCTCCTGCACCGGGCTTGTTCTCGACGAACACCGATTGCCCGAGACGCTTCGTCAGTTGCTGTGCGATCAGGCGCATCGGGCCGTCGACCGCGCCTCCCGGCGAAAACGGCACGACGACGCGCACCGGACGCGATGGATAGTCCTGCGCGTCGACGCTACCGGCTTCCAGCACGCCGGTCGCAAGCGCGAGCGCAGCCATGAGCCAGACGTGCGCGTGCGATTCCGGAAACATCGCATTCTCCCGAGCGGAGCGTCGCTGCTGCTCGATAGTGGATGGCCGCGAATCGGCCGCGGCTTACCACGATTTTTCCAGTTATCGGCGCCCAGAGCTAGTGGCGCCAGCCGCAACCGCTAATTCCAGAGCGGACCGGTCAACCCTTCAACCCATTCGTCGTCGCCGCTGCGGACGCTAGCCGCCGACGCTAGCGCTCTCGTGTTCCGCTGCGAAACGCCGGCGCCTTCGGCGCGTGCGCGCGCGTCGAGGTTGCGTTGCGCGCGCCGTGCCGCGGCGGCGGCCCGACGGGGGCCTGTCTGCCGTTGCCGCCGGCACGCAAACCCTGCGCTGCCGGCGCGCCGCGGGGCTGCCTCCCGCCGCCACGCCCGCTGGCGGGGGCGCGCCGTTGCTGGCCCGGCGCTCCGCCGCGTCCCTGCGATTGGCCGCGGCCCTGTCGCTGCAGGATCGGCTGCGCGCGGGCGCGAGGATCGGGCTCGAAGCCGGCAATGACTTCCTGCGGGATCTCCCGCTTCAGCAGTCGCTCGATGTCGCGCAGGAACTCGTGCTCGTCCACGCAGACCAGCGAGATCGCCTCGCCCGTGGCGCCGGCGCGTCCGGTCCGGCCGATCCTGTGCACGTAGTCTTCGGGCACGTTCGGCAGATCGTAGTTGACGACATGGGGCAATTGGTCGATGTCGATGCCACGTGCGGCGATGTCGGTGGCGACCAGCACACGCAGGTCGCCCTCCTTGAATTCCGACAGTGCGCGGGTGCGCGCACCCTGGCTCTTGTTGCCGTGGATCGCCAGAGCGCGAATGCCGTCATGGCCGAGCTGCTCGGCGAGCTTGTTGGCGCCATGCTTGGTGCGCGTGAAAACGAGCACCTGGTGCCAGTCGTTGCCGCCGATCAGCGCGGCCAGCAACTCGCGCTTGCGGTCACGATCGACCGGATGGATTTTCTGCTGAATGCTGTCGACGGTTGCGTTGCGCGGTGCCACCTCGATCATCGCCGGACGGTCGAGCAGCGAGTCGGCCAGCGCCTTGATCGGGTCCGGGAACGTCGCGGAAAACAGCAGGTTCTGGCGTTTTCGGGGAAGCAGCGCCATCACGCGCCTGATGTCGCGAACGAAGCCCATGTCGAGCATCCTGTCGGCCTCGTCGAGAACGAAGATCTCGATGCGCGAAAAATCCAGATTGCCCTGCCCGTGGTGATCGAGCAGGCGACCCGGGGTCGCGACGAGAATGTCGACGCCGCGCTTGAGCTGCGCGGTCTGCGGGTGGATGCCGACGCCGCCGAACACGACCGTCGACGTGAGTTTCAGGAACTTGCCGTACACGCGCACCGATTCCTCGACCTGCGCCGCGAGCTCGCGCGTCGGCGTCAGGATCAAGGCGCGCAAGGGCTTGCGCGACGGGCGACCGCCGGCAGGCGCTTCGCCCGTCGACAGCCGCTGCAGCATCGGCAGCACGAAGCCCGCCGTCTTGCCGGTGCCGGTCTGCGCGCCGGCCAGCAAATCACCGCCGGCGAGAACCGCGGGAATAGCCTTGGTTTGTATCGGGGTGGGTGTGGTGTAACCGTGCGCGTTTACCGCGCGCACCAGCGCATCGGACAGTCCGAGGGAAGCAAATGACATGAGAGCCTTGAAAAAACGCTCGGCATGTCGTCAACTCGTTGACGTCCAGTCACAGCCAAACGGCGCGTACTGCGGAAGGGTCGGATTCGACTGCGGCAGGGGACTGGAGCAAATGCCGCGCGCGAATGATAACAGCTTGCGCGCGCGGCTGCTCGATCATTCAGTCTTTGCCGACATACATCGCGCGCAACTCTGCCACCCGGCGGCGCCAGAGC
>DATNAR010000245.1:0-8927 GCA_035607385.1 Casimicrobiaceae bacterium
ACGAGCCCGGCGTCACCCGCCTCTGCTACGCCGGCAGCGTGCTGCGCACGATAGTCGCCGGCCTCGCGCAGACGCGCGAAGTCCTGCAGATCGGCGCCGAGCTGTACGGCGACCCGCAGATCGACGCTGATCGCGAAGTCCTGATGCTGCTGCTGTCGTCGCTCGCCGCGGTCGGCGTTCGCGGGCTGCACCTGGATCTCGGCCATGTCGGGGTGTACCGGGCGCTGGCCAACGGCGCACATATCGCAGGCAACGCCAGCGACAGCGCGATGTTCGCGGCCTTGCGCGGCAAGGATGTGCCGGCCGTCGCCGAGCTCGCCGCCAATCTCCCCGCCGTCTGGCGCGACGCATTCGCCGCGCTTCCGACGCTGTACGGTCCGGCCGACGAAGTGCTCGCGGCGGCGCGAAGCCGGCTGCCCGACACGCCGTCGATCGCCGTCGCGCTTACCGCGCTGGAAACACTGGCGCTGGCCGCCGGCCCGAAGGTCGCCGCGTTGCATATCGATCTCGCGGATCTGCGCGGCTATCACTACCAGACCGGCGCCAGTTTCTCGGTGTTCACCGAGGGCGAAGCCAACGCCATCGGCCGCGGCGAGCGGTACGACGGCATCGGCAAGGCGTTCGGCCGCGCTCGCCCCGCCACCGGGTTTACGCTCGACCTGCGCCAGCTCGCCGCGCTGAGCGGCGTCGCCGGCCAGGGCTGACAGGGATGGCACACATGGGCAGGAACGTCGTCGTCATCGGCACGCAATGGGGCGACGAAGGCAAGGGCAAGGTCGTCGACTGGCTGACCGAGCACGCGCAGGGCGTCGTGCGCTTCCAGGGCGGGCACAACGCCGGGCACACGCTGGTCATCGCCGGCAGGAAGACGGTGCTGCGGCTGATTCCGTCGGGCATTCTCCGGCCGAAGGTCCGCGCCTACATCGGCAACGGCGTCGTGCTGTCGCCGTCGGCGTTGCTGCAGGAAATCGGCGAGCTCGAGGCCGCCGGCATCGAGGTCCGGTCGCGGCTTTCGATTTCGCCCGCGTGTCCGCTGGTGCTCGAGTGCCACGTCGCCCTGGACCAGGCGCGTGAAGCGGCGATGGGCGAGACGCGCATCGGCACGACCGGACGCGGCATCGGCCCCGCCTACGAAGACAAGATCGCGCGGCGCGCGGTGCGGCTGCAGGATCTGTTCTATCCCGACCGGTTCGCCGCGAAGCTCAAGCCGCTGATCGACTATCACAACTTCGTGCTGACGCAATATTTCAGGCGCGACGCGGTGCCGTATCAGCAAACGCTCGACGGCGCGCTGGCGCTCGCACCCGCATTGCTGCCGATGGTCGGCGATGTCGCCGCGTTGCTGCAGGAGGCGCGCCGCCGCGGCGATTCGCTGCTGTTCGAGGGTGCGCAGGGCGCGCTGCTCGACATCGACCACGGGACCTATCCCTACGTCACCTCGTCGAACTGCCTGGCCGGCGCGGCCGCGCCGGGCACCGGCATCGGACCGCAGATGCTCGATTACGTGCTGGGCATCGTCAAGGCGTACACGACACGGGTCGGCACCGGACCGTTCCCCACCGAGCTGACCGACGAGATCGGCGCGGGGCTGGCCAAGCGAGGCAACGAGTTCGGCTCGGTCACCGGCCGACCGCGCCGTTGCGGCTGGCTCGACATCGCGGCGCTGAAGCGCTCGCTGCAGCTCAACGGGGTCGATGGCTTGTGCATCACCAAGCTCGATGTCCTCGACGGAATGCCGTCGATCCGGATCTGCACCGGCTATCTCGTCAACGGCGCGCCGCAGCCGCTGTTGCCGATCGGCGCCGATGCGGTGGCCGAATGCCAACCGGTCTACGAGGACATGCCGGGTTGGCCGGAAAGCACGCTCGGCGTCGACAGCTTCGACGCGCTGCCGGCTCCGGCCCGCGCGTACCTGCGGCGCATCGAGCAATTGACCGGAGTGCCGATCGCGATGGTGTCGACCGGCGCCGAGCGCGACGAGACGATCCTGCTGCATCATCCGTTCCACTAGAGCGATACGCCACGATGAGCCTGCACATCAGCTGGCAGCAATACAACATTCTGGTCGAGCGCCTTGCGCTGCAGGTGCACGAATCGGCGTGGCAGTTCAACCAGGTGATCTGCATCGCGCGCGGTGGATTGCGGGTCGGCGACGTGCTGTCCCGGATCTACGAGCTGCCGCTCGCGATCCTGTCGACGCATTCGTACACGGCCGAGGGCGGGAAGCTGCGCGGACAGCTGGTCATCGCCGAGCACATGACGATGACGGCGCCGCGGCTGGGCGACCGCGTGCTGCTGGTCGACGACATGGTCGATTCGGGCCACACACTCGCAGCGGTCGACAAGGAGCTGCCGCAGCGCTTTCCCCATATCACCGACATGCGCACGGCCGTCGTCTGGTACAAGGGCTGTTCGGTGTTCAAGCCCGACTACTATGTCGATTACCTGCCCGACAGTCCGTGGATACACCAGCCGTTCGAGATCTACGACACGCTGCGGCCGCAGCAGCTGAAGGCGCGCCTTGCCGCCGCGACCGGAGCCGAGCGATGAATGCGCTGAGCTGCGCCGACATCCTGGCCGGCCGCGCGCCGCAGGACGCTCCCGTCACCTTGCAGGGATGGGTGCGCACGCGTCGCGACTCGAAGGCCGGCATCTCGTTCGTGCATTTGTCCGACGGGTCGGGATTCCACCCCGTGCAGGTGGTCGCGCCGAACACGCTGCCCAACTACGCCAGCGAGATCGCGCGCCTGACGGCCGGCTGCGCGGTCGAAGCCACCGGCATGATCGTTCCCTCGCCGGCCAAAGGACAGCCATTCGAGATGCAGGCGAGCTCGCTCAAAGTCGTCGGGTGGGTCGACGACCCCGATTCGTATCCGATCCAGCCGAAGCCGCACACGCTCGAGTTCCTGCGCGAAGTAGCGCATTTGCGCCCGCGGACCAACGTCATCGGCGCGGTCAGCCGCGTCCGCCACACGATCGCTCAGGCCGTGCATCGCTTTTTCGACCAGAACGGCTTCGTCTGGATCAACACGCCGATCATCACGACGTCGGACGCGGAAGGCGCGGGCGAGCTCTTCCGCGTGTCGACGCTGGATCTTGCCAACCTGCCGCGCACGGCGCAGGGGAAAGTCGATTTCGGCTCGGACTTCTTCGGACGCGAGGCTTTTCTCACCGTCTCCGGCCAGCTCAACGTCGAGGCGTACTGCCTGGCGCTGTCGAAGGTGTATACGTTCGGGCCGACGTTTCGCGCCGAGAATTCGAACACCAGCCGGCATCTGGCGGAGTTCTGGATGATCGAGCCCGAGATCGCCTTCGCCGATCTGTCGGACAATGCGACGCTGGCCGAGGCGCTGCTCAAGCATATTTTCCGGACGGTGCTGGAAGAGCGCGCCGACGACATGGCGTTTTTCGAGGAGCGCATCGAAAAGGGCGTGATCGCCAAGCTGCAGGGAATGATAGACGCCGAATTCGTCCGCATGGACTACGAAGATGCGATCAGCATCCTCGAGAAAGCGACGCAGAAGTTCGAATTTCCGGTGCGGTGGGGCATGGACCTGCAGTCCGAGCACGAGCGCTACGTCTCGGAGAGCTACGTGCGCGGGCCGGTGATCCTGGTCAACTACCCGAAGGAGATCAAGGCGTTCTACATGCGCTTGAACGATGACGGCAGGACGGTCGCCGCGATGGACGTGCTCGCACCCGGCATCGGCGAGATCATCGGCGGCAGCCAGCGCGAGGAACGCCTCGATGTCCTCGACGCCCGCATGGCCGCAGCCGGCATGGACATCGAGCATTACGCCTGGTATCGCGACCTGCGCCGTTACGGCACGGTGCCGCACGCGGGATTCGGACTGGGATTCGAGCGGACGATCGCCTACGTGACCGGGCTTTCCAACGTGCGCGACGTGATCCCGTTTCCGCGATCGCCCGGGAACGCGCGCTATTGACGTCGTGCGTTGCCGCTCAGCGCGGCCGCAAGGTCACCGCAGCCGGCGTATCGGCACCGTGAAATCGGGCTGTGCCTTCCAGCAGAAGATCGCCGACGCTGGCCTTGGTCAACGTCATCGTGATCGCGCCGCAGGTCCGGCTGGTGGCCGGTGCGCTGATATCGAGCACGCCGTTGCGATAAGTGCCGGTGAAGGCGACTGCCGAGATCTGGCAGCTGCGGCCGTTCCAGTTCAGCGTGCCTTTGAGATTGCCGTCGGCGTCCTGCGAAAGGATCGAGATCGACCACGGCGCAACCGTCTTCTTTCCCGATTCGGGCGTCGTCGATCCGGTGCCCGCAAGCTGCGTAGGCAATTTTTCTTCGTCCGCGCCCGCTGACGGCGCGACACCGCAGCTCAGGACGAACAAGGCGGTCAAAGCGGCCAGTCTCATCGAACGGCTCTCCCGGGCGCATGTCAAAAAAAGCAAAAGCCCGCATGTCGCGGGCGTGCATCGATTGCCGGCTTCCTCCGGCCGGGCCGGATGCTACGATGGTGCCCAGAAGAGGACTCGAACCTCCACAGTGTTGCCACCGCTAGGACCTGAACCTAGTGCGTCTACCAATTCCGCCATCTGGGCTGTAGTACGGCGTCGTACGTCAGGCTAGCCCATAATTTTACGAAAGAGTGACTTTCTTGTCAAAAAAGCAACGCAACACCGCCGCGATCCGCAGCGGATCGAAAACTGCAACCGGCGGTAACACTTTGCCGCGCGAACGCGCGGCATCCGTGACGCGAAGCACTTCGCCCGCCGGATCGTCCGGCGAAGCCGTGTCCGGACGCCGCGCCCGCCACCCGCGGGGCGATGTAACGATTCCGGAGCGCGAGCAGATACTGCAGACCTTGCGCGAGCAAGGCGTGCCGATGCCGGCGCAACAGCTGGTAGAACTGCTCGGCGTCCGCGGCGAAGCCGAGCGCGAAGCGTTCGCCGGCCGTCTGGCGGCGATGGAGCGCGACGGCCAGCTGATGACCAACCGCAAGGGCCAGCTTTGCGTCGTCGCCAAGCTCGACCTGGTGACCGGGACGGTGCAAGGACATGCCGATGGTTTCGGATTTCTCGTTCCCGACGACGCAAGCCCCGATCTGTTCCTGTCTGCCACGGAGATGCACAAGACACTGCATGGCGACCGCGCTACTGCGCGGATCGTCGGCGTCGATCGCCGCGGCCGGCCGGAGGGCGCGATCGTCGACGTGCTCGAGCGGGCCAACCGGGAAGTCGTCGGCCGCGTCTTTGATGAACGCGGCATCTGGTATCTGGTCGCCGAAAACAAGCGCATCAGCCAGGACATCCTGATCCCGCCGGACATGCGCGGCAGCGCAAAGCCGGGCCAGGTCGTCGTCGCCGAAGTGATCGAGCAGCCGTCGGCGCATCGCGAAGCGCTGGCGAAAGTCATCGAGGTCCTGGGCAACTACACCGATCCCGGCATGGAGATCGAGATCGCGCTGCGCAAGCACGACCTGCCTTACCGGTTTTCCGCCGCGGCGCAGCGGCAGGCAGGACGCTTTCCGCACGAGGTGCAGAAAGCCGACCGCAAGGGACGCACCGACCTCACGGCTCTGCCGCTGGTGACGATCGACGGCGAGACCGCACGCGACTTCGACGATGCCGTCTATTGCGAGCGCGGCGCCAAGGGGTTCCGGCTGATCGTGGCCATCGCCGACGTCAGCCACTACGTCGCCGACAGCGACGCCCTCGACGCCGACGCGCGCGATCGCGGGACCTCGGTCTATTTTCCGCGGCGAGTCATCCCGATGCTGCCCGAGCAGCTGTCGAACGAGCTTTGTTCGCTCAAGCCGGCGGTCGATCGGCTGTGCATGGCGTGCGAAATGACGATCAGCGCCGACGGCGACATCGAGCGCTACAAGTTCTTTCCCGCGATCATGCATTCGCGTGCGCGGCTCACCTACAATCAGGTGTGGGACTGGCTGTCGCAGCCGAAAACCCGCACGAAGGAAGCGGTCGCGCTGCAGCCGCAACTCGAAAACCTCTACGCGCTGTACAAGGTCCTGGCCGCGGCGCGCGCGCGTCGCGGCGCGATCGATTTCGAGACGATCGAGCTCGAGCTCAGGTTCGATACGCACGGCAAGATCGAGACGATCGTGCCCATCATGCGCAACGACGCGCACAAGCTGATCGAGGAATGCATGCTGGCGGCCAATGTGTGCGCCGCTTCCTACCTGCTCGAGCAAAAACAGCCTGCGCTTTACCGCGTGCACGAAGGACCGACGCCGGAAAAGCTCGCTGCCCTGAAGGAGTTCCTCGCCGGCTCGGGGCTCTCGCTCGGCGGCGGCGAGTCTCCGACGCCGGCCGACTATGCGAAGCTGCTGGGACAGATCAAGGGCCGGCCCGATTTCAACCTGCTGCAGACGGTGCTGCTGCGCTCGCTGCAGCAGGCGGTCTACAGTCCCGACAACGAGGGCCACTTCGGCCTCGGTTATGACGCCTATACGCACTTCACTTCGCCGATCCGCCGCTATCCGGACCTGCTGATCCATCGCTGCATCAAGGCCTGCCTTTCCGGCACGCGCTATCAGCCGAGCGGCGCGACCTGGTCGGAGCTGGGCGTCCACTGCTCGCAGACCGAGCGTCGCGCCGATGATGCGACCCGGGACGTCGAGAACTGGCTCAAATGCTTTTTCATGCAGGACAAGGTCGGCGAGATATTCATGGGCACGGTCAGCGGCGTCACGCATTTCGGCCTGTTCGTCACCCTCGACGGCCTCAATGTCGATGGGCTCGTGCATGTGACGGAGCTCGGCAACGACTATTTTCACTACGACGCCGTGCGGCACGCGATGAGCGGCGAGCGCAGCGGCACCGTCTACCGGCTGGCCGACCGCATCATGGTGAAAGTCGCCCGCGTCGACCTCGAGTCGACCAAGATCGATTTCGTGCTGGCCGGAGACGACGTGGCTGCCGCGCCGAAAAAGAAAACGCGCCAGGGCCGGAAGCCCTGACGCGTCGCCCGCAGCCGGATCGAGGCGCTTCGCGCCGTCAGCGGTTGGGCTGCGGCGTCATGCGCAAATACGGCCGCAGCGCCTTGAAGCCCTTGGGGAATTTCTGCTTCAGCTGTTCGGGGTCCTGCAGCGACGGCACGATCACCACGTCGTCGCCGTTCTTCCAGTTGCCCGGCGTCGCCACGCTGTGATACTCGGTCAGCTGCAGCGAATCGATCACGCGCAGCACTTCGTCGAAATTGCGGCCGGTCGATGCGGGATAGGTGATGATCAGGCGGATCACCTTTTTCGGATCGATGACGAACAGCGAGCGCACCGTCGCCGTGGCGCTGGCATTCGGATGGATCATGTCGTACAAAGTCGAGACTTTGCGGTCGGCGTCGGCAATGATGGGGAAGTTGACCTTGGTGTTCTGTGTCTCGTTGATGTCATTGATCCATTTCTTGTGCGAGTCGACCGGATCGACCGAGAGCGCGATCACCTTGACGTTTCGCTTGGCAAACTCCTCCTTGAGCTTGGCGGTCAATCCGAGCTCGGTCGTGCACACCGGGGTGAAATCGGCGGGATGCGAAAACAGCACGCCCCAGCTGTCGCCCAGCCATTTGTGGAAGCTGATCGGGCCCTCGCTCGATTCCTGGGTGAAATCGGGGGCAGTGTCGCCAAGACGCAGTGACATGGTTTTCTCCTCGTCGTAACGGTGGGATCACATATAATACGCCGCGCCCGCGCCGGGGAGTAGAAGCGATGGCACTATCATCATGCCCCGCCAGCCACCGGTCCCGCGTCGTGCGCTTTCCGAGCTTCCTCGATTCGATGCGACGATCCCCCGTCCGCAGCTCGCCTCTGGTGCGGGAGCCGGGATGACGGCCGAAACCGGCACCGCGGCGCGCCTGGTCGTGCAGGCACCCGACATCGCCACGCCCGCGCTCAAGGCGCTGGCCAAGCTCGCCGGTGCCGAGCGCATAGACGCGATGTCGCGCAGCGCCGACCAGGCGTTCGCCCTCACCCCCGCGAGCGATACGGCCGCGGTCGCCGCGTACTGCGCGCAGGCGGCGATCGACTGCGCACTGGTTCCGCCCGGCCAGCGCCTCGACCGGGTGCGCCTGGTGGCGATGGACATGGACTCGACCCTGATCAGCATCGAATGCGTCGACGAGATCGCCGACATGATGGGTATCAAGCAAGAGGTCGCGGCGATCACCGCGAGCGCGATGCGCGGCGAAATCGATTTCGGCCAAAGCCTCACCCGCCGCGTCGCCCTCCTGCGCGGACTGGATGTCGCCGCGCTGCAGCGCGTCTACGACGAGCGGCTCAAGCTTTCCCCGGGCGCCGAGCGCCTTCTGGCCGGCATGCGCGCCGTCGGCGCACAATCGCTGCTGGTCTCGGGAGGCTTCACGTTTTTCACCGAGCGCCTGAAAGCCCGCCTCGGGATAGACCACACCTGCGCGAACACGCTGGAGATCGCCGCCGGCCGCCTGACCGGCCGCCTGATCGGGCCGATGGTCGACGCCGAGGCAAAAGCCGAGTGCTTAGGCCGCTTGCGCGCGAGCCTCGCCACCGAGGGTGGACTCGCGGTGGCGATCGGGGACGGGGCGAACGACCTGCCGATGCTGAAGACCGCCGACATCAGCGTTGCCTACCATGCCAAGCCCGTGGTGCGCGCCGGTGCCACCTATGCGATCGACTACTGCGGCCTGGACGCCATTCTCAATCTTTTCGAGTAACCGCGCCGATCAGGCCAGCGCAGGTCGCAGGAACGTGACGACGTTCCATACGGCGAGCACGATGAGCACCAACCAGGTCAGGCCGATGCCGGCGAAGCGGCCGACCGAATGCCCGCTGGAACGCGACAAGCCTGCCGCGTGCATGACGCGGGCGAGGATGAACGCGATGCCGCAGACGTGCAGCAACAGCGGCGATGCGCGGTTCTCCTCCGCGACCAGCAGAAGCAGCAGCACCGGCAACCCCCACTCGACCGCGTTGGCG
>DATNAR010000257.1:0-12738 GCA_035607385.1 Casimicrobiaceae bacterium
AGGCGGGGCTCGAGGTGCTGACGGCGATGCGCCGTGCCGGCGACACGCGGCCGGTGCTGATCACGACCGCGCGCGACGCGATCGCCGACCGCGTCGCCGGCCTCGACGCCGGCGCCGACGACTACCTGGTCAAGCCGTTCGACTTAGACGAGCTGGCGGCACGCCTGCGCGCGCTGCTGCGCCGCGGAGCCGGTCGCGCCGCACCGAAGATCGCATATGGCGCGCTGGAGCTCGATCCCGCCACGCGCGAGGCGCGGCTTGCCGGTTCGCCGATCGAGCTTTCGGCGCGCGAATTCGCGTTGCTGGCCGCGCTGCTGGCGCGGCCCGGGGCAATCCTGTCGCGCGCCCAGCTCGAGGACAAGCTGTATGGATGGAACGAATCGGTGGAAAGCAACACGGTCGAGGTGCATATCCACTCGCTGCGCAAGAAGCTCGGCGCCGATGTCATTCGCAATGTGCGCGGGGTCGGCTGGATGATCGCCAAGCCGGGCCGCAGCGAAGCGGCGCGATGAAATCGATCCGCCGCCAGTTGCTGGTTTGGCTGCTGGGCGGCCTTGCGCTGGCGGTCATCGCAGCCGCGTTCGGCACCTACTTTCGTGCCCGCGAAGAGGCCAACGCGCTGTTCGACTACCAGCTGAAGGAGATGGCCGCCTCGCTGACCGACGCGCCGTTCGCACCGGCGCCCGCCGGCGTCGGCGCGCTGGGCCCCGGCAGCAATGCGCTGCTGGTGCAGATCTGGGACCGCAACGGCGTGCAGCTGTACCTGTCGCAGCCGCACCGCGTGCTGCCGCAGAACGCACAACTCGGGTTCACCACCGTCGATACCAAGAGCGGCGCCTGGCGCGTGTTCAGCACGCTCGCCGGCAGCCAGGTCGTGCAGGTAGCGCAGCCGATGAGCGCGCGCCGCGAGCTCGCCACCAGCATGGCCTTGCGCACCGTCGTCCCGCTGCTGATCGCGCTGCCGGTGCTGGCACTGCTGATCTGGCTGACGATCGCGCGCGGCCTGGCCCCGCTCGACCGCGTCGCCGCCGCCGTCGAGCGCCGCTCGCCGGCACTGCTCGAGCCCTTGTCCGAATCCGCGCTGCCGCGCGAAGTGCAGCCTCTGGTCGGCGCGCTGAACGGTCTGCTCGGCCGCTTGAGCCAGGCGCTGGCGGCGCAACGCTCGTTCATCGCCGACGCCGCGCACGAGCTGCGCACACCACTGACCGCTGTCCACCTGCAGGCGCAGCTCGCCGAGCGCGCCACGACGAACGCCGAGCGCCGGGCCGCGCTGGACGACTTGAAGGGCGGGCTCGAGCGCGCCACGCGGCTGGTCGAGCAGTTGCTCAACCTGGCGCGCGAGGAGCCCGGGGTCGCCGACCGCCCGCCGGCGACGGTGGACCTGCCTGCGCTGGCGCGCGACGTCGTCGCCGATCTCGCTCCGCTCGCCGCTGCCAAGCGCATCGACTTGGGGCTCAATGCCGACAGCCCGGTGCTCGTGCGGGGCGACGCCGAGGCGCTGGCGACGCTCCTCTCGAATCTCGTGGACAACGCGCTGCGCTACACGCCGGAAGGCGGCCGGGTCGATGTCGGCGCGGCAATCGACGCCGGGCGGCCGGTATTGAGCGTGCGCGATTCCGGCCCGGGCATCCCCGAGGCCGATCGCGAGCGCGTCTTCGACCGTTTCGTCCGCGGCAGCCTTGCCGCCGGAACGGTGCGCGGCAGCGGGCTCGGATTGTCGATCGTCAAGCGCATCGCCGAGCGGCACGGCGCCGAGATCGCCGTCGGGCCGGGCCTGGACGGCGCCGGCGCCGGCATCAGCGTGCGCTTTCCGGCCTCGGAACCGGCACTGGATTCCCGGTAGCGCCCGGCCCCGCGCGCCGGCGGGTTCCGAAACTCGAGGCCGGCCTTAAGTTTCGCTTAAGTTTCGCTTCCTATTCTTGTAAGCAAGCCGGAATGGATGTCCGGCCACTTCCCACAGGAGAAAACGATGCAAGCCAATATCTTGAAACGCAGCGCGGTTGCGGTGGCCATCGCCGGTGCGTTCGCGCTCGGTGGCGTCGCGGCCGACCGGCTGCTGCCGTCCGCGGCATTTGCCGCCGTCGTGCCGGCGGTGAATCCCGCCGCGCCGAACGTTGCCGTCAACGCCGCTCCGACGGCGGCGCTGCCGGACTTCAGCGCACTGGTCGAGCAATACGGCCCGGCAGTCGTCAACATCAGCGTGATTTCGAACAACCGCAAGGTCCTCGGGCAGGATGAGGGCGACAACGCGCCCGACATGCAGGGTCTTCCGCCGGAATTTCGCCAGTTCTTCCGTAACTTCCAGATGCCGCGGCAGGGTCCGACGCGCGGCGTGGGCTCGGGCTTCATCATCGATCCCAACGGCATCGTGCTGACCAATGCGCACGTCGTCGATGGCGCCGATAACGTCAACGTCAAGCTCACCGACAAGCGCGAGTTCACCGCCAAGGTGCTCGGCGTGGACAAGACCACCGACATCGCCGTGTTGAAGATCGATGCGAAGAATCTGCCCGCGGTCAAGACCGGTGATCCGGGAGAGACCAAGGTCGGCTCCTGGGTCGTCGCGATCGGCCAGCCGTTCGGGTTCGAAAATACGGTGACTTCGGGCATCGTCAGCGCCAAGTCGCGCGCATTGCCGGAAGACTCGTATGTGCGGTTCATCCAGACCGATGCGGCAGTCAACCCCGGCAACTCCGGCGGCCCGCTGTTCAACCTGAAGGGCGAGGTCATCGGCATCAACTCGCAGATCTTCAGCCGTTCCGGCGGCTCGCAGGGTCTCGCGTTCGCGATACCGATCGACGTGGCGATGCACGTCGAGCAGCAGATCGTCAAGCACGGCAAAGTCACGCACGGCAGGCTGGGCGTCGCGATCCAGGACGTCAATCAGGCGCTGGCCGGGAACTTCGGGCTGAAGTCGCCGAAGGGCGCGCTGGTCAGCTCGGTCCAGAAAGACGGCGCGGGCGCCAAGGCGGGTCTGAAGCCGGGAGACGTGATCCTCACGTTGAACGGCGAAGCGATCGCCGGCTCGTCCGACCTGCCGCCGAAGATCGCTTCGCTGCAGCCCGGTTCGACCGTGACGCTGGGCGTCTGGCGGGACGGTGCGGAACGACAGCTGACGGCGACGCTGGGCTCGCTCGATGACGGCAAGAACATCGTCGCCTCGGCCGGCAGCCAGGACCTGGGCAACGCCCGCCTCGGCATCGCCGTGCGGCCGCTGACCGCCGAAGAGCGGCGCGACAACGATATCGCCGGCGGTCTGGTCGTGCAGGACGTTGCCGGCGCCGCCGAGCGCGCCGGCGTGCGGCCCGGCGACGTGATCGTTGCGGTCAACACCAAGCCGGTCACGACCGTCGAAGAGCTCAAGTCGATGGTCGCCAAATCGGGCAAGACCGTGGCCTTGCTGGTCCAGCGCGACAACGCGCAGATCTTCATCCCGGTGACGCTCGGCTGACGAGAGGCAGTTCTTCCTCCGGCGCCGGTGACTCCCCGGCTTCGGTCCCCCGAGCGGACGGTCCCCCGTCCGCTCTTTTTTTGCGCCTTCGCCGCGCTGCCGCGGCTCGAGACTTGACAGCGGTCGATATTGTGGTGATATCATAAGAATATCGGCCGCCATACGGCGTCCGTATCCACTGGCGGAGGCCGCATGCAACAGATCGGCGAGCGCAGGAACGCGCACCAGGAGCGCGCGATCGTCACCTGGAATGGATTCGCCGCGCTGGCGATCGGCCTGATGCTGCTGGCGGCCGGCGTATGGCAGCTGTTGCGCGGCCTGCCCTACGGCGGGCCGCCGTCGTTCTCGGGCTTGTTGGCTGCGGTACTCACCTTTGTCGTGCTGTTCATGCTCGGGCTGTTCATCCTGGCGGGCCTGTATACGCTGCAGCCGAACGAGGCGGTGATTCTGCAGCTTTTCGGCAGCTATCGCGGCAGCTCCCGGGTCCCCGGCCTGCGCGGCACCAATCCTTTTTACAGCCGGCGCAAGATGTCGCTGCGCGCCCGCAATCTCAACGGCGAGCGGCTCAAGGTCAACGACAAGCGCGGCAACCCGATCGAGATCGCCGCGGTCGTCGTCTGGCGCGTGGACGATACGGCGCGAGCCAGTTTCGACGTCGACAACTACGAGAATTACGTCAAGCTGCAAAGCGAGGCCGCGGTGCGGCATCTGGCCTCGTCATTCGCCTACGACCATGGCGACACGCTGGCCGGCAACGTGCCGGAGCCGACGCTGCTGGCGAGCACCGACAGCGTCTCGCGCGCACTGGTGGTCGAGCTGCAGCAGCGGCTGGACAAGGCAGGCGTCGTCGTCGAGGAGGCCCGCTTGATGCACCTCGCGTACGCGCCCGAGATCGCGCAGGTGATGCTGCGCCGGCAGCAGGCCGAAGCGATCATCGCGGCGCGGACGAAGATCGTGCACGGCGCGGTGTCGATGGTCGAAATGGCGCTGCGCGAGCTGTCCGAAAAGCAGGTCGTCGCGCTCGACGACGAGCGCAAGGCGGCGATGGTCAGCAATCTGATGACCGTGCTTTGCGCGGAAAGCGAAGTGCAACCGGTCATCAACACCGGAACCCTGTACAACTGATCCCCATCGAGGGAAGGAGCGAGCGATGATCCACGTACGAGCGAGCAATCCGGGTTTGTGGTCGGCCGTCGGTGCGGGTCTGGGCACCGCGGTCGGTACGGCGCTGGGCAACAGCCCGTTCGGGCTGGCGATCGGCGCGGCGTTCGGCATGCTGTTCGCGATGCTCAACTTCCGCAGCCGGGCGCGGAAGCTTCGGCGCTAGCAGCCGCCTGGCAACGCCGGGAGAACAACGATGCGCCGGTCCGCCTTTTTCCTGCTGATCGCGCTGATCGCGCTCAGCGCAGCGTTCATCGCGGTCACCGCGGGCCAGCTCCCCGCGCTGGTCGCTTCGCACTTCGACAGCCGGTCCGGCGCCGACGCGTGGCTCACGCGCGGCAACTATCTGCTGTTGATGCTGGCCCTCGCGATACTCTTGCCGCTCGTGATCGTCGGCTTCATCGCGCTCGTCGGGCGGACCGCGCCGCGGCTGATCAACCTGCCTCACCGGAGCTACTGGCTGTCGGAAGGCCGGCGCGAACAAACCTTGGCGACGCTGCTGGTATTCGCCTGCGTGCAGGGCGCTCTGCTGACGGTGTTCGCCGCCGCGCTGCATTACGTCATACTGCTAGCCCATACCTCGGCCCCACCACGGCTTCCGGGCGCTGTGTTCGTGGCCGTGCTTCTGGCGCTGCTCGCGGCGATGGTCGCGTGGACGATCGCGCTGTATGTCCGCTTCCGCCATGTCGATTGAGTGCGCGCGCCGCCGCCGCGGACGCCGGCGTGGCTGAAAAAAAGGCTTTCCTGCTGCGTCTCGACCCGGCGCTGTGGACCGCGCTCGAGCGCCTGGCGCAGAGCGAGCTTCGCAGCGTCAACGGACAGATCGAATTTCTGCTGCGCGATGCCTTGTCACGGCGCGGCATGGGACCGGGCCGGGAGCCCCACACGACTCACCCGACAGAGAAGGCTTCGGCCAATCGAGGCAGGCGTGGCAAGGTGGATTGACCCTCTGACAAGGACGCTGGCGGGCGCGGCCGCGTTTCGCGGTTATGCGCTGCGTCAGGCGATCGGCGACGACGAGCCCTTCCTGTACGAATTGCATCGCGAGGCGATGCGCGATTACGTCGAGATGACCTGGGGCTGGAACGAGGCGTGGCAGCGCACGCACTTCGCGACCCATTACTCCCCGCTGCACAATGCGGTGATCGTGCGAACCGGAAGCGTTCCGGCCGACGTGGGCCGACTCAGCCTGACGCGGCACTGGCGCTCGATTTTTCTTCGCGACATCGAGCTCGCCTCGGGCGAGCGCGGGCACGGCATCGGCAGCGCCATCATCGGCGCGGTGATCGCGCTGGCCGCCTACAGCGATCGGTACGTCGAGCTCAACGTGCTGGCCTGCAATCCGGCGCGCCACCTCTATGCCCGGCTGGGATTCCGCGTCGTCCGCGACGATGGCGCCCGGCTTCGGATGCGCACCTAGTGTCCCGCTATAGAACCTTTGCGAGCCACGCGCCGATCGCCCTCACCTCCTCCAGACAGAGCGAGTGCTCGATCGGGTACTGATGCCATTCGACGGGGTTGCCGTTCGCCTCGAGCGCGCGGCGCGAGGCGAGGCCCCATTCGAAGCGCACGACCGGATCGGCGGTGCCGTGCGCCATGAAGATCGGAACGTCGCGATTGGCAGCGGCCGCTTCGGCCGGCAACCGGTCCGCCTGCACCAGATAGGTGGACAGCGCCAGGATACCGGCGAGCCGCTCGGCGTGACGCAGGCCGGCGTACAGCGCGATGGCTCCGCCTTGCGAGAATCCGGCGAGGACGATGTGCGCCGCCGGTACGCCGCGCCCTTTTTCGCGGGCGATCAGCCCCTCGATCTGATCGGTCGACTGGCGCACGCCGCTGATATCGGCCCGGTTGTTCAAGTCGGCCGCGGCGATGTCGTACCACGCACGCATGCGCATACCGTTGTTGATCGTGACGGCGCGCACCGGCGCATGCGGAAAAATGAAACGCAAGGCCCGCGCCGGCGGCAGACCCAGCTCCGGCACGATGGGCACGAAGTCGTTGCCGTCGGCGCCGAGCCCGTGCAGCCAGATCACGCTCGCCACAGGACCGGGTGCCGTTTCCAGCTCGATGGCGGGCAGAAGATCGGGCATCGCTAGCAACCTCCTCGAAAAGAGGCAGGATTCTACCGGACCCGCCGGCGCGGCGGCCGCAACGTAAGGCCGCCCGGCCTGTCTAACGGACGCAAACGGGCGTACAATCCGCGCCTCGAAACGGCGGGGCGACACAATCCCCCCGGCCGTGGTGGCGGCCCCTATCCGGTGACCGCGCGATCCAGAGACAAAATTTTTGGAGCTTGTCCGATGCCCCCTTCCGCAAGCGGCGCGATGGCGCTGCGTGACGTTTCCCTGGATGACAATACGCCGCGCAGCGGCTTATTGCGGCGCACACTAACCTGCGCGCAGCGCAGGTTATGTGGAAGCCACAAATATGCGGTGGCGAGGGAGGCGTGCCGTGGGTGAACCGCTCCGCACTGTCACTCTCGACGACAAATATCAGCTGGAGTCGGGCCGCGTTTATCTGACCGGCGTCCAGGCGCTGGTTCGGCTGCTGATCCTGCAGCGGCAGCGCGACGTCGCGGCCGGGCTCAACACCGCGGGATTCGTCTCCGGCTATCGCGGTTCGCCCTTGGGCGCCCTCGACCAGTCGCTGTGGTCGGCAGCCAAGTTCCTCGAGCGCGCGCACATCAAATTCCAGCCGGGCCTGAACGAGGACCTTGCGGCGACGTCGATCTGGGGCAGCCAGCAGGTCAACATGTACCGCGGCGCCAAGTACGACGGCGTCTTCTCGATGTGGTACGGCAAGGGACCCGGCGTCGACCGCTGCGGCGACGTGTTCAAGCACGCCAATTACGCGGGCACGTCGAAGCACGGCGGCGTGCTGGTGCTGGCCGGCGACGACCATGCCGCCAAGTCGTCGACGCTGCCGCATCAGTCGGATCACCAGTTTGCCGCCGCGATGATGCCGGTGCTCTATCCGTCGTCGGTCCAGGAGATCATCGACCTCGGCCTGCACGGCTGGGCGATGAGCCGCTACTCGGGCCTCTGGGTCGGTTTCAAATGCGTGTCCGACACCGTCGAAAGCTCGGCGTCGGTGACGATCGATCCCGACCGGGTCAAGGTGGTGATGCCCGACGATTTCCCGTTTCCGCCGGACGGCGTGCACATTCGCTGGCCCGACGGATTCCTGGAAACCGAAGCGCGGATGCAGGACTTCAAGATCTACGCTGCGCTTCATTATTGCCGCGCCAACCAGCTCAACCGCATCGTCATCGACAGCCCGAAGCCGAGGCTCGGGATCATCACCTCGGGTAAGAGTTATCTCGACGTGCGCCAGGCGCTCGACGACCTGGGGATAAGCGAGGCCGATGCGGCCGACATCGGCATCCGCGTGTTCAAGGTGGCGATGCCCTGGCCGCTCGAGCCCGAAGGTGTTCGCCACTTTGCCGAAGGCCTCGACGAGATCCTGGTCGTGGAAGAAAAACGGCAGATCGTCGAATACCAGCTGAAGGAGCAGCTGTACAACTGGCGGACCGACGTCCGCCCGCGCGTCGTCGGCAAGTTCGACGAAAAGGGCGAGTGGGTGCGGCCGCATGGCGACTGGCTGCTGCCCGCGGCGAGCGAGCTGACGCCGGCGATGATCGCGCGGGTGATCGCGCAGCGCATCGCGCGGCTTGAATTGCATCCGCGCCACAAGGAGAAGATAGAAAGCCGCGTCGCATTCATCAACGCCAAGGAGGCGGCGCTGGCCAGGCCGAAGATCAGCCTGCAGCGCATTCCGTATTTCTGCTCGGGCTGCCCGCACAACACGTCGACCAAGGTCCCCGAGGGCAGCCGCTCGACCGCGGGCATCGGTTGCCACGTGATGGCGATCTGGATGGACCGCTCGACGTCGACGTTCACGCACATGGGCGGCGAAGGCGTGCCGTGGATCGGGCAGGCGCCTTTTACCGAAGAAAAGCACATCTTCGCCAACCTGGGCGACGGCACCTACTACCACTCCGGCGTGCTCGCGATCCGCGCTGCCGTCGCGGCCAAGGTCAACATCACCTACAAGATCCTGTACAACGACGCCGTCGCGATGACCGGCGGCCAGCCGGTCGACGGCCCGATCTCGCCGGCGATCATCGCGCAGCAGGTCGCCGCCGAAGGCGTCGAGAAGATCGTCGTCGTCAGCGACGAGCCGGACAAGTATCCGTCCGGCTACTTCGCCGCCGGCATCGACATCCATCATCGCGATGACCTCGATCGGGTGCAGCGCGAGCTGCGCGACACGCCGGGCTGCACGGTCCTGCTGTACGACCAGACCTGCGCGGCGGAAAAGCGCCGCCGGCGCAAGCGCGGCAAGTATCCGGATCCGGCGAAACGGGTGTTCATCAACGAGCTGGTCTGCGAAGGCTGCGGCGATTGCGGCGTCAAGTCGAACTGCGTTTCGGTCGCCCCCGTGGAGACCGAGTTCGGCCGCAAGCGCACGATCGATCAGAGTTCGTGCAACAAGGATTTCTCCTGCGTCAACGGCTTTTGTCCGAGCTTCGTCACCGTCGAGGGCGGCGGCCTGCGCAAGCCGAAGCGCGCCGATGCGCTCGACGACGTTGCGCTGCCCGATCCGGCGGTGCCGGCGACGGCCGAGCCCTACGGCATCCTGGTCACCGGCATCGGCGGCACCGGCGTCGTGACCATAGGCGCGTTGCTGGGCATGGCGGCGCACCTCGCCGGCAAGGGCTGCAGCGTGCTCGACATGACCGGCCTTGCGCAAAAGAACGGGGCTGTCGTTTCGCACGTGCGCATCGCCGACACGCCCGAACGCATCCATGCGACGCGAATCGCCGCCGGCGAAGCCAAGCTGGTGCTGGCGTGCGACATCCTGACCGGCGTCGGCGACGAAGCGGTCGCCAAGATGCAAAGAGGCGTCACCAAGGCGCTGGTCAACACGGCGCTGGTGATGCCGGCTGAATTCACCCGCAACGCCGACTTGAAGTTCCCGCTGGGCTCGATGGAGCACGAGATTCGCGACGCCGTCGCGCCCGGCGACGCCGAGTTCCTCGACGCTACCCGGCTCGCGACCGGGCTGATGGGCGACTCGATCGCGACCAACCTTTTCATGGTGGGCTTCGCCTACCAGCGCGGCCTGATTCCGCTCGGCGAGGATGCGATTCTGCGCGCGATCGAGCTCAATGCCGCTGCGGTCGAATCGAACAAGCGGAGCTTCCGCTGGGGCCGGCTCGCCGCCGTCGACCCGGTGCGCGTTGCCGCGGCCGCGGTCCCGGCGTCAGCGAAGCCCGATTCGCAACGCCTGTCGGAATCGGTCGACGAGATGATCGCGCGCCGCGCCGCGTTCCTGACCGATTACCAGGACGCGGCCTACGCCAGGCGCTACACCGATTTCGTCGCCAAGGTGCGCGCTGCCGAAAGCGCGCGGCTGCCGGGCAAGACGGCGCTGACCGAAGCGGTGGCCCGCTACTACTTCAAGCTCCTGGCGATCAAGGACGAATACGAGGTGGCAAGACTCTACACCGATGGCGAT
The DNA here is from genome assembly GCA_035607385.1 of Casimicrobiaceae bacterium. Taxonomy (GTDB): domain Bacteria; phylum Pseudomonadota; class Gammaproteobacteria; order Burkholderiales; family Casimicrobiaceae; genus PALSA-1003. Next base: position 10,136 of record DATNAR010000257.1, read on the forward strand.
TTCGTCAAGCGCGTCGCCGCGCAGTTCGAAGGCGATTACAAGCTTACCTTCCATCTTGCGCCGCCGTTGTCGAACAAGCCCGATCCGGTCACGGGCGAAGCGAAAAAGAGCAGTTACGGGCCGTGGATGATGACGGCGTTTCGCGTGCTGGCGAAGATGAAATGGCTGCGCGGCACCGCGCTCGACGTCTTCGGCAAGTCGCACGAGCGGCGGACCGAGCGCCAGCTGATCACCGATTACGAAGCGCTGATCGACGAGCTCCTGCCGCGGCTGGCCCCGCACAATCACGCGATCGCGGTCGAGCTCGCCTCGATTCCCGAGCACATTCGCGGCTATGGCCACGTCAAGGATCGGCACCTCAAGACTGCGAAGGCGAAGGAAGCCGAGCTGGTGGCGAGCTTTCGCGCCGCGGCGCCCGGCGCAGCGGCAGCGCTCGCCGCGATCAAGGTGGCGGCGTGAAACGCTGATTTTCTTGCGCCTGCAACGCGGTCGCGGCGGCAAGCCCGGCCGCACTTTTTTTTCGTGGGCGCGGCGCCACGCGCCGTCGCGGCCGCCTTTAGAACGCCACGGCGGCCCGGCCCTTGAGTTTCAGGATCTCGCGCGCCTCGTCGGGCGTCGCTATCGACAGCCCCATCGCTTCGATCATCGCGCGCGCGGCTCGCACCTGCGCGGCATTCGATTCGGCGAGCTTCCCGCGCCCCAGCCACAGGCTGTCCTCGAGCCCCACGCGGACGTTGCCCCCCATCGCCGCCGACATCGCCGCGACCGGCAGCTGGTTGCGGCCGGCGCCCAGCACGCTCCAGCGATACTGGTCGCCGAACAGCCGGTCGGCCGTGCGCTTCATGTGCGCGACGTCGTCCGGGTGCGCGCCGATCCCGCCAAGGATGCCGAATACGCTCTGGATGAACAGCGGCGGCTTGACGATGCCGCGGTCGAAAAAATGCGCGGCCGTGTACAGATGCCCGATGTCGTAGCACTCGATCTCGAACCGCGTGCCGTTGTTGGCGCACGAGGTCAGGATGTATTCGATATCCTTGAACGTGTTCTTGAACACGCGCTCGTCGGACGTCGCGAGATAGGTGCGCTCCCAGTCGAATTTGAAGGTGGAAAAGCGCTTCAGCATCGGGAACAGACCGAAATTCATCGATCCCATGTTGAGCGATGCGACCTCCGGCTTGAGCTGCAGCGCCGGCTGCAGGCGCTCCTCGATCGTCATCGTCGCCGCGCCGCCGGTGGTGAAATTGATCACCACGTCGCTGCGCCGGGCGATGTCGGCCGCGAAGACGCGGAAATATTTCGGATCCTGCGTCGGATGGCCGTCGACCGGATCACGCGCGTGCAGGTGGACGATCGCGGCACCGGCTTCGGCCGCGCCGACGGCGGCATCGGCGATTTCCTGCGGCGTCACCGGCAGATAGGGTGACATCGACGGCGTATGGATCGATCCGGTAATTGCGCAGGTGATGATCACGCTGCGACTCTGGCTTGCTGCCATCGCTTAAGCTCCTTATTCGGAATCGGGTTGTTCGCGCTTGTGCGCCACCAGCGCCATCAGCCGCCGATCGCGCCATCGGGTCCGTGCTTCCCTGACCTCCGGCGAGCGCGGCGCGCCGAGCGCGGCCTCGACTTTCGCCGCGTTGTCGGGGTCCCATACGTCCGGTCCCGCCGGGTCTGCGGCCAGGCGCCGGTAGAAGTCGCCATATCGCGCGCAATAGTCGGCGACGCCGCCGGGCGCGTTCAACTCGATCGTCGCCATCGGGCCGAGGAACGACCAGCGCAGCCCGAGTCCGTCACGAACGGTCTTGTCCAGGTCGTCGGCGGAGACATAGCCCTCGCCGACCAGGCGCATCGCTTCCGACAATAGCGCCCCCTGCAGGCGGTTCAGCACGAAGCCGTCGAGCTCGCGCCGCACGACGATCGGGACCTGCCCGACCGATGCGAATACGCGTTCCGCGCGCGCCATCGTCTCGGGCGAGGTCCACGGCGCGCCGCAGAGCTCGACGATCGGCACCAGATGCGGCGGATTGACCGGATGCGCGACCAGGCAGCGCGCGCGCCCGGCCAGGCTCTCGGTAAAGCGCGAGGCCGGAATCGCCGAGGTCGAGCTGGCAAGCACGGCGTCGGGCCGCGCGCGACGATCCAGCTCTTCGAAGACCTCGCGTTTGACGTCGACTTTTTCCGGCAGATTCTCCTGCACCCAGTCGGCGCCGGCGATCGCCGACTCGAGGTCCGCTGCATACTCGATGCGGGCCAGCGCAGCGCCGGCATCGGCGACGAGCTCGTGTTGCCGCTGCTCGTCGAGGCTCGCCGCGATGAACGCGCGGGCGCGCGAAAGCTGGTCGGCGTTGGTGTCGGTCAGCCGGACCGCCCACCCTGCCCGCGCGAATACCATCGCCCAGGCGCGGCCGATCAGGCCGGCGCCGATGACTGCTATCGTCTTGTCCATCGCCTCACATCCACAGAACACGCCGCCGCAGGTCGAGATTTTCCCGCAGCTCCGCGGCCGCGCCTTCGTAGACGACGCTGCCGCGCTCCAGCACGTAGGCGTGGTTCGCCAGCGCCAGCACCAGGTCGAGATTATGCTCGACGATGATCATCGTCAC
>DATNAR010000275.1:0-21235 GCA_035607385.1 Casimicrobiaceae bacterium
CCCGGCGGCTACAGCGGGGCTTTTCGCGCCGCCGATCTCGGCCTCAAGACCGTGCTGATCGAGCGCTACCCGACGTTGGGCGGCGTGTGCCTCAACGTCGGCTGCATTCCTTCGAAAGCGCTGCTGCACGCGGCCAAGGTGATCGACGAAGCGGACGAAATGGGTCACTTCGGCGTGACTTTCGGCAAGCCGGCGATCGATGTCGCCAAATTGCGCGGCTGGAAGGACGCCGTCGTCCGCAGGCTGACCGGCGGTATCGCGGGATTGGCCAAGCAGCGCAAGGTCAGCGTCGTCACCGGCGTGGCATGCTTCATCGACGCGCACCACCTCGAGGTCAGCGCGCCGGCCGGCAAGAAACAGATCGTCAAGTTCGACCAGTGCATCATCGCCGCCGGCTCGCAGGCGGTGAAGCTGCCTTTCATTCCCGACGATCCGCGCGTCGTCGATTCGACCGGGGCGCTCGAGCTCGGCGACGTGCCCGGACACATGCTGGTGATCGGCGGCGGCATCATCGGCATGGAGATGGCGCAGGTCTATTCGGCGCTCGGTGCCAAGATCACCGTCGTCGAAATGCTCGGCCAGCTGATGACGGGCGCAGATCCCGATCTGGTCCGGCCATTCGCACGGCGGATGGAAAAGCGTTACGAAAAAATCATGCTGAAGACGCGCGTGACCAAGGTCGAAGCGCAGAAGGACGGCCTCAAGGTCTGGTTCGAAGGCGAGCAGGCGCCGGCAGCACCGCAGGTGTACGACCGCGTGCTGGTCGCCGTCGGACGCGCGCCGAACGGCAAGAAGATCGACGCCGAGCGCGCCGGCGTCATCGTCGATGAGCGCGGATTCATTCCCGTCGACGGCCAGCTGCGGACCAATGTCGCGCACATCTTCGCGATCGGAGACATCGCCAGGCAGCCGATGCTCGCGCACAAGGCGGTGCACGAGGCGCATGTCGCCGCGGAGGCTGCCGCCGGCGAGAAATCCTGGTTCGACGCCCGGGTTATCCCATCGGTCGCGTTCACCGATCCGGAGCTCGCCTGGGTCGGCGTCACCGAAGAGGAAGCCAAGGCGCAGGGCATGAAGTTCGGCAAGGCGGCGTTTCCCTGGGCGGCGAGCGGCCGCTCGCTTTCGCTCGGCCGCGACGAAGGCATTACCAAGCTCATCTTCGACCAGGAAACGCATCGCATCATCGGCGGCGGCATCGTCGGGCCGAATGCCGGTGACCTGATTGCCGAAGTGGCGCTGGCGATCGAAATGGGCTGCAACGCCGAAGACATCGGCAAGACGATCCACCCGCATCCGACGCTGTCCGAGACGGTCGGCATGGCCGCCGAAGTTTTCGCCGGGACGATCACCGATCTCTACGTTGCGAAAAAGAAATAGGCCGCCAGCCGGTCTGGGCCCGGATCGTTAGCCGCATGGCCATCGGGCGTGCGCGCATCGCCAGGCTCGCCGCATGGGCGCTAGCCGCGGTCGTGGTCTGCGCGCTGGCGGCGGCCGTGCTGATCAATCTGCGCGATCCGGAGATTTCGCCGCAAGCGCGGGCGATGGCGCACTTCGAGCTGCCCGCGATGGCTCCCGAAGGCAACGCCTATCTGGTCGTCCTCGGCCTCACTGCCGCTCGCGGCGCCGATCCGCTGGCCGAGGGGCAGCGCCTGGCGGCCGAGCGCGATAACGCGCTCTCCGCCGATCCGTTCGCCCGGCAGCGCCCGCCCAACGAAGAGCGCGAGGCGGACCTCGAACATGACGACCATCTGACGTTCGCCGGAGATCTCGACGCCGTCTGCGACATCTTCGCCGAGCCCTGTCTGCCGTTCGCGCGCGCCCGCGAACCCGCGGTGCGGGCACTGTTCACCGGGAACCGCCTGCTGATCGATCGCTACGAACAGGTGCGGCGAATGCCGGGATTCGCCGCCGTTCCGATCGCGGACAAGCGGCGCGCCGACGTCGAGCGGCGCAATCTCGGCCGCGTGCACGCCATGCTGCTGACGGTCGCTGCGCTGGATGCGCAACAGCTGCACGCGGCCGACGCGTGCGCCTTCCTGCAGGCCGACGGCGGGTTCTGGCGGCGGGTGCTGTCCGGAGCGGGCACTCTGGGCGACAAGTTGTCGGCATTGCGCGCGCTTGCCGAGGATGCGCGCCTGGCGAGCGAGCTGATTGCAGCGAAGGCGTTCGACGGCGCCGCCTGCGGATCCCCGTTACGCGCGCTGCTTGCGCCGCTGACAGCCACGCAGCTGAGCCTGGCCGACGCCTTCAGGGCAGCGTTCGTTCCGACAGTGCGCATGCTGGCGAGCTGGCCCGATCCGGCGATCAGCGTCGAGCCCGAATCCTGGCCCGAACGCCACCTGAAGGAAACGCCGCTGTACGAGCTGTTCTATCGGCGCAATGCGTCGATCAATCGCAGCGCAGAGCTCTACGCCGGCATCGCTGCGCTCGCCGCGCAGCCGACGTCGCGCTTCATCGCCGCCCGCGATGCATTCGTCGCCGGCAGCAGCGACCTCGCCTCGGTCGGGCCATCGTGGATCTACAATCCGCTCGGCAAGGCGCTCGTTGCCCGGCACCTTCCGCTGCACGTCGACTACATCGCGCACGCGCACGGCGTCGCCGCGTACTTGAAGCTGGTGCGCATGCAGCTGGAGATCAAGCTCGCGGCCGTGCCGCTTGCGGAGGTGCCGCAATTCCTCGAGCGCGCGGGACCGGACGGGGCGAACCCGCTCGATGGCCGGCCTTTCCGCTGGGACGGCGAGCACCGCAGTCTTTCGTTCGACGCCTCCGACCGGCGCTGGCGCCGATGGGGGACGAGCGTCACCGTCGCCGGACCGTGATTCGAGGCTGATGCGTCGTCCGCGGGATCAGGTTTTGCTACGATGAGGGCTCGATGCGCAATATTCCGACAGCCATGACCCAGGACGAGCTCAAGCAGCTGGTCGCGCGCGAGGCGATCAAGTATGTCGTCGACGACGCCTATATCGGCGTCGGCAGCGGCTCGACCGCCAATTTCTTCATCGATGAGCTCGCCGCCATCAAGGGACGCATCAAAGGGGCAGTCGCGAGCTCGATCAGGACGGCCGAGCGTCTGCGCAAGCACGCGATTCCCGTGGTCGAGCTCGCCAGTGTCGATTCATTGCCCGTGTATATCGACGGGGCCGATGAAACCACCGCCCACGGCGCGATGATCAAAGGCGGCGGCGGCGCGCTGACGCGGGAAAAGATCGTCGCCGCGGTCGCCGCGAAGTACGTATGCATCGTCGACCAGTCCAAGCTGGTCGGCGTGCTCGGCAACTTTCCGCTGCCGGTCGAAGTGATCCCGATGGCCAAGAGCCATGTGGCGCACGAACTGGTCAAGCTCGGCGGACACCCCGAGCTGCGTACAGGCTTCGTCACCGACAATGGCAACGTGATCCTCGACGTCGCCGATCTGCGCATCCTGAATCCGACCGAGCTCGAAGCGCGCATCAACAACATCGTCGGCGTCGTGACCAACGGCCTGTTCGCCATCCGCGGTGCCGATGTCATCCTGGTCGGGACGCCGACCGGCGTCATGACGCTCGACGCGCACCGGTTCTAGCCTGCGGTCGCGCCAGGCCATAGAATGCAGTCATGACCAACCTGAGCGTTCCCCATCTCGATCTGGCCGCCTACATGCGCGAGGTCGGCGAACAGGCTCGCGCGGCGGCGCGGATCGTCGCGCGCGCGCCGACGAGCGCAAAGGACGCCGCGCTGGAAGCCGCGGCGGCGGCGATCGACCGCGGTGCCCGAGAATTGCTCGCCGCGAACGCGGGCGACGTCGCGGCATCGCGCGCCGCGGGCGACGACGAGGCATTCGTCGATCGGCTGGCGTTGAACCCGGAACGCCTCGCCGCGATGGCCGACGGCTTGCGCCAGGTCGCCGCATTGCCCGATCCGGTCGGCGAGATCACCGACCTCAAATACCGTCCGACGGGCATCCAGGTGGGACGCATGCGCGTGCCGCTCGGCGTCGTCGGCATCGTTTACGAATCGCGGCCGAACGTCACCGCCGACGCCGCCGCGTTGTGCCTCAAATCCGGCAATGCGGCGATCCTGCGCGGCGGCTCCGAGGCGATGCGCTCGAATCAGGCGATCGCCGCGTGCCTGCACGAGGGCCTTGCCGCCGCCGGCCTGCCGGAGAATGCGGTGCAGGCGATCGCCACGTCCGACCGCGCTGCCGTGGGCCTTCTCGCGACGATGGACCGTTACGTCGACGTGCTCGTACCGCGGGGCGGCAAAAGCCTTATCCAGCGCGTCGCGGACGAAGCCACGGTGCCGGTGATCAAGCATCTGGACGGCGTCTGTCACGTGTACATCGATGAATACGCCGACGTCGCCATGGCGGTCAGCATCGCCGATAACGCCAAGACGCAGCGCTACAGTCCCTGCAACACGATGGAGACGCTGCTGGTGCACGAGCGCATCGCCGCGCAGGTCCTGGTCCCGCTGGCGCGGATCTACGCTGGCAAGGGCGTTGAGCTCCGCGGCGACGCCGCGGCGCGCGCCCTCGTTCCCGCGATGAAGCCGGCGAGCGAGGAGGACTGGACGACCGAATACTTGGCCCCGATCCTCGCCATCCGCATCGTCGGAAGCCTCGACGCGGCGATCGAGCACATCGCTCGCTACGGATCGCAGCATACCGACGCGATCGTCACTTCGCATCACGGCAACGCAATGCGCTTCCTGCGCGAAGTCGATTCGAGCTCGGTGATGGTCAATGCATCGACACGGTTCGCCGACGGCTTCGAATACGGGCTCGGCGCCGAAATCGGGATCTCCACCAACAAGCTGCACGCGCGCGGGCCGGTGGGTCTGGAGGGCCTGACCAGCCAGAAATGGATCGTGCTCGGCACCGGGCAGATCCGCAGCTGATGCCGTCCGCCGCGCCGCGAGGCGCCTGATGTCGACGTCGGTCACCCTCTCGATCGGCACCAACACTGCGATCGCCGCCGCCAAGGGCTTCGGCTGGTTCGTCACCGGATCGCCGACGCTGTTCGCCGAGACGATCCACTCGCTTGCCGACGTCGCGAACCAGGTGCTGCTGCGCACCGGCGAGGTACGCGGCAAGGCGCCGGCCGACCGCACGCACCCGTTCGGGCATGGCCAGGAAAAATATTTCTGGGCGCTGGTCTCCGCCGTCAGCGTGTTCTTCGTCGGCTGCGGGCTCAATATCTACCACGGCGTCCATGCGCTGCTCCAGCGCGCACCGGTCGAGCCGTTCACGCCGCTGGTGCTGGGGTTGTTGCTGTTCGCCTTCGCGCTGGAATCGTTCACGCTGGTCGTCGCCATGCGCGAGATCGGCGGCTGGAAGGGCTTGTTCGCCAACCGCCACAACACGACAGTGCTCGCCGTCGTGCTCGAAGACGCCGTCGCGCTGCTCGGGATCCTGCTGACGCTGGTCGTTGCCGGCGTCTCGTTCGCCTGGGGACCGCACGCGGCCTTCGACGCCGCGGTCGCGATCGCAGTGGGCGTGCTGCTCGGCGTGATGGCGCTGTTCCTGGCGTCGATCAACCGCCGCCTGCTGATCGACACGTCCGACGCCGGCCTCGATCGCGCCGCGCAGCGATTCCTCGAGGAGCAGGGTGTCGCCGCCGAGGCGAGCTCGGTCGTCGTCGACGACGACCATGCCGTCGTGTTCCTTCGCGCTCTGCCCGGCAGTGCGCGCCCTTTCGACACGTCGGATTCGTACGCGCTGGGCGAAGCCTTGAAGGCCCAGCTGCTGGCGACCGCCGGCAAGACGATCGACGAGGTCTATTGGAAGTTCCCGCTGGCGGCGCCGCCGCCCGGCACGTCGAGCGGGCGATGACGCAGGCGCTGCAAGACCAGGTACTCGACTTCTGGTTCGGACCGCCCGATGGCGCCGATTATGGGACGACGCGTGACGTCTGGTTTCGCAAGAGCGCCGCGTTCGACGCCGAGATCCGCCGGCGCTTCGGCGCGGCAATCGAGACCGCGCTGGAGGGCGGTTTCGCCGACTGGACTGCGCCGCGCGCCACACTCGCGCGCGTGCTGCTGCTCGACCAGTTCACGCGCAACTGCTACCGCGACTCGTCGCGCGCGTTCGCCGGCGATGCGCAGGCACTCGCGACAGCCACTGCGGCGGTCGATCAAGCGCAGGACCGCGAGCTGATTCCGGTCGAGCGCTGGTTCCTGTACATGCCGTTCGAGCACGCCGAATCGCCCGTCGCGCAGGCGCGGTCGCTGGCGCTGTTCGCGCGCCTCGCGCACGAGACCGGGCTGGCCGACCCGCTGCTGTGGGCGAAAAAGCACGCCGCGATCATCGGCCGCTTCGGCCGGTTTCCGCACCGTAACGCATTGCTCGGGCGCGAATCGACTCCCGAGGAAACCGCGTTCCTCGCCACCCAGGGCAGCAGCTTCTGACGGCTTGGCAAACGTCCGCCCATGGGTTTGATCGAAGTCACGCTCGGGCTGCTGCTCGCGGTCGCCGCGGTGGCGGCGCTGGGCAAATGGATCGGCGCCCCGCTGCCGCTGCTGCTGGTCGCGGGCGGCGTGTGCCTGTCTTTCCTGCCGGGTTTCCGCTCGCTTTCGATCGATCCGGATATTTTTTTCCTCTTGTTTATCCCGCCCCTGCTTTTCGCCGATGCCTGGCTGATTCCCAAGCGCGACCTGATCAAGGCGATGCGCCCGGTGCTGCTGCTCGCCTTCGGCCTGGTGTTTCTGACGGTGCTGGTCGTCGGCTATCTGATGCACTGGCTGGTGCCCGACCTGCCGCTCGCGGCGGCGTTCGCGCTCGGCGCGGTGATCTCGCCGACCGATGCGGTCGCCGTGAGGGCCGTTACCTCCAAGCTCGCGATTCCCTCGCGCGTATCGACGATCGTGGACGGCGAAAGCCTGATCAACGACGCATCGGGGCTGATCGCGTTCAAGTTCGCGATCGCGGCAGCAATGACCGGCGCCTTCAGCTGGGAGAGCGCGACGCTGCAGTTTTTCGTCTCGTCCGGCGGTGGCTTCCTGCTCGGTCTGGCGATCGCCTGGACGATAGGCCAGGCGCGAGTGGGCTTACGCCGGTTCTGTGCCGACGACCCGACGATCCAGACGGTGATCTCGCTGCTGACGCCCTACGCGGCATATCTGGCGGCGGAGGCGCTGGATGTCGGCACGATCCTGGCCATCGTCGGCGCGGGACTCTACGCCGGTGCGCACGACCTCAGGCACCTCGACGCCGCGACGCGCGCGCATTCGTGGGAAGTGTGGCGCATGGTGCTGTTCGCCTTCAACGGCCTGGTGTTCGTGCTGCTGGGCGTCGAGCTGCATTCGATCATCGGAGCGCTGTCGCGCTCGAGTGCGCTCGAGCTCGCCGGATACGCGCTCGCTCTGTCCGCCATCGTGATCTCGCTGCGCGTCCTCTGGGTGTTTCCGGCAGCGTACCTGCCGTTGCTGCTGTCGCGGCGGATCCGCGAGCGCGAAGGCGTGCACAGTCCGCGCGCGGTGTTCCTGACCGGATGGGCGGGCATTCGCGGTTCGATCACGCTGGCCGCAGCGCTTTCGATTCCGTTCGTGACCTCGACCGGCGCGCCCTTTCCGGGCCGCGAGCTGATCATCCTGCTCGCAGCGAGCGTGATCATCGTCACGCTGCTGGTGAACGGCACGACGCTGCCGCTGCTGATTCGCTGGCTCGATATCCGCGGCGACCGCATCGCCGAGCGCGAGGAGCGCGCTGCCCGCATCGCCACCGCGCAGGCGGCGATCGAAAGCTTGCGCAAGCGCCTGCCCCGATTGACCACCAGCGAGGAAACCGCGTTCGCGAACTCGCTGCTCGGTCAATACGAGCAACGGTTGCAGCGCTATTCGGCCAATGCCGAAAGAAGGACTCGACTCGACGCCCAGCACGCCGGCGAGCGCCGGATCTGGCTGGCGGCGATCGCCGCCGAGCGCGCCGAGCTGATGCAAATGCGCGAAACCGATGTAATCAACGACGAAGTGCTGCGCCGCCTCCAGGTCGATCTCGACCTGGAGGAAACGCGCATTACCGGCGCGGGGCGCGATGCGATCTGAACGCAGGCTCGCCTGCTGCGGCGGCTCCCAAGGCGCGAAAGTGCATCGGCGATGAGCGGCACGATCGGTATCCTCGGAGGGACTTTCGATCCGATTCACTACGGGCATCTGCGCGCGGCCGCGGAGGTCCGGGACCAGCTTCGCCTCGACGAGGTGCATCTGATTCCCGCCAGCGTTCCGCCGCATCGCGCTCCTCCGGTAGCCCCTGCCGAAGCGCGGCTCGCCATGACGGTGCTGGGCTGCGCGGAGTTCCCCGGCCTCGTCGCCGACGATCGCGAGATCGTGCGCCCCGGACCGAGCTACACCGTGCAGACCTTGCAGGAAATGCACGAACAAAATCCCGGCCGCCCCCTGGCGATGATCATCGGCAGCGATGCCTTCTGCGGCATCGCGAGCTGGCGGCGCTGGGAGCAGCTTTTCACGCTCGCGCATTTCATCGTCATCGACCGTCCGGACAGACCTTTCGCGCTCGATGCGCTGGAACCGGCGTTGAAAATCCAGTGCGAGAGACGACTGACGACCGATCCGATGCGGCTGTCGCGGCAGCTGGCCGGCGCGGTCATCCGGCTGGCGGTGACGCCGCAGCCGATCTCGGCAACCGCGCTGCGCGCGGCGCTCGCTGCAGGAGCCGAAGCGCGAGAGCGCATTCGCGGTTTGCTTCCCGCCGCGGTTCTGGCTTATATTGAACGCAACCAACTCTATCGATCCGTTCCGGATGCGCACTAACAAGATTCAGAAGACCGCAATTACCGCCCTCGAAGACATCAAAGCCCGCGACATCACCGTGCTCGATGTCCGCAAGCTCACCAGCCTCTACGACACGCTGATCATTGCCACCGCCGAATCGGGACGGCAGGCCGGTGCTCTGGCGCGCCACGTCCGCGATTCGCTGAAGGCGGCGGGCGCGACCATCGTCGGGGTCGAGGGCGAGGCGTCGGGTGAATGGGTGCTGGTCGATGCCGGCGACATCGTCGTGCACATCATGCAGCCGGCGGTGCGCAGCTACTACAATCTCGAGGAGCTGTGGACGCCGCAGGAACCGCGGCGCCGCGCCCGCGCAGTCGCCGCTTAGCGCGGCGGCACCCCGGCGCGCGATGAAACTTCGTCTTGTCGCGCTGAGTGCAAAGCTTCCCGCCTGGATCAGCGCCGGCTACGCCGAATATTCGCGCCGCCTGGCGCGCGAATTCACCCTCGAGCTGGTCGAGCTCAAGCCCGAGCCGCGTGACCGTGGCAGAACGACGACGCAGATCCTCGCCGCCGAAGCGGTGCGGATCGCCGCTGCGACCGGCGGCTATCGTGTCGTTGCGCTCGACGAGCGCGGCCAATCCTGGACGACCGCCGAATTCGCCGCGAAGCTTGCCGCATGGCGCGAGCGCGCGCTTGCTGTCGCGTTCGTCATCGGCAGCGCGGACGGGCTCGATCCCGCGGTCAAGCGCAACGCGGATGCCGTGCTGGCGCTTTCCGCGCTAACATTGCCGCACGGGCTTGCACGGGTCGTGCTCGCCGAACAGCTGTATCGCGCAACGAGCATGCTGTCGGGACATCCGTACCATCGCGAATGAGCACGCTTTTCATGGTGACCGAGCGTCCGTCGGTCTATCTCGCCTCCAAAAGCCCGCGCCGGCAGGAGCTGCTTCGGCAGATCGGGGTCGAATTCGAGGAGCTCCTGCTGCGCGAGGCGCCGGGGCGCCGCCGCGACATCGTCGAGGTTCCGCGCAAGGACGAAGCTCCATTCGAATACGTCAAGCGCGTGGCGCGCACCAAGGCCGCCGTCGGCTGGCATCGCATGGGCCGCCGGGAGCTGCCGCCGAAGCCGGTCCTCGCGGCCGATACCGAAGTCGTCGTCGACGGCGCCGTGCTGGGCAAGCCCGATGACGCGGCCGGCGCCGCCTCGATGCTCGAGCGCTTGTCGGGCCGCACGCACGAAGTCGCGACTGCGGTGGCGATCCGGTGGAACGCGCAGATCGTGCTGGGCCTGTCGGTGTCGCGCGTGAGCTTCCGCGCCATCGGGCGCGACGAGATCGAACGCTACGTTGCCACCGGCGAGCCGTTCGACAAGGCGGGAGCGTACGCTATCCAGGGACGCGCCGCGACGTTCGTCAGCCGCCTCGAGGGAAGCTATTCGGGCGTCATGGGCCTGCCGCTGTTCGAGACCGCCGAGATACTCGCCAAGATCGGGTTCCACGTCCTATGAAGCCATCCGAAGACCTGCTGTACACTGCTGCTGCCCATTCGCCGGTGCCGGCCGAGGCGGCTGCCGGTGTGCACCCGCAACCGGCCGCGGCCGACCTTCCGGCGGCATCGCAGCGCGCCCATGCCATGAGTCACGACATCCTCGTCAACGTCACGCCGCAGGAGACGCGCGTGGCGATGCTCGAGCAGGGCGTCGTGCAGGAACTGCACATCGAGCGCGCCAGCGCGCGCGGCCTGGTCGGCAACATCTACCTGGGCCGGATCGCGCGCGTGCTGCCGGGAATGCAGTCGGCGTTCATCGAAATCGGCCTCGAGCGGGCCGCGTTCCTGCACATCGCCGACATCTGGGAGCACCGCCAGAACGGCCATGAGAACCGGCCGATCGAGCGCATCCTGCACGAAGGACAGTCGCTGCTGATCCAGGTCATCAAGGATCCGATCGGCACCAAGGGCGCGCGCCTGTCGACGCAGATCAGCCTGGCCGGACGCCTGCTGGTCTACCTGCCGCAGGACTCGCATATCGGCATATCGCAGCGCATCGAGGACGAGACCGAGCGCGAGATGCTGCGCCAGAAGCTGCAGCAGCTGCTGCCGGAAGGTCTCGCCGGCGGCTTTATCATCCGCACGATGGCCGAAACGGCCAGCGAGCGCGAAATGCAGAACGATATCGAGTACCTGACCAAGCTGTGGCGCGATCTGACGGAGAAGTCCCGCTCGGTTCCGCAGCAGTCGCTGGTCTATCAGGATCTGAACCTCGCGCAGCGGGTGCTGCGAGACATGACGACCGAGGAAACGTCCCGGGTCCTGGTCGATTCGCGCGAGACGTTCCAGAAAATGCAGGAGTTCGCGGGCCAGTACACGCAGAACATCCTCGATCGCATCGAGCATTATGCCGGCGAGCGGCCGCTGTACGATCTGCACGGGGTCGAAGACGAGATCCAGAAGGCGCTGGCGCGCCGCGTCGACCTGAAGTCGGGCGGCTACCTGATCATCGACCAGACCGAGGCGATGACGACGATCGACGTCAACACCGGCGGCTTCGTCGGCGGTCGCAGCTTCGACGACACGATCTTCAAGACCAACCTCGAGGCGGCGCAGGTGATCGCGCGACAGCTGCGGTTGCGCAATCTGGGCGGCATCATCATCATCGACTTCATCGACATGGAGAACGCCGACCATCGCGCCTCGGTGCTCGCCGAATTCAACAAGGCGCTCGAGCGCGATCGCACCCGGCTGACGGTCAACGGCTTCACGCAGCTGGGCCTGGTCGAGATGACGCGCAAGCGCACCCGCGAAAGCCTGGCGCACGTGCTTTGCGAGCCGTGCTCGACCTGCGGCGGACGCGGCGAGATCAAGACCGCCCAGACGATCTGCTACGAGATCCTGCGCGAGATCGTGCGCGAGGCGAGGCAGTTCAACGCGCGGGCCTTTCGCATCCTCGCCTCGCAATCGGTCATCGACCTGTTCCTCGAGGAGGAATCGCAAAGCCTCGCCCAACTCGGCGATTTCATCGGCAAGCCGATTTCGCTGCAGGTCGAGTCGATCTACACGCAGGAACAGTACGACATCGTGCTGATTTGACCGCCGCGCGTCGCGACGCGCCGCAATCGCTCCGATGATAGCCAAGCTCTGGTCGGCCGTACGCGGATTTGCGGCGCGCCTGTTCCGGCGCAAGCCGGTCGAGCCCGGCCGTTTCGTCGCCGACGGCAAACTCTCCTGGCGCGGCTGGCTGGCGGTCAACCCCTGGCTGTGGCCGTCGCGCGAATACCTGGTGTACGTGCCGCGCGGCTACGGCGGCTGGAGACGGCGGCCGTTGCTGGTGCTGCTGCACGGCTGTCGCCAGACGCCCGAGGACTTCGCCGCGGCGACGCGTATCGCGGCGCTCGCCGACAGCCACGGATGGCTCGTCCTGCTGCCGCGGCAATCGAGCAAGGCCAATGCCTGGACCTGCTGGAACTGGTTCGACAAGCCGACCAGTGCCGGCCGCGGCGAGGCCGCGATCGTCGCTGCGCAGATTCGCGCCGTGCGCCGCGCCTACCGCGTGCATCCCCGGCGCATATTCGCGGCCGGCATGTCCGCCGGCGGTTGCCTCGCGACGGTGCTCGGCCTGCGCTATCCGGCGCTGTTCGCCGGCGTGGCCGTACATTCGGCCGTCGCCTGCGGCGCGGCGTCCGGGCCGATGGCAGCGATGCAGGTGCTCGCCCACGGCGCCGACACGGCGGTCGAACTGGTCGGCGCGAGTGCGCGTGCCGCCGCGTCGCGGCGCGCGCTGCCCGTGCCATTGCTGGTCGTGCACGGCGGCGACGATCACATCGTGTCGCTGCGCAACGCGCGCCAGCTCGTCCGGCAATATCTGGTGTTCAACGGCCGCCTGGAGGCGCAAGCGATGGCGCCGGACGAGTTGCCGCCGCCCGACGGCGAGACGACGCGACAAGTGTCACCGGGACGCAGCATGACGACTATCGAGTATCGCGACGGCGCTCGCACGCTGGTCCGCATGGTGCGCGTCGACGGCCTCGGCCACGCCTGGAGCGGCGGCGACGCCGCGTTCCCGTACAATGATCCGCAGCCGCCCGATGCGACGGCGCTGATCGGGGCATTCGTCGCCGACCAGATCCGCTAGCGGCGGCAGCGAGGAGATACGCGATGGCTGTGGCAGGGATGAACCACTTCACGATACTGACCGACGACGTCGACGGCACGGTGAGCTTCTACGGCGATTTCCTGGGCCTCGAACCCGGGCCGCGGCCGAATTTCAAGTTTCCCGGTGCATGGCTTTATGCCGGCGGCCAGCCGATATTGCACGTCATCGGGGGAAGGCCGAAGAGTGAGCTCAAGCCGGGGGTGATCGACCACATGGCGTTCAGCGGCAACGACCTCGCCGCGACCCTGTCGCAACTGAAGGCGCGCAAGGTCGCATACGAATGCCGGCAGCAGGCCGATACCGGTCTGTGGCAGGTCTTTTTCTTCGATCCCAACGGCGCCAAGGTCGAGCTCGACTTCCCCGCCAGCGAGCGCGTCCCGGGTTGATGCGCTCGGCGCGCGCGACGCTCGATCATCTGGTCGTCGCCGCCGACACGCTGGATGACGGCGAAGACTATCTCGAGTCGCTGCTCGGCGTCCGGCCTCGGCGCGGCGGCAAACACGCGGCCATGGGCACGCACAACAGCCTGCTGAGACTCGGCGAGCGCTGCTACCTGGAGCTGATCGCCATCGACCCCGACGCCGCGGCGCCGCCGCGGCCGCGGTGGTTCGATCTCGACCGTCCGGCGATTCGCGCGCTGGTGGCGCAACAACCGCGGCTGATCCACTGGGTTGCACGAACCGACGATATCGAAGCGGCACGGCGCGCCAGCCCGATCGATCCGGGTCCGGTGCACGCGATGGCGCGCGGCGACTTCCGCTGGCGCATCACGATCCCGGACGATGGCGGCCGTCCCGGCGCCGGAGTGCTGCCGACGCTGAT
This sequence comes from Casimicrobiaceae bacterium, assembly GCA_035607385.1. GTDB lineage: Bacteria > Pseudomonadota > Gammaproteobacteria > Burkholderiales > Casimicrobiaceae > PALSA-1003. Next base: position 13,679 of record DATNAR010000275.1, read on the forward strand.
CCAGTGGCAAGACGCCCGGCATCCGGCCGACGACATCATCGATGCCGGCGTGCGCGTGGCCGCGCTGGCCGCAGCGCATCCGGAGCCGGGATCGATGCGGACAGTGCTGGCTGCACTGGGCTTGAGCGAGACGCTGAAAGTCACGTTCGACGCCGCGCCGCGGCTCGCCGCGATGCTGACCACGCGCCGGGGCACCGTCACGCTCTAGCCGCGTGCCGGGCTTCGCAGCGTCCACAACTCTCAAGTGAGGGCGCCGCGCGCGGCGACCGGCCACAGCGCCTCGACTCTGTCGTTGCGCACCGCGACGATCCAGTCGTAGAGATTGACGGTCGGATCGCAGTGTCCGGGCACCAGCCTGAGCCGCTCGCCGAGTTGCGGGCCGGTTGTGCCGGGCGCAATTCGCACGACGCCATGCTCGTCCGATGCCTTGATCAGCTCGAGCCCCGAGCTGTCGGCGACGAGCGGCATGCCGGAATCGACGGCGAAGGCCTTGAGCCCCGCATCGACGATGGCGCGATCGGGCGCGGGCGTGCTCATCACCGTCGTCCAGACGAACAGGCTTTGCGCGAAGCGTATCTCGTCGTCCGCGCGCTCGTTCCGACCGTAGTCGGCGTCCATGAAAACGTACGAGCCCGGCTGCAGCTCGGTATAGATCCGGCTGTCGCGCTCGAGTGTGAAGGTTCCGGTGCCGGCGCCAGTCACGGTGCGGCAATCGATCCCCGCGCGCTCGATCAGTGTCTTCGTCTCGAAGGCCAGCTCGGCCGCGTGCGCGATCGCCGCGCGTCGCTCGGCCGGACGGCGCAGATGTTGTGCTGCGCCCTGATAGGCTTGCAGTCCGGCAAAGCGAAGCCCGGGCTCGCCGGCGACCGCGCGGGCGAGCTCGAGTGCCGGCCCGCCGGGCAGCACGCCGCAGCGATGCGCGCCGACGTCGACTTCGACCAGCACATCGATCGATGCGCCTGCCGCCTGCATCGCCGCGCCCAGCGCGGAAACGTTGGCGCCATCGTCGACCAGCACGCCCAGGCTCGCGTTGCGCGCCAGTGACGCAAGACGCGCGAGCTTCGCCTGGCCGACGATTTCATTGGTGACCAGCACGTCGGTTATGCCTGCGGCGACGAATGCCTCGGCCTCGCCGACTTTCTGGCAACAGACGCCGACCGCGCCGGCGGCGATCTGGCGCCTGGCGATGTCGGGACACTTGTGGCTTTTGGCGTGCGGGCGCAGGCGCACGGCGCGGCCTTCGACTGCCGCGGCCATCGCTGCGATATTGCGTTCCAGCGCGTCGATCTCGACGATCAGCGCCGGCGTGTCGACCTCGGAGAGCCGGTCGCCGATGCGCGCCGGTGCTCTCCGCGCTGCCGCATCCCCGGCACCGCGGCCGTTCATCACTCTTGTCGGGGACCTGTTCGCCGGATCAGAGCTTGGGCGCTGCGGCTTCGGCCGCGGCGAGCTCGCCGTAGACGACGCGCGCGATCGCCAGCAGCTGCGCCTTGTCGACCCTGCCTGACAGCGCGTAGCCGCAGGCGTCGTCGATCCAATAGAAAACGCCGATTCCGTCTTCGACGGCGTAGCGGAATGCCGACTCGGCCGTGTGCTCGTCGTCCTTGCGCACCAAAAGCGAGATGCGCTGCTTGTCGGCATTTTCGTACATGAACTGCGCCGCCGGCCTTGCGTTGCCGGCGACCAGCCGGCCACCGACCAGGTCGTAGCCCATCGCATGCAGATTCGGCGCGTGCAGCGGGAAATTCAGCCGCTTCGAAAGCCAGCGCACCAGGCGATCTTCTTCGTTGGCCCAGATTTCGACCGGACGATTGGGGTCGGTGGCGTAAAGCGCGTGCGTCAGCGCGGCTTCCCGCGGGAAAGTGGTGGGCGTGCCGTCGAGACGCAGGACTTCGCCGCGTCCCATCCAGCCAAGGCCGATGCCGATGATCAGCGTCGCGGCGCTCGCCAGCGCAGGTATCGCCCAGCGCCAGCGCGCCGGCTTGCGGTCTCGCGCCGGCTTGGCTGCGGCGATAAGCTCGCGCGGCAGCGGCTCGGCCAGCCACGGATCGAATGCGTCGCGCAGATCGGCGTTCTGCTTGCGGATCGCGGCAATGCGCGCCGCCAGCGCGGGGTCGCGCTCGAGCGCCGCCTTGAATCCGGCCCGGCGCTCCTCCGGCAGCTTGCCGTCGGCGTAGGCATGGACGTCGTCGTCGGACAGTGGCAGGTTGGAGCTCATTTGATCACTTTCAGCGGCGACGGCGACACCTCGCACATGCGCCGCAGCTTTTCCCGCGCGCGATTCAAGCGCGACATCACCGTGCCGATCGGAACACATTGCACGCGGGCGATCTCTTCGTAGCGCAACTCCTCGACCGCAGCCAGGATCAGCACTTCGCGCTGCTCGACCGGCAGCCGGCCCATTTGCGCGAATACTTCGGCGAGCTCGACCCGATCGGACTGGACGGCGCGCACTGGAATCTCCCAGCCGGCGACCGGACCGTCGTCGGCATCGAGCGAGCTCTCCGACTGCTCGCGACGGCGAACGGCAAACTGGTTGACATGGACGTTGTGCATGATGGTGAACAGCCAGGCTCGCAGATCGCTACCGGGTTGCCATAGCCGCCGCTTCTCCCATGCGCGCGCCAATGTATCCTGCACCAGGTCGTCGGCGCGATTGAGATCGCCGGTCAGAACCCGCGCGTAGCGCCGCAGCCGCGGCAGCGCCGCGACCAGATCGGGGTGAGGCAACGAGTCCGGCATCGGGCTTTCCGAGAATGTCAGACCGTTGCGGGCGCCGCGTTATTCCCGGCGGCCCCTGCGACTTGCTTTGCCACCGGCTTCATGGTGAGGGGAACAGGAAGGCGACCGGGGCTATTCCCTGCCGCAGTCCTGGGCCGGATACGCCGCCCACTGCCGGCGTATCGCGTCCGCCTAGCCCTTGACGGCGTGCCAGACGCCGTTGAAGCCGTCGCCGGTCATCTCGCCCGCCTTCGTGTCCTTCGAGTACTTGTAGACGGGCTTACCCTTGTACGCCCACTGCTTGCTGCCGTCATCGCGCGCGATGATCGTCCAGTCGCCCGAAGCCTTGCCATCGCCGGCGACCAGTAGCGGCGGCCAGATCGCGGCGCACGGACCGTTGCAGGCGCTCTTGCCGCCCGAATCCTTGTCGAACATGTAAAGCGTCATGCCGGCGCTGTCGGCCATCACGCCGCCGGCTGCCTTGGCCGGAGCCTGCGCCACCGCGATGCCGGATACGGCGGCCGCGGCGAAAAGGCCTGCTGCGATGATGCGTTGGATCGTATTCATCAGTTCTCCCGTTGATGACTGTCGAACAACACTTCTCTCAGGTTACGCACCGCTAACACACCTCGCAAGTGGTTATTCCGATGCTACCGGGCGCGGCTCGGCCCGCCGGGATGCCGCGCATCCTGCGCCACAACGCGCGTCAGGGCAACTCCGCCGACGGCATGCCTGCCATGATGATCGGAATCCTGCGCGCCAGCACTTTCGATCCGGGATTGCGTTCGTAGCGGCGTGGATTCGGCGTCATCGCAGCAAGCCGTGCCGCCTGCTCCGCGTCGAGCTGAGCCGCCGACGTGCCGAAATAGTGCCTCGCGGCGGCCTCGCTGCCGAATACGCCGGTCCCCCACTCGATGACGTTCAGGTAAATCTCGAAAATGCGCCGTTTGTCCAGGATCGCCTCCAGCATCACGGTGATCAGCGCTTCCTCGCCTTTGCGCCAGTAGCTGCGCTCTCCCGACAGGAACAGGTTCTTCGCGAGCTGTTGCGAAATCGTCGAGCCGCCGGCAACGACGCGGCCCTTCTTCAGATTCTTGTCGATCGCGTGCTGGATGCCCTCCCAATCGAACCCTTCATGCTCGACGAATCTCGCGTCTTCCGCGGCGATCATCGCGCGTTTGAGCTGGACCGAAATGCGCTGGTAGGGCACCCACACATATTGCAGGCGCGCGCCGGGATTGACTTTCTTGAGCTCGGCCAGACGGGCCGACATGAAAGCCGTCTCGCGCGGCGGATGATCGCGCCACCACCAGATATGGGCCGCATACCAGAGCTGAAGCAGCACGAACGCGGCGAGCAGCACGAGCACCGCGCGAATCGCCCAGCGCAGCGCCGCCGGCATGCCTTAGCTTCCTCCGCCCGGCCGGAGCATCCGGAAAACAGGCCCGGTGTCGGGGCGCACACCCCGCCAGAGATAAAAACTTTCCGCGGCCTGCTCGATCAGCATGCCGAGACCATCCGCCGTGCGCGCGGCGCCCTCGTCGCGCGCCCACTGCAGGAACGGCGTCGCGTGGTCGGCGTAGATCAGGTCGTAGGCGAGCGCTTGGGCCGCGAACAGCCGATGCGGCCATAATCCCGCGGGCACACGCGTTCCCAGTCCCAGGCTGGTCGCGTTGATGATGATGTCGAACTGCTGTCCGGACAGCGAGCCCAGAGGCGCGGCGCTGATCGGGCCGTCGCGCTCCAATTGCGCCGCCAGCTCGATTGCCTTCGCGTGCGTGCGGTTGGCGATGGCGAGACGCAGCGGCCGCTCGGCCAGCAAGGCTCCGGCGATGCCGCGCGCGGCGCCCCCGGCGCCCAGCACCAGGACGTGGCGGCCGGCGATCGTCTCGCCCAGATTGCGCGTGAGATCGCGCACGACGCCGGCGCCATCGGTGTTGTCGCCGAACCAGTGATCGCCTCGCCATGCCAGTGTGTTGCAGGCGCGCGCCGATTGCGCCCGCGCGCTGCGTTCGCGCGCCAACGCGAACGCCTGCAGCTTGAACGGGATCGTGACATTGAGGCCGAGTCCATTGGCCTCGACAAACGTTTGCACGGTCGCGGCGAAGCCGTCCAGCGGCGCCAGCAGCCGCTCGTAGCGCAGGCGCTGGCCCGTGGCCCGGGCAAAAGCCTCCTGTATCAGCGGCGACTTGCTGTGCGCGACCGGATTGCCGATGATGGCGTAGCGGTCCAACGGGTCGCTCGATGGTCGCGGCGACGCTGCCCCGGCATCGGATAGCCGATCCGCCGGTCGCCGGCCGGCCGGCGATCCCTTGCCGCCGGTCACGCGCGCACCGATTCGCTCATTGCGAGGTCAGCGAATCGCCTGGCGCGAACGTCCAGGTCCGCGTGATGTACAGGATATCGGTGTCGCGCCGGATGTCGGGCGGGAAGGGCGAATAAGGTCCGGCCATCTGCACGATGTGCGCCGCCGCGAGGTCGAGGACCCGTTTTCCGGAAGAGCGCTCGACGACGATGCTCTCGACGCTGCCGTCGGCGCGTATGCCCGTCGTCACCAGCAGGCTGCCATACAGCTTCTGCGCACGGGCCGCTTCGGGATAATTGAGATTGCCGACGCGCTCGACCTTGAGCCGCCAGTCCTCGACGTAGCGCGCGAAGCGATACTCCTCGGCGCGCGCGCCGATGAAGCGTCGCTTCGGCCGCTTCTGGTAGGCATCCATCTGCTTGGCGATCTGCGCCTCCAGCCGCATCGATTCCAGCGTGCGCTGCATCAGCTCGGTGGCCGTCGGCAGATCGGTTCGCTCGGCTGCCTCGTTCGGCTGCGGCTGCGGCACCGCGACGGGCGCCGCGGCCTTGAGCTGCGCCATCATTTCGCTGGCACGCTGCTCGAGGGTGTCGACTTTCTGGGTCGCCGCGGCGAGCCGCGTGCTGGCACTGTCCTTGGGCAGCACCGGCAGCGGACTCTTTGCGCGGCGATTGGCGTCGGTGTTGCCGCCGCCGTCCAGGTGCGCCTGGGCAAGGAGCTCCGCCTTGGTCGGCTTCGATGCCGACTTGGCATTGACCAGCGCAATCTCGAGCGGCGGGCCGTTGCGGTCGAATTTGGCGAGGTCCAGCGGACTGAAGTGCACGGCCAGCGCGGCGAGATGCAGCAGGACCGACCCCACGATCGCCTTGAACAGCAGACGCTTGCCCGGCGTCGCGTCGGCAAACAGGAACGGCAGCGACATCGTCCGCGCTTCCGTGTGCACGACCAGGGCACGCGGCCGCGCCGCAGGTTTTTTCGCGGTGATCAGCGGCGTGATCGTCGCACTGGTTCGCGTGCCCTTGGGCATATGACAACAGTATATCGTTAACCCCGCTCAGTCGAGGGCTCCTCCCAGGTAGCGGACCTCAACGGTCGCGGCGAGCAGATCGACGGCGCCGATCGCGAGGCGCACGCGCGGCCCGGCGGCTGCCGGCAGGTCGGCCACGCGAACGTACAGGGGCAGCGCGTCGAGCCGCACCAAATTGTCGCGTACGACGCTCGCGGTCGCCTCGCGAAGGCTTTCCTGCTCGAGCCAGCGCAGGCACCAGTAGTGCTCCATCCGGTTCTGGAATTCGGCGTACTGCGCGTAGGTGACCTCGAAAGCGCCGAGCACTGCGAAAAGCTCGGCGTCGCTCTCGACGTAGGGCGGCGGGTCGCCGGCCACCGCGGCGATCAACTGCCGCTGATTGACCAGATCGCTGTAGCGGCGCAGCGGCGAGCTCGCCCACAGGTAGTGCGCGACGCCGAGCCCCTGATGCGGCTCGGGCTTGGTGCTCATTTTCACCTTGCCCGACTGTTGCGTCCGATACAGGCCCGGCGCGTTCGCTTCGTGCAGGAGCTTTCCCCAGCTGCTGTTGACGTGGATCATCAGCTCGGCGATTAGCTTGTCCAGCGGCGATCCGCGGGGGCGCGGCACGATCGCGACCCTGCCCTCGGGCGCGGCGTCCCAGTCGACCAGAAAGGTGTAATCCAGACGCGGCGCGTCGGGCTTGCCGCGCGCCGCCTCGAGCTTTTCGGCCAACCGCCACAGCACGCGCAGCTCGTCGGTCCACCGCGGCTCACCCGGCGACGCGGCGGCGACGAAATGCTCGCCGACCGCGTCGAGCCGCAGATTCGCCGCGACCGGCACGAGCTCGAGACGGGTCGCCTGTCTGAGCGGCGTGCCGTCGGGCGCCGTCTCGACATAAAGCGACAACGCCGGGCGCGGTGCGCCGGCGGCAAGCGTAAAGCGCGCGATCGCCTCGTCGGGCAGCATCGTGATCTTTCGCCCCGGCATGTAGACGGTCGACAGCCGGTCGCGGGCGATTCCATCGAGTGCCGACCCGCGCGGAATCGCGAGCGCGGGCGCGGCGATGTGGATACCGACCTCGAAGTTGCCGCTGGGGAGCGCGCGCACCGAGAAGGCATCGTCGATTTCGGTCGTCGTCGCATCGTCGATCGAGAAGGCTTCCGCTCCGGCCAGCGGCAGTTCGGGCGCGTCCGGCAAAGTACCGTACTCGGGAAACGCCGTGCCGCGCGGAAACGCCTCGGACAGGAAGCGATTGAAGTGATAGTCGTGCGTCGACGGGATCGCGCCGCAGGCAGCCAGCAGGGCCAGCGGATTGGTATGCCTGGTTTCAGACGCGGCCGCGACGGCGCGGGTGGCGATCGCCTGCTTGTCGGGCCGGTAGAGCAGCATCGGCAATTCGTCGCGTATCGCCGGCGGCAGGCGTCCGGCGACGAGCTCCGCGGCAAGCAGCGCCACTTCTTCGGCTTCGCGCCGCTTGCGTTCGGCGCCGGCCAGCGCGGCCTTGAGCGCCTCGGGTGGCGCC
>DATNAR010000221.1:0-6044 GCA_035607385.1 Casimicrobiaceae bacterium
AGCTCCATCGTGTCGTCGGCCGTGCAGAAGCGCAGGCGCGTGCAGGCGTTGACGACGACACGCAGGCGATCGTAGCCGCGCAGCGCCTCGTCCCAGCGCGCCGGCTCGTCGCCGTAAAGATGGCGCAGGAAATCGTCGTGCCGGTCGGAGGCCAGCATCATCTCGACCTCGCGCGACAGCATCAGCGCGGTCGCCGGCGTCCACGAAGGCAGCAGGCCGGCATGCACCAGCAGCCATTCGTCCTCGAGCACGACCAGCGGCCGCGTCCGCAACCAGGCGAGCAGTTCGTCGCGGTCCGGCGCGTCGAGAATCCCGCCCAGGGTGTCGCCGTCATGCGCGCGTCGGTGACCGGCAGCGACGGTCAGCAGGTGGAAATCGTGGTTGCCCAGCACGGTGACGGCGCTGCTACCGAGCTCGCGCACCGCGCGCAGCACCGACAGCGATTCCGGTCCGCGGTTGACCAGGTCGCCGACCAGCCATAACCGGTCCTGCTGCGGGTCGAACGCGATCAGGTCGAGCAGTTGCCTGAATTCAGCGTAGCAGCCCTGGATGTCGCCGACGGCGTAAATGCTCATCTTCGCCCGGAAAGATCGCACCGAGGCTGCGCGAAGACGTGGTTGTATACCATTTCGCTGTCGCGCCACCGTGTGGAAGCAAACGTCGATGCTAGAATCCGGCGCATTCTAACATCCGCGTCACGATGAAATTTCCGCTGAACGAACCGCAGCGCGCTGCGGTGCGCTACATCAACGGACCGCTACTGGTCCTGGCCGGCGCGGGCAGCGGCAAGACGCGCGTGATCACCGCCAAGATAGCGCACCTGATCGAGCAGGGCGCCGACCCGGCCGGCATCGCCGCGATCACCTTCACCAACAAGGCCGCGCGCGAAATGCGCGAGCGCAGCGGCGCGCCGCAACGTGTTCGCGACGGCGCTGGCGCCGCGCCGACGATATGCACGTTTCACGCGCTGGGACTTAAGATCCTGCGCCGCGAGGCGGCGGCGATGCAGCTGACGCCGCGCTTTTCGATTCTCGATCCGACCGACATCGAACCGGTCATCGCCGAGCTGCTGGCCACCGGCGATCGTGCGCGCGTGCGCGCGGTGCAATGGCAGATCAGCTCGTGGAAGAATGCGCTGGTGGCGCCTGACCGCGCGCTGGCGCAGGCGGCGACCGAGGCGGAAGCCGTCGCAGCGGGCGTCTATGCGCGATATCGCACGGCGCTTTCGGCCTATCAGGCGGTCGATTTCGACGATCTGATCGCGTTGCCGGTGGCCGCGCTCGAAGCCGACGCCGGCACCGCCGAATACTGGCAGAAACGTCTGCAGTATCTGCTGATCGACGAATACCAGGACACCAATCCGGCGCAGTACCGGTTGCTGCGGCTGTTGACGGGATCGCGCGGCGCGTTCACCGCGGTCGGCGACGACGACCAGGCGATCTACGGATGGCGCGGCGCGACGGTGGCCAATCTCGAACAGCTGCCGCGCGACTATCCGTCGCTGAAAGTGATCAAGCTCGAGCAGAACTATCGATCGTCGATCCGGATATTGCGCTCGGCCAATGCACTGATCGGCCACAATGCCAAGCTGTTCGACAAGGCGCTGTGGAGCGAGCTGGGCCTGGGCGAGCCGATCCAGGTCACGCCGGCCGCCGACGACCAGGCCGAGGCCGAGAGCGTTGCACGCGCGATCGCCGCGCTCAAATTCGAGCATCGCGTGCGCTTCGATGATTTCGCCGTGCTCTATCGCGGCAATCACCAGGCCCGCGCGTTCGAGCAGGCCTTACGCGGGCAGAACATTCCGTACGCCGTCAGCGGCGGCCAGTCCTGGTTCGACCGCACCGAGATTCGCGACCTCGTCGCCTATCTCCGGCTGATCGCCAACGACGATGACGATCCTGCCTTCGTGCGCGCGGTGACGACGCCGAGGCGCGGCATCGGCGCGCAGACGCTCGAGCACCTCGGCCGCGCCGGCGGCCTGTTCGCCGCCGCCTGCGACGACGCACTGCTCGCCACGCTGCCGGCGCGGCAGCGCGAGGCGTTGTCCGCGTTCTGCAAGATGATCAACGGGCTGCGCTATCGCGCCGAGCGCGAGCCCGCCGGCCGGCTGATCGACGAGCTGATCAAGGCGATCGGATACGAGGACTATCTTTTCGCGAGCTGCGACAAGCGCGAGGCGCAAACGCGCTGGGAGAGCATCGGCGACTTCGTTCGCTGGCTCTCGCGCAAGGGCGAGACCGATGAGCGCAACCTGCTCGAGCTCACGCAATCGATCGCGCTATTGACCCTGCTCGAAGGCGAGGAGGGCAGCGGCCCGGACGCGGTCCGGCTGTCGACCTTGCACGCGGCCAAGGGCCTCGAGTTCGCGCATGTCTTCCTGGTGGGACTCGAGGAGGGCGTGCTGCCGCACCGCGAGGCGATCGCCGCCGGCAATGTCGACGAGGAGCGCAGGCTCATGTATGTCGGTTTGACGCGCGCCCAGAGGAGCTTGCGGCTTTCGTGGTGCCGGCGCCGCAAGCGCGCCGGAGAATGGCAAAGCGCGACAGCGTCGCGCTTCATCGGCGAGCTCGCGCAGGAGGATCTGCGGCACGCGGAAGGCGCGCGTGAACCGGGCGACGCCGCGCGCGACAAGGAAGCCGGCAATGCGCGCCTGCGGCAGATGCGCGCGTTGCTCGCGCGCTGAATCAATTATGTCCGCGGACGAGGCCGCTCTCGCTTACATACGCCCAAAGCTTGCAGTCCTCGACGTTGCACGATTCAATGTTGGCTATCAGTACGGGATCGAGATCGCTTCGCGTCGGATGCTCGACTGCGCTGCGATTTTCCATGCCTAGGTGGAGCGGTACCCCGAGCCGCTCGCTGAGCGCCTTGGTCAACAACGCGATCTGCTCGACGCAACCCAGCAGATCGATCTGCTTTTGCGCCATTGCCTTTGCAGCTAGGAAGTCGCCGCTGCCGCAAAGGAACTGGCATTGTCCGTTGTGGCGTCCGATCTCAGCGACGTAGTGGTCGACATACTCGGCGACTCCCATCTTGCTGACGACGGCGTGCCGCGGATGGCCCGACCAGCCCTTGGTGAATCGGTACGTGGACAGCGCCCGTTCGACTGGCTCTCGGATCAAGGCCACGACGACGCGCGCGCCTAAGTCTCGTCGCAGCCAGAACGGCAGATTGAAATGCCCGGAGATCAGGCGATACTGATGCAGTTCTTCGTTGGACAGCCCTAGAAACTGTTGCTTGAATGCTTCGGTAGATCGAGGATATCGCAGCGAGTGCCCAGGTCCAAACCACTTGGCCATGGCGGCGTAGAGCGATATCCCCGCCGTCTTCGGTATATGCACGAACAGCACATCGGCGCGGGGCGTAGGCGAGTTGCGCGCGGGTTCGCTTTCGACGTCGGTGGGAGGCATCATGGGATGGACGTGGCCGGTTATTCGAAACGCGAGACCAGCTGGTCAGCGTAGTTGCTGGCTCCGCGCGCTCGACTACTTCGATAGCGACAGGATCCAGCTCACCAGCGCCTTGATGTCGGCATCCGGAACGGCGCTGTTCGGCGGCATCGGCACCGGTCCCCAGACGCCCGCCCCACCGGTCTTGACTTTCTGCTCGAGCTTGGCCGCCGCGGTCTTGTCGCCGCGATATTTCGCCGCAACCTGGTTGTACGCGGGCCCGACGATCGTTTTGTCGACGGCGTGGCAGGCGGCGCAACCGTCTTTTTGCATCATCGCCTGGCCGGATGCGAGATCGAGCGGTGCGCCCGCCGTGGTCGCCAATGCGGCCGCAGCCGTCGGCGCCGCCGCAGCCGCGGTGCTCGTCGCAGTCGGAGGCGCGGCGGGCGCGGCCGCACCCGACGTCGAAGCAGCCGGCGCAGGTGCAGCAGCGACCGCCGCCGCTGCCGCAGCTGGTGCCGCGGCAGCAGCCGCCGTCTCGGGCGGTTCCTTGAAATTCGCACCGGAACGATTGGCCATGTAGACGACCGCGCGCTCAACCTCGACGTCGGAAAGATCCGGATTGCCACCGCGCGGCGGCATGACCTTGCCCGGCTCCTGGAAGCCGTTGAGCGCGTGCTGCACCAGCGTTTCGTAGCCCTTCTTTATCGGCCCGGCCCACGCCGCCTTGTCGCCGACCTTAGGTGCGCCGGCGATTCCTGCCTCGTGACAAGTCTTGCAAACCGCCTGGAACACCTGCTCGCCGCCCATGCTGGCTCGCGCACCGGCCGCTCCGGCGAGCGTGACTTCGCCGACCGGCTTGATGCGCGCAAGCACCATCGCCTCGGTCTCGCCGGTGTCGTCACGCCTGATGCCGGTCACCAATTGCGACAAGAGCAGAAAAAGCGCGATCGGCACCAGGAAGGCAAGCACGAGCACGATCGCCAGTTGCTTGGGTGTTTTTATCGGTGAGGTGTGCTCATCGCTCATCGTGGAATTCCTGGCAAAGGCCGGAGAAACATCGTCGGACGCGCCGGCACGCCGCGTCCCGGCGCGCGCTGCTTCAAGACAAGGCGCGCATTATAACGCGCGGGGAAATCTCGCGCGAAATGCGCACCACGATCGCGTCACGCACTTGCGCAACCGCAATGGACGCTCCGGTGCGCCGCGGGTAGAATCCGACTGCGTGCGCCCGTAGCTCAGTTGGATAGAGTGTTGGTTTCCGAAGCCAAAGGTCACAGGTTCGACTCCTGTCGGGCGCGCCACCTCTTCGCAAACGAGCGAGCGCCTCATTTCGCGGCCCAATCGCGTGGCGCAGGGAAATCCGTCGAGCGTCAGTCGTACGAGCGGCTGTAATAGACGCCAATGCCGCTGATCAGTCCGGCCTCGGCGCGTATCGTGAGCGCGTGGGTCAGCGAATACTCGAGCTTGATCGCATTGTTCGCCACCGACCGTCCCTGCTCGTAAACCAGCGTCAGCTTGTCGCTCAAGCGCTTGCTGAACGCGACGACCTGGCCGGCAGTTCCGGTTTGCTGCGGGTCATAGGCGGAATGGACGCTTATTTCGTCGACGCCGATCGTCTGCGCGATGCGCTGCCCGAACGGCGTCGCGTTCGGCCCGCCGAGCGCCGCGAGCGCCGCCTGAAGCAGTGCCGCGTCCGCACTGCTGGTGCTGTCGAGCCCGTGCCCGAGCACCAGCCACGCGAGCTTTTCGTTGTCGGGCACCGGCGGATTCGACGTCAATTGCACGCGCGGCACGCGCACCGTTCCGGTGACCTCGACGCCGGCCTCGACCGGGAGGTTCTTGCGCAGCGCGAGCACGTCGAGACCTGGATTGTCCGGCGGGCCGTTGAAGTACAGCTTGCCGCGCTGGATCACAAGCCGCTGGCCGAAGGTCGTATAAGTGCCACGGACAATATCGATCGTGCCGTTGGCGATGAGATCGTGGGCGCTTGTCGTTTTGACGCGCAGCTTGCCGCCCAGGCCCGTATCGAACCCTTCGCCGACGAACCTCAGCTTGTCGCCGAAATCGAGATCGAGGTCGACGTCGAACGGCACCCGTTGCGCGATGTCGCGCGACGGTCTCTTTTCGCGCCCGCGAACGATAACGTCGTCGCCGGGAACGTCGGTGCCGGCCGGGCGAAACTCGAAGTAGCCTTCGTCGGCTTTCAGCGCGCCGGCAAGCGTCACGCTGCCGCGCTGGAACGACAGCGTGCCTGCCCCGGTGAGCGTGAGCTTGGTGTCCGGCCGGTTGAACAGCGCGAGCTTGTCGGCTTTCCATACCAGCCGCGCGCCTTCGATATCGCGCGAGGCGGGGAGAGTGCCGCTGGCGACGAAACGACCCTCGCCCGCGGCAAACGAGAATTCGCTGACGCTGACCGCCTGCTCGGTCAGGCGCGCGCGCAAGTGCCCGTCCTTCAGTGCGATGCCGTACTGTGCGGCTTCGAGCTTGAGGTCGTCGCCTTCGACGGTGCCGGAAAACCGCACGCTGTCCAGCGTGCCGTGGCCGGTGAGGTCGAGCTTGACTCGCCCATCGATGATCGCGGTCGTGCCGGCGATGCCTTGCAGCGCACGCAGCGACGTCGCATTCACGCGGGCCGACAAGGTCAGTGGTGCG
>DATNAR010000222.1:0-2065 GCA_035607385.1 Casimicrobiaceae bacterium
TTTTTGGCGTCGCGCCGCGCCATTTCATGCAGCAGCGTCACCAGTATCCGGCACCCGGAAGCGCCGATCGGATGGCCGAGCGCGATCGCGCCGCCGTTGACGTTGATTTTTTTCGTGTCCCAGCCCATTTCCTTGTTGACCGCGCAGGCCTGCGCGGCGAACGCCTCGTTGATCTCCATCAGATCGAGGTCTGCGGGCTTCCACCCGGCTTTTTCCAGCGCGCGCCGCGACGACGGCACCGGGCCCATGCCCATGATGGCAGGGTCGACGCCCGACGAAGCGAAGGCCCGGATTTTCGCCAGCGGTTTGAGACCCAGTTGCGCGGCCCGCTCGGCGGTCATCACCAGCACCGCCGCGGCCCCGTCGTTGATCCCCGAAGCATTGCCCGCGGTGACGCTCCCTTGCTTGTCAAACGCCGGCCGCAGGGCCGCCAGCGCATCGACCGTCGCGCCGGTCTTGATGAATTCATCGCTGTCGAACGCTACCGGGTCGCCTTTACGCTGCGGGATCATCACCGGAACGATCTCGTCGGCGAACTTGCCGGCTTTCTGCGCCGCCTCGGCCTTGTTCTGGCTGGCGACGGCGAATTCGTCCTGTTGCGCGCGCGAAACGGCGTGCTGCTTGGCGACGTTTTCCGCGGTGATTCCCATGTGATACTGGTTGTAGGCGTCCCAGAGGCCGTCGACGATCATGCTGTCGATCAGCTTGGCGTCGCCCATGCGAAAGCCGTCGCGCGATCCGGGCAGCACGTGCGGAGCCGCACTCATGTTTTCCTGGCCGCCGGCGATGACGATGTCGGCGTCGCCGCAGCGCACTGCCTGCGCGGCCAGCATCACCGCCTTCAATCCGGAGCCGCAGACTTTATTGATCGTCATCGCCGGAATCTCCGGCGGAAGGCCAGCCTTGATCGACGACTGGCGCGCGGGATTCTGCCCGCTGCCCGCCGTAAGCACCTGCCCGAGGATCACTTCGGAGACCTGCTCGGGCCGCAACTTGTAACGAGCGAGCAGCGCGGCGATCACCGTCGCGCCGAGCTCGGGCGCCGGCGTCTTGGCCAGCGTGCCGCCGAATTTACCAATCGCGGTGCGCAATGCGCCCGCGATGACGATGTCGCTCATGAAATTTCTCCGCAAAAGATTGGGCGTGACGCCCGGCTTGTCTTGGATCGGACGATCGCCGCTATGGTAGCGCAGCCCGCAGCTTCGCGGCAGCGGGGATGCGCCCGATCGAGGGCAAAGCTTTTGCCGCGGTGGCTAGGATACGCGTTCGACGACGTAGGTGCCGGGCGCCGGCGCCAGCGGCCGGTGCTTGTCGCTGCCCGCGTTTTTCGGCGCAGCCCGCGATCCGCCCCTGTAATTGCCGAGCCATGCCGCCCAGTGCGGCCACCAGCTGCCGGGCTGCGTCCTGGCGCGCGCCAGCCAGTCGTCCGGATCGTCGGTCAGCAGCTCGTTGGTCCAGAAGTTGCGCCGGTTTTTCGCCGCAGGGTTGATGACGCCGGCGATATGACCCGAAGCGCCGAGCACGAACGTGAGCTCGCCGCCGAGCAGGGCCACGCTTTTGTAGGCGGTCCGCCACGGAACGATATGGTCTTCGCGGGTAGCGAGGATATAGGTGGGCATCGCAACGCGCTTGAGATCGATCGGTTCTCCGCACATCGACAGCGCGCCTGGCTCGCGCAGGCGATTGTCCAGATACATGTCGCGCAGGTATTCGACGTACATCGGTCCCGGAAGATTGGCCGAGTCCCCGTTCCAGTAGAGCAGATCGAACGCCGGCGGCGTCTGCCCTTTCAGATAATTACCGACGACGTAATTCCAGACGAGCTCGTTGGGCCGGAGGCTTGCGAATGCGCTGGCGAGCTCGCGGCCCTGGATGCGGCCGCCGCCGCACAGCGCCGGCATGCGCGCCGCGAGCCCGTCGCGCGAGACGTAGACGCCGATGTCGCCCGGATCGGCGAAGTCGAGCATCGTCGCGAGGAATGTCGTGCTGGCCACCGCGGTCTCGCCCCGCGCCGCGAGCACCGCCAGCGCGCAGGCAAGCAGCGTTCCGCCGACGCAGAAGCCGA
>DATNAR010000294.1:0-9197 GCA_035607385.1 Casimicrobiaceae bacterium
AAAATGGACATCAGCGATTGCGTTCATAGTCCAGCCCCCTCAGATGAGATATACGACTCTGATTTCAACTTGCAAAAACAAGCCAACTCGGCAATAAAGGTGTTCGGATTTTTCTTAGACAGCGTACATAGGAAATATAGACTTATTGTGGCGAACAATATGGCATAACTTAGGCTGTATAGGGAAGACCCCTGCTGCTGTAGGTCCAGAGAACTGGGTCTTTACGCCGAGGAGTTGAACCAGGATAAACAGGTAGTAGGCTACAAGTATGGCCTAGTTAAAAAGGGGCCGAGGCTATCGTTTTTGTCGAGCCGGCGAGCAATTTTTCTACTACTTCAGCAGCTTATCGCCGCTGCAGGCTACCGAGCGTGCATCTCGCGAATTACAACCTTCTCCATCCCCCAGCCCCCAATCCCTCAAGCGGCCTGAAAGTCGCCTTGTAGGCCATTTTTCGGCTCTGCTCGATCCAGTACCCGAGATAAAGATGGCGCAGGCCGAGCTCGCGAGAGCGTTGGATCTGCCACAGGACGTTGTAGGTCCCATAGCTGGCGCCAGCGGGCGCCGGGTCGTAGAAGGTGTAGACCGAAGAGAGACCGTCTTGCAGGCGGTCGACCAAACTCACCATCCTGAGCCTGCCGTGCTCCCGAAACTCGAACAGATCGGTTGCGACGTTGCTATGCAGGAGGAAGTGCTGGTACTGCTCCCGGCTGTCCTGGTCCATCCCGCCGCCGGGATGGCGGTAGCGCTGATACTGCAGATATAGCGCGTAATGGTCGCTATCAAACGCTAACTTGCGCTGAACTGCCGTTAACGTGCAATGTCTGCGCCATGTCTTGCGTTGCGTTCGGTTCGGCTCGAATTCCGCGACTGGAATACGCACGGGAACGCACGCCCGGCAGTGGTCGCAGTACGGACGGTAGGTAAACGCGCCGCTGCGGCGAAATCCCAGCCGCACCAGGTCACTGTAAACGCCGCTGTCGATCAGGTGGCTTGGCGTCGCGACCTGCGACCGTGCCAGGCGGTCCGGGAGGTAACTGCACGGATACGGCGCGGTCGCATAGAACTGCAGCGCCGTCAGCGGAAGGTCGTTGAGCTTGGTCACGGTGGGTCGGCTTGGGCCGGCGGCGTACGGTTCCAGGGCTCCGCAGGCTGCGTCGAGTTTACCAACCGCGCGACTTCCTCGGCAAACTCGCGACGTGGAATTGGCCGGGCGCCGAAGCGCGCAAGATGTTCGGTCTGCTGCTGGCAATCGATCATCGGCATCGCGCGACGCTTGAGCAGCTCGATCAGATAGACAAGCGCCACCTTTGAGGCGTTCGGTGTGCGCGTGAACATCGATTCGCCGAAGAACATCCGGCCGATCGCGACGCCGTACAATCCTCCCACGATTGCATCGCCCTGCCACGCCTCCACCGAATGCGCATGACCCAGGCGATGCAGCTCGCTATAGGCCTCGACCATCGCGGGCGTGATCCAGGTCCCGCCATCGTCGGTCCGCGGCTCGGCGCACGCCTCGATCACCTGCCTGAACGCGCTGTCGACGCGGATCTCGAAGCGCCGCTGCGCCACGACCTTGCGCAACGAGCGCGGCACGATGAACTCGGCGACGAACAGCACCATCCGCGGATCGGGGCTCCACCACAGAATCGGCTGCCCGGTCCCATACCACGGAAAGATTCCCTGCCGGTACGCGGCGAGCAAGCGCTCGGCCGACAGGTCGCCTCCCGCCGCGAGCAGGCCGTTGGGGTCATGCAGCGCCGACTCGACCGGCGGGAACGCACCGGTGCGCAACCATGGGATCATCGCGGCATTCTGCCGGCGGGCGCGCCGCCCAACAAGCGCGGTCCACCGCGCGCGGTCGCCGCTCGCACGCCCAATGCTCGGGAGCTTTATCGATGAAGCAGATTAAACGCTGCAGCTGGGCCGGCACCGACCCTCGAATGGTCGCGTACCACGACGAGGAGTGGGGCACGCCTGTCCACGACGACCACAAGCTCTTCGAGTTCCTCGTGCTAGAAGGTGCGCAGGCCGGCCTGAGCTGGAAAACGATCCTCGACAAGCGCGAGGGCTATCGCGAGGCGTTCGCCGGCTTCGACCCGGCCAAGGTTGCGCGATTCAATCGCCGGCGCATCGAGAAGCTCTTGCAGAATCCGCAGATCGTGCGCAATCGCCTGAAAGTGGAGAGCGCGGTGAGCAACGCGGCAGCGTTCCTCGCCATCCAGCGCGAGTTCGGCAGCTTCGATCGCTTCGTGTGGGCGAGCGTCCCGTCAGCCCCTCGCACCAACCGTTGGCGCGGCATCGGCGACGTTCCAGCTAGCACACCCGAATCGGACGCCTTGTCCAAAACGCTGAAGCAGCGCGGCTTTCGTTTCGTCGGAACGACGATCTGCTATGCGTTCATGCAGGCGACCGGCTTGGTCAACGACCATTTCATCGGTTGCTTTCGGCACAAGCAGCTTTGACGTGAAGTTCTTATCATCGACGTGGGATCGATCCAGCATTGCGTGGATCAGCTTCAGGGAATCGTCCTCACGCGATCGCACCGGCGCCAACGCGTCCTTTCGACAAAGGTATAAGATCGCGCGCAGACCATACTTGGACGAAGGTGAGGCTCTAACTGAAAACAACCGTTGCGTCTTGGACAACTGGAGTGCGTTTGAAGCACAGGGTGACGCGCGCGCCGCGCCTTGAACTCGAACAGGCCGGCCTACGCCTCGCCGTGGGCGTCGTCGTCCTCGCGGTCCTCTTGCTGCGACTGATCAGCCAATCCAAGCCAAGTGCGGAGCTGTCGCAGATGGTCTGGTTCCTGGCTGGATTCGTTGCCTTTGCCGTAGCCATTACCTTGTGGACCCTCGCTGGTCCGCAAGTCTCAGCGACGCGCCGCATTCTCGGTATCGTCGCGGACAACGCCACTATCACCTGGTTTATGCTCCATATGGGAGAAAGCGGAGCGCTTGTAGTCGGTATCTATATGTTCGTAGCGTTCGGCAATGCGTTTCGCTTCGGCCCATCCTATTTGCGAATATCGCACGGCGCCGCGCTTGTTGGCTTCGCCTTCGTGCTATTCGTCTCGGACTTCTGGTCGAACCACGTTTCGATCGGCGTAGGCTTGTTTGTCGCTCTTCTGATTTTGCCGTTGTATGTCGGACTATTGATGCAGCGGCTAAACCAGGCGCGTCTGGACGCCGAACAAGCGCTTCGGGAGTGCCTCGAGCAGAAGGAGCGCTTGTCCTAGACCCTGGGGTCTTTAGCCCCGAGCCCCGATCGCAATCGCCGGTGCTACGTCGCCCGCACCGGCGTCAAACCCGAATTGCAGCGCCGCGAGACGGCGATACAGCGGATCGGTGCGCACCAGCGACTGGTGGGTGCCTTCGGCGACCACGATACCGCCATCGAGCACGACGATGCGATCGGCGCCGATCACCGTCGCCAGCCGATGCGCAATGATCAGCGTCGTACGGCCGTGCATCAGCCGATCGAGCGCCAGCTGCACCATGCGCTCGCTCTCGGCGTCGAGCGCGCTGGTCGCCTCGTCCAGCAGCAGGATGGGCCGGCGCGACAACACCGCGCGAGCGATTGCCAGCCGTTGCCGCTGTCCGCCCGACAGCCGGACGCCGCGCTCGCCCAGGTCGGTGTCGAATCCGCGCGGCAGGCGCGTCAGGAACTCGGTCGCGTACGCCGCTTCGCAGGCGTCGCGCACCTCGGCGTCGGACGCGTCCAGTCGCCCGTAGCGGACATTGTCCCATACGCTGGCGGCGAAGATCACCGGGTCCTGCGGCACCACCGCGATGCGGCCGCGCACGGCACGCGGGTCGGCGCGGCGGACGTCGACGCCGTCGATCAGCACCCTTCCCTGCTGCGGATCGTAAAAGCGCAGCAGCAGCTGGAACAGCGTCGTCTTGCCAGCGCCTGAAGGTCCGACCAGCGCCACCCGTTCGCCGGCGGCGACGCTCAAGGTCAAGGCGCTCAGTGCCGGATCGTTGCGGCGCGACGGATAGGCGAAGGTCACCTGCTCGAGCACAACCGTGGCGAGCGGCGGTTCGGGCAGCGGCACCGGATTGGGTGGGGCCGCAATCTCGGCCGGCGTGTCGAGGATCTCCATCAGGCGCTCGGTCGCACCCGCGGCGCGCTGCAACTCGCCGGCGACCTCGCTGACGGTGCCCACCGAGGTCGCGACGATCACCGCATAGAAAACGAACGATGCGAGTTGCCCCGCCGACAGCCGTCCGGCCAGCACGTCATGGCCGCCGATCCACAGGATGATGCCGACGGCGACGAACACCAGGAAGATTACCGCTGCGATCAGCAGCGCGCGCTGGCGGATGCGGCGCACGCCGGCGCGGAACGCGGCCTCGACCCGATCGCCATAGGCGCGCCGGTCCTCGGGCTCGTGCGCATAGGCCTGGACCGTGCGGATTTCATGGATCGCCTCATCGACGTAGGCGCCGGTATCGGCCACGCGGTCCTGGCTGGCGCGACTGAGGCGGCGGACGCGCCGGCCGAAGACGATGATCGGCAGCACGACGACCGGCAGCCCGGCGAGAACCAGCAACGTCAGCTTCAGGCTGGTCAGCATCAGCAGCACCAGCGCCCCCGCACCGAGCACGATATTGCGCAGCGCCATCGACAGGCTCGAGCCGATGACGTTCTCGAGCATCGTCGTATCGTTGGTCAGGCGCGAAATGACCTCACCGGTGCGAGTCACCTCGAAGAATCCCGGTGAAAGCGCCATCAGATGATTGAACACGCGCCGGCGCAGATCGGCGGTGACGCGCTCGCCGATCCACGACACGTTATAGAAGCGAACGTAGGTCGCCACCGCCATGACCGCGATGATGGCGAGCAGCTCGAACAACGCGCGATCGAGCTCGGCGCCGATACCGGCAGTGAAGCCGCGGTCGACCACCAGCTTGAGCCCCTGCCCGACCGCCAGCGCGCAGCCGGCGGCCACCAGGAGGGCGACGCCGGCGAAGACGAAGCGGCGGCGGTACGGCCGCAGGAAGCTGCCCAGCCGGCGCAGCGTGCGAAGAACCGGCGGCCGCGGCGGCGTGGAGGAAGAGGCGGTGCTCATGGCGATCGTCGATTGAAATTCAACGCATTATAGGCGGTGCCCCACAGCCTCCCTGCCGCGGCGCGGAGATGCCTTCGGGTAGAATCCGCAACGCGTCGCCCTCGTAGCTCAGTGGATAGAGCACCTTCCTCCTAAGAAGGGGGTCGCACGTTCGATTCGTGCCGAGGGCGCCATGCACGCCCCTTGCGGCACCAGCCGGCGTACCCATGCCGGAACCGGCCCAAGCCCGGGCCCAATCTGATATAATTATTGGTTTACTGGGGATGCCAATCTTGACTCAAATCCTGCAATGCCTGAAAAAGCACGGTCAGCGGCTCGATTCGGAGATCGCCAAGGAAACCGGCATGCCGCTGGCCGCCGTTCGCACCGGCGCGGCTGGCCTGGCGTCGACCGGAGCCCTGATCGCCTGCAGCCTGGTTCGTTTCGAAAACGGCAAGCGAATCGAAGGCTGGGTGTATCGCATGTCGGGCTACGTCCCGCCGGCGGCGCCCGGTCGCAAGGCCAAGACGACCATCGCGCCGCGCAAGCCCGCTCAGCCCTAAAGACGCATCCGCTGTAAGTCGTTGCGGATGACGCCGACCCGCTATCGGATCGTCGCGTCCGATCCGAACGCGCACCTGTTCGAGGTCCACTGCACGGTCGCCGATCCTGACCCCGCCGGACAGGCCTTTCGCCTGCCCGCGTGGTCGCCGGGCAGCTATCTGATCCGCGAGTTCGCCCGGCATTTCGTGTCGGTGCGCGCCGAGTGCGATGGGCTGCCGGTCGCGGTGCGCAAACTCGGCAAGGACGTCTGGCTCGCCGATGCGTGCAGCGGAGCGCTGACGCTCGCCGCCGAGGTCTATGCGTTCGATCCGTCGGTACGCGCGGCGTACCTGGACACGACGCGCGCGTTCTTCAACGGCCCGTGCGTCTTCGTCTGGCCGGTCGGTCGCGAAGACCGCCCATGCGAGCTCGAGATTCTGCCGCCCCGGGGCGAGGCTTATCGCGACTGGCGCGTGGCGACCGCCATGCCGCGGCACGGTGCCGAGCCCTTCGGCTTCGGCCGTTACTGCGCGACCAACTATGACGAATTGATCGACCACCCGGTCGAAATGGGACGGTTCGACCTCGTCAGCTTCGACGCGGGCGCGGTTCCCCACACGGTCGCCATTACCGGCCGGCACCACGCCGACCGCGCGCGCCTTGCGCAGGATCTGGCGCGCGTCTGCCAGGCGCAGATCGACCTGTTCGGCGGCGCGCCGGGTAGCCGCGCGCCGGTCGACGCGTACCTGTTTCAGCTGCTCCTGGCCGACGAAGGCTACGGCGGGCTCGAGCATCGCGCCAGCACGAGCCTGGTCGCCAAGCGCCACGGTCTGCCGCAGCCGGGCGCAGCAGGCGTCAGCGACGATTACCGGTCGCTGCTGGGACTGGCGAGCCACGAGTATTTCCATACGTGGAACGTCAAGCGCATCAAGCCGCAAGCGTTCGTGCCGTACGACCTGACCCGAGAGAATTTCACCACCCAGCTGTGGGCGTTCGAAGGCATCACTTCGTACTACGACGATCTGATGCTGGTGCGCAGCAAGGTGATCGGCGTCGGCGACTACCTCGAGCTCGTCGGGCGGCAGATCAGCGCGCTGCTGCGTACGCCGGGGCGGCAAAAGCAAAGCGTTGCCGATTCGAGCTTCGACGCGTGGATCAAATACTATCGGCAGGATGAGAACGCGCCGAATGCGATCGTCAGCTACTACGTCAAGGGTGCGCTGATTGCCCTTGCCTTGGATCTGGAGCTCCGCCTGCGCAGCGCGGTCTCGCTGGACGACGTCATGCGGGCGCTGTGGCGGCGCTACGGCAAGACCGGCGTCGGCGTACCGGAAGACGGCCTGCAGTTGCTCGCGGCCGAGCTTTCCGGTCTCGATCTGCACGGCTTCTTCCGCGACTACGTACACGGGACCGTCGAGCTCCCGCTGGCTTCGCTCCTCCACGAATTCGGCATCGGCTGGAACCTGCGGCCCGCCGCGAACGCGAAGGACCGCGGCGGCGTGCCGGGCAAGGAACCGGCGCCGCGCGTCTGGCTCGGGGCGACGCTGGCAGCGGGCGCGGAGCTACGCCTCAAGCATCTCGCTCCGGACGGCCCGGCAGCCCTGGCGGGCCTCGCATCGGGCGATGCGATCGTTGCGATCGACGGGCTGCGCGCGACCGCCGATGGGCTCGATCGCCTCGTCCGAACCCGGAATGCCGGCGATGTCGTCGACGTCCACGCCTTTCGACGTGAAGAGTTGATGCAATTTGCGGTCGAGCTCGCCGCGCCCAGGATCGACACCTGCTGGCTGACGCTGGCCGACGAGGTCGCGCCGGAGGTTGCCGCCCGCCGGGCGGCGTGGCTGGGTACCTGATCGGGTGTCTAGGACTTCCGCCAGTGCGGCGGAATCGTCTTGTCGAAGTACGGCAGCGCCTCGATCCGCGCCTTCCATCGGGCGAGCGGCGGCGTAAGCATGCTGTCAGCGTCCAGATCGGGGAGCTTGATCTGCGACCGCCAGACGAACGCCAGCAGCGTGTAGAGCGCGTAATCGGCCGCTGACAGCGGACCGGCAAGATAGTCGCCGCGCATCGCGCGGGTGACCATCGCCATCTCCTCGACCAATGCCTTGCGCGCATCGGCGATCGCCTTGGGGTCGCGCTCCTCGGGCTTTTTGCTGAACGCCTGCGTCGTCAGCGGATCCAGCGCCGCATCGAAGTCCTCGTCCACCTCGCAGATCATGCGCCGGATGATCGCCCGAGTTTTGGCGTCGCCGGGGAACAGCGGCGCGCCGCGGCCGGGGTACGCCTCATCGAGATATTCGACGATCGCGCTCGACTCGTACAGGACGAAATCGTCTTCGACCAGCACCGGGACGCGATGCCGCGGATTGAGCGCGAGAAATTCCGGCTTGCGCGTGTCGCCCGCCGCGAACGAAATGACCTTGAGCTCGTACGCCAGCGCCTTGTGCTCGAGTGCGAGCTGGGCGCGCCAGGCATAAGGCGACCCCGATCCGTAATACAGCGTGATGCCCATCGACACTCCTTCGAATCAAGTCCCTGATTTTTTCTTTGCAGGCTTTGCCGGCGCGGTCGCGGCGCGCATCGCCTCGAGCGAGGCCTTCTGCAACTCCATCGTCTTGATACTCATCTGCATGAAATTCTGGCTCATCGCGAGCCAGTTTTCGATGACGCGCAACTCGGCGATCTTCTTGTCGATCTCGGCGGGATCCAGCGTTGCGATCATCGCCGCGGGATTTGGAAACGGAATCGCGGGCGCGCCGGCACCCGGCGCGCCGGGCGGCGCAAAGCCCGGCACCGGCACGCCGAACGGATTCCACATGCGCTGCATGAATTCCATCGCCTCCTGCGGCGTCAAAGGCATCGCGGGCTGATCCGGCATCGTCGAACTCCTGCTGGGCGCCCGCTACGATCGGGCGTGATTTCCAGTATTATGCCCCACATGTTTGACGCTGCCGCGTCCCTGCTTGTCACGCTCAAGTCGATCGTCGGTGAGACCAATGTTCTCACCGCCGATACGGACGTCGCCTCGTACGTCACCGACTGGCGAGAGCGCTATCGGGGCCGGACGCGCGCAGTGGTTCGGCCGGGGTCGACCGACGAAGTCGCCGCCGTCGTGCGCTGCTGCGCCGGTCATCGGGTGCCCATCGTGCCGCAAGGAGGCAACACGGGGCTGTGCGGCGGCGCCACGCCGCACGCGACCGGTGACGAGATCGTGCTGACGTTGACGCGAATGAACCGGGTGCGCGCGATCGACGCCGATGACGCGACGATGACGGTCGAGGCCGGGATGCCGCTCGCCGGCGTTCAGCAGGCAGCGGCAGCCGCGGGCTTGCTGTTCCCGTTGTCGCTCGCGTCCGAAGGAAGCTGTGCGATCGGCGGCAACCTGTCGACCAATGCCGGCGGCACGGCAGTCCTTCGCTACGGCAACGCCCGCGAGCTCGTGCTCGGCCTCGAAGTGGTGCTCGCCGACGGCGAAATATGGAACGGCCTGCGCGGGCTGCGCAAGGACAATACCGGATACGACTTGAAGCAGGTTTTCCTGGGCAGCGAAGGCACGCTGGGCATCATCACCGCGGCGGTCCTCAAGCTCTTTCCCAGCCCGCGC